>NZ_JAPWDU010000001.1:300000-600000 GCF_027257155.1 Cerasicoccus sp. TK19100
CTCGTGGCGGAGTCGCTGAACAAGATCGGTGCCGCCTTCGAAGCGCGCGCCAAGGAAATCACCATCCGCGACCTCATGCCCCGCGACGCCGGGCCGATGTATTATATTTAGGCGACGCTTTCTGTTCGGCAAGATGTGGAGCCTGACCTGCCATGAGCTTGTCGATGGGGGTCCCTCGCAGGCATGTTTCATCTCGTTGGTAAAGGTAGCGCGGAGCGTCCCCGCTCCGCAAGAATTGAGGTGAACGTTCGAAGGTTCCTATCAAGGTTTGGTTGCGCCCATGTCCTCAAGCGAACTCATGTTGCTGATTGGCGCTGCTTGCGGAGCGGGGACGCTCCGCGCTACCTTGCTCAGAGGCAATGCTGTGCCCGTAGGGATAACGTGCGCTACCTTGCTCAGAGGCAATCGTTACGCGTCGTCCGCTACTCCACCACCTTCATGTGGTAATCGCCGGCAATGGCGATGGCGGACTGGATCATCGCGTCGGTGACGGGGGGAGGCGTCGGGTTGGCGTCGGTGATCTCCTCGCCAATGCGCATCAGGAATTGCTCGAAGCCGGCGGGGACCAGGAATACGAGCGCCTTGACCACGTCATCGCTTTCATTTGCCCAGGCATGCGTCACGCCTTTGGGGACGGCCACGTAGCTGCCCGGTCCGGCGACGATGTGCTCATTGCCCACGCTGACGGTCAACTGCCCCTCGACC
This sequence comes from Cerasicoccus sp. TK19100, assembly GCF_027257155.1. Classification (NCBI taxonomy): domain Bacteria; kingdom Pseudomonadati; phylum Verrucomicrobiota; class Opitutia; order Puniceicoccales; family Cerasicoccaceae; genus Cerasicoccus; species Cerasicoccus fimbriatus. Next base: position 300,706 of record NZ_JAPWDU010000001.1, read on the forward strand.
ACGTAAAACATTTCGTCTTCGGCCAGGTGCTGATGGGGTGGGGTGCCCGAGCCGGGGTTGACGTTCATTTCGAGCAGCGCATGCGCACCGTTGGTTTCCGCGCCGGTTGACTTAAAAGAGTATCGGTCGCCCCATACCCAGAAATCACGTCCGAGCCCGGACGGCAGAATGATTGGTTGCATAGAGTGTGTATTGTGCGCTGCCATCCCAGCAATTTTCACCGCAATGACAACGCCGATTCACTGGGGGAAATTCCCATGGCTGCTTGGCACTAGGCGCTTGTGGATCGAACGTCCGGCATCAGCCCAATGCGTCCGGCAAGATTGAACTGGCGCTTACCCAAGGCCCAAACAACGACAAAGACACCGGCTTCATCTACCTCGGAGCAATGACCCTCACCGCCGTCCCGGAACCCGGAACCTGGGTCTTGTTTGCCGGCGCGATTGCGCTGGCCTCGTCGTATGGCATAGGGGGGTTGAATGGTGCGATTTAGTTCGCCCTGTCGAACTGTAAGATGAGTCCATCTTCTGTTGCAATCACCTTCATTTTGCAGCCTGCAGCTTGAGCAATATGTTCGAAAGCATCGTAGGGAGGTACGTTTTTCTCGGTATACCCTGAAACTGTCTGACTGCCGCAGTCGTTTAGATAGCTAAACTCAATATTTAACAACCCAATCATTTTTTCCAAGTCTTCGCGCTCGGTAGTATACTCGAACATGACTTTGTAAGTCCACTCGACTGCTTCTTTTAATGACATATCCGGTAGTTTTACATCAGGGAAATTGTAGACTGCACCATCATCGCCCAACAGTCGTTTTAAAAACCAGATTCGATTATCTCGAACCTTTCGATCTACTATAATTCCTGAGTCGACCCGTAATAGCATATCTCGCGCGTAAATACTCGAATATCCCATATGAACATAGTTCAATAACTCGCCTTCGGGTATCGATAGGAGGCCGGAATACCATTCAGCGAAAACAGGTTCGTCCCCTTGTTCTGGCCATATCTCAGTTAACGGCATGACTTTGTCTTGGTCAAAATTTTGAATTTTTTCCAAGTATAGCTTGTTGTTCGTTATCTTCCAGGTCGCAATATATCCACGCCAGCAAGCGCTGCATTCACCCTCTTGAAAATACTCCAGAAAATCGGTTCTTTCACCGGTCCATTCGAACCATTGATTGAGAGGGTTTGTCCTGATGCCTCTCTCTTCTCCATTAAGGATCAGAATATCGGGGACTTGACCTGTCCCGAAGACGTTTTGGCAGTGTAGAAGGACGGTAATTATTACGGCGCAAAATTTCATGTTATCAGGCCAACGGTATAATTGAACGCATCGAAGGACTATGGCCGGATGGGTTGGGGTGACTCATGTGACGAGTTTGGTCCCTAAGCTATATCTGGTCAAGGAATCATGTTGATTAATCGTATTGAATACTAATTCAGTGGATTGTGCCTTATCGAGAACCTGCTGATGCCTTGTTTCCGGTAGATACGCCATTGGCGGTTTTCGCACAAACATCCACTTGGTCCTGCCCCAACCATACCCTTGTTTCTGCCGCAAACAACCACTTGTTCGTGACCAAACCCTTACCACGTACGTGCCGAAGCGTCGGCGATGCTCCGGAGAAGTGTCGGCGACGCTTCGTGCTACAGTCGGCGACGCTTGGTCGCGCAGTCGGCGATACTTAAGCGCCTCGGGGATCGTCTGGCGCGCCGACTTTTACGTCCGTAATACTGTCAGAAAACCGGCGTGGAGGCCACAACAAAACGGATATTTTTCATGCTGAAGGCGCGCATTTCCGTAGCACAGGCGTCCCGCCTGTGTCCCGATTTCCAACTGTCTGAAACCACACAGGCGGGACGCCTGTGCTACGGAACGCGGCCACTCCAGCGCGGTGGTTTGGCTGGCCTCCCTTGAGCGAAGTCGAATGGAGACTCGGCCTACTATTTGGGCAGCTTGATTCAAATTCCGTCAGCATGGGGTGCGGCGCGGGGACGCGCCTGCGCTACCTTAGTCAGATAGAGTCGCGCCTAATGAATGCGATGCTTGTTACATGCTTACAAAAAAACGGCCGAACACATCGTCCGGCCGCTCTTTAATTTTTAATTTTCTCTTTAATCTCAGTAAACGTCCCGCTGGTAACGCTTGTCCTTTTGGAGCTGCTTGACGGTTGCTTCCGCGGCGTCGCGGGAGAGACCACCGTGCTGCTCGTGGATCGTGATCAGGGCTTCGTTGACGTCGTGCGCCATGCGGGAGGCGTCGCCGCAGACGTAGAAATGTGCGCCGTCCTGGAGCCAGGCGTAGATGTCTTTGCCCTGCTCGATCATGCGCTGTTGCACGTAGATCTTCTCGGGCTGGTCGCGGGAGAAGGCGGTGCTAAGCTTGGTCAGGATGCCGTCCTTGAGGTAGTCCTGCCATTCGAGCTGGTAGAGGAAATCGTAGGAGAAGCGCTGGTCGCCGAAGAAGAGCCAGTTCTTGCCCTTAGCGCCGTCGGCAGCGCGGTCTTCCACGAAGGAGCGGAACGGCGCGATGCCGGTGCCGGGACCCACCATGATGATCGGCGTGTCGCTGCTGCCGGGGAGCTTGAAGTTCTTGTTGTGGTGGGTGTATACCGGAAGGGTTTCGCCCACGGCCACGCGGTCGGCCAGGTAAGTCGAGGCAACGCCCTTGCGCGCGCGGCCATAAGCGTCGTAGCGGACGGCGGCCACGGTCAGGTGGACCTCGTCCGGGTGCGCCTTCATGCTGGAGGCGATGGAGTAAAGACGCGGCGGCATCTTACGCAGCAGGCCGACAAAGTCCTTCGCCGGCAGGCCGATTGGGTAATCCGCAAGCAGGTCGCAGATTTGGCGGCCCCAGAGGTAATTCTGCAGCTTTTCCTTGTCGCCAAGGAGAGCGGTGAGCTCGTCGCTCTTGGCCAGGTCGTTGTATTTCTTAACGATGTTCTTCGTGAGCCCGGTGATGTCGTAATACTGGGTAAGGACTTCGTTAAGCGGGCCTTCGCTGCCGTCGGGCGCTGGGACGGTGTCATCTGCCTTGAACTTGCCGGACTGGATGACGTGGTCAACATCGTCAGCGCAGTTGGTCGGGATGACGGCCAGGGCGTCGCCAGCTTCGTAGCTGAGACCACTGCCGGCGAGTGACAGCTCGAGGTGGATGGTTTCCTTGATCGAGCCGCGACCGTTGAGCAGCACGCGTTCCTTGAGCTCGGACGGGAAGGGGTTCTTCTTGCCGTATTCGATGGCCGGAGCGGTGGGCGCGAGGGAGGCACTGGCACTATTGCCTGCGGGAGCCGCGGCAGGTGCGGCGAGTTCGCTCAGGTCGTGCAGCGCGCCGTCTAGCCACTTCTGGAACGGGCCCTCGTAGTCGAGGTCGCAATCGGTGCGTGGGTGGAAGCGCTTGGCCCCGAGCTTTTCGAGGCGCTCGTCAAAGTCTTTACCGGTCTGGCAGAACTTCTCGTAGGCGGTGTCACCGAGCGAGAGCACGGAGAAACGTGCGCCTTCGAGCTTGGGAGCCTTGTCGCCCATGACGAACTCGTAGAACGGCACGGCGCGGTCGGGCGGCTCACCGTCGCCCCAGGTGCTGCAGATGACGAGGAGGTTCTTTTCCTTGGCAAAATCAGCCGTCTTGTAGTCGCCCATGTCGACGGTCTTCGGCTTGAAGCCTTTGGCGGCGGCAGCCTTTTTGGCGCGGCTGGCGAGCTCCTCGGCGTTGCCGCTCTCAGTGCCGTAAAGGATGGTCAGCGGGATGCTGGCTGGCGCGGTGTTGGCGGCAGGCGCAGCGGCGGGAGCGCCGGAAGCGGATTGGGCGCCCGCCAGGAAGCCGCTCAACCACGTGGTCTGCTGATCGCTAAGGGTCGGCAGAATCTGATTGAGCGAGCTGCGTTGCGGTTCGCTGAAGGGTGCGTGTTGCGGGATTTTCATTTTCGCGAAAACAGCCTAGTAATGACCCTCGCAGGGGTGAGTTCAAGTCTTACTTCACCAGAATTAGCGACGCTGATCGAGGCCGTGAGCGCTGCTAACGGATGTCCGAGGGCTGTTGCGGCTCCAAGAGACGCAGTGACTTCAGCTGAAACTTCTTGCCGCTGTAGATGCGCAGCATGCGGGGCAGGGTGCGGCGGTCACACCACCACATGAACCAGAAACCGGCAATGGTCACTGCCAGCGGTAGCAGGATCATGAATTGCTCGGTCTTGGCGGCGTGCTTGCTTGCGGCGATGGCGATCTGAACGATTGTCCAGATAATCCCACCAATGCCCGCCAGCAGGCCGACGATTTTCCCCGTAACGTAGCCGCCGCGCTTGAGTTGCCAGAATTTCACCTGATCATCGGGAAGTCGGTGGATCGTGGTGTATTCGATTTCGGCGGTGCGCTTGCGCTGGCCAAAGAGGCCGATCAGCAAGCCCAGTGGCCCGAGAAACATCAAGGCCAGCGCCTCGCCGCCGGTGGGCTGGTTGGTGTGCTTCAGCTTCCAGGTGGCGTGGGCGTATTGGCCGTGGGGCTCAGTGGCGGCTTCGATTTCGGAGACCTGCACCGCGGTGTCGGCAAAGATATTGAGCGCCCAAATTTGGTTCTTTTGATACTTCTTCTCCAGGTGGGGCATCAGCTTGCCGCGGGTCAGCAGCTCGGCGCGCTCGGCAAACTGCTCCTCCTCCCGCAGGGCGGCTTCGTCGATCACCTGTTGCGGTAGGTCGGGCTGTGCGTATTGGTTGGGCGCATTCATTCTGGCAATGCAAAGTTGCGATAAACTATCCGTTTTCCAGCACGGGATAGCAAGCCCGGACTATCTCGGGAATTGCGATGGGGCGGCCGGTGTCTTCGTCAATGTAAACCCAGTCGGTCTCGCCCCGGGCGATGAGCGCACCGTCGGCCACGCGGTGAAATTGATAACGCCGCCGTGAACGCACCTTGGTCGCGTCGAAGATCCAGGTGCGGGCAGTGATGACGTCGTCCAGGTAAGCGGGCTTGAGATACTCAATGTGGTGCGCCCGGGCGACCCAAGTGCCGCCGGCTTGCTCCATCGCCGCGTAGCCGCCGCAGGCGCGGGAGTGCGCAATGGCGACGTCCTGCATCCACTGCACATAGACGACGTTATTAACGTGGTTCTGCCGGTCGATCATGTCGGCCGTCACCGGGAAAGTGTGCGAGAACGCGCCTTGTGCGTCAATGGGCATGTGGAAATTGAAGCGATGGGTTGAGCGCCAGCAATATGATTTTTTAAACCACGAAGGACACGAAGAGCACGAAGCTGATATGGCGCGATTTTAACAGGAAGATCGGGAAGAACGGGAAGCAAATTGATAACCGGATGATTCACGCGCAGGAACAAATGATGTTTTAGAAAAATCACTTGGGGTCTTTGGGTCTTAGCGTGAGTTTAAAATTGTTGCCTCTAGGTCCTTCGTGCTCTTCGTGTCCTTCGTGGTTAAAAAACTGCGTCCTAACTTGCCTTAAAACTTAATCACTAGCTCGCCGGCGATCTGGTTTTCGCCGTCTTGGAAGTTGGCGAATTGGTATTGATATTGATACTGCACCTTGATCAGCGCGTGGCGGTTGAACTTGTAGCCAAGGGCGGCTTCGGCGCGGAGGACGTCGTAGTCCCAGCGTTGTTTGCCTGCGGGGGTGTCGATCTTGTTGTAAAACTGCATGCCGTAGCGCAGGGCACCGTAGAGCTGGGGCGTGATCTTGTATTTGCCCTCGACGTAGTAGCTGTAGATCTGCGCGGGGTCGCTGACGTTGGGCACGTCAAACTCGGAGAACAGCGCCTCGGCCCAGACTTGCCACGGGCCACTGGCCCAGGTGGCGTCGAGGCCAACGGTTACCTGGTCGTAGTCGCCCACGTGGGTGCCGACGGGCAGGGTGGCCTGCGTGCTGTCTTTTAAATACGCGCCAAACGCGCCGGACAGGCCAACGTTCCACTCGGCAACGGGCGTCCAGCCAAGGCGGCCGGTGAAGGTCGGGTCGCTCCAGTCGTAGTCGTCCCAAACCGGCGGGCGTGAGGAGAGGGCTCGGTTGGTGCCGGACACGGCGAGATCGAAGTCGCGCCAGCTCGCAAAGCCCGCTGCGCCCTGCGTGTAAACCGGCCCCCAGATGATGGGAATCCACGTGTGGCCGTTGATGTTGGCGTTGCGGCGGTTGGCAAAGGCGGTCGCGTTGGGCGGGGCGACGTTGTCGGTGACGCTGGTCGCCTGATCGTAGGCCAGTGGCGGGGAGATAAAGGGGTTGTCCCACGCGCTTTGCCGCGGCACGTAGTTGCCAAAAATCGTCGCAAACCGACCGACGCGCACATCGAAATGCCCGGGCGCGATGGCCGCGTCGATAAACAGCTCGTCGATGCGGACAGAGTTATTGGAGTAACCCGGGTCGATGCCGTCGTCCCAGCGAAACTTGATCGAGCCGGACAGGCGTTCGCCGAGCCAGGCATCAGCCTCCAGCGTTAACCGCGGGCTGAAGAGCGTGTGGTCCGTCGGTGGATTGGGGAACACGAAGCCAACCGGTTCCTGATTAAAATAGTAGCCCGAAATTTCCACCGAGCCACCACCTTGAATAGCAAACACGCCGTCCTCTGTTTCGTAGAAGAGGTTGTTGCTCAGGTAGTCCAGCGGCTCGAAAAGGTTGGTCGCCGAGAGGCTGGCGCAGGCGAGGAGAAGTGGCGTGTAGCGAAGCATTGGTTATTCCACAGAGATGACTTTGAAAACGGGCACCGGGTCCTTAAAGCCTTTGAGCTGGACGCTGTCAATGCGTTCGACGACGGCGGTCGGGGGGAGGCGGTTGCGGATGGCTTCGTCGATGATGACTTCGCCCGGGCCAGCCTTGGAGCACAGGCGTGCGGCGAGGTTTACGCGGTCGCCCAGCACCGTGTAGTTGCGGCGGGTGTCCGAGCCCATGCGCCCGGCGATGACCTCGCCCGCGCCAATGCCGACGCCGATGTTAATCACGCGGTCTCCGGCTGCATTAAGCTGCGCGCGGACGGCGCACATGGCCAGGCCGCAGCGCACGGCGTTGACCCAGTCGTCGCCGTAGGCATGGGGCGCGCCGAAGAGCACCATGATCTCGTCGCCCACGTATTTATCGACGACGCCCTGATGCTCGGAAGCGAGGTCGGACATGACGCCCATGTGGCCGTTGACCAGCTCCACGACGTCACGCGGGTCCATGCCATCGGTCAGCGGCGTGAAGCCGCGGATGTCGCAAAACAGTGTCGCCACTTCGCGGGCTTCGCCGCCGAGCTCAATCTTGCCCGCGAGCATTTCGTCGGCCACGGCGGGATCGGTGACCATGTTGAGCACCTGGTGAATTTTCTCCTTCTGCGCGAGCTCGTCTGCGGCGCTTTTGATCGCCGTGGAAAGTTGGCCCAGTTCGTCTTTGCCGGGCGGCGGGTTGACGTCGAACTCACCGTGCCCGATCTGCCGCATGACGCCGACTAATTTTTCAATACGACTCGCGAAGCTTTGCGATACAAAGTAACTGAGCGCCAGCCCGAATAAAAGCGCCGCGCCGAGGAACCACACTGCAAGCTGACGAATGCGCTCGACCAGCGCCTCCAGCCCAGCGAGCGAATAGAGCTGCACGCGCCAGGCCCCGGGCATGCCCACGGTGGATTCGAGCTGGTAGGTGAAGACCAGGTAATTGACCCTGTCGAGGCGATACTCCGGCAGCGCGCCGCCGTGGTGGTTGGCGATGATGCGCGCGATGTCGGGATCGGCGCTGTCGGGGATCGACTGCGAGAAAAGATGCCCATCGGCGAAGATGCCGCTCTCGATGGTCTCGCTTTCGGTGTCGAGCATGTCGCTGCCGAGGTATTGCCCCAGTGCGATCCAGCCAACGAAGTTGTGGTCGCTGATCTCGCCGCCGAGGTAAACGGGCGCGACGAGCACCTCGTAAAGGCTGGGCTCATCGGGTGTGGGGAAACTCACGTAGCCGAGGCTGAAATAGTGGTCGAGGTCGGCGTCTGCTGGGGGCATCACCAGACAAGTCTCCAAGAGGCGGGCAACTTGCACTTCGCTCACGCCAGCGACTTGACCGGCGTTGTTCTCGGTGGGGATTTGCATATTCCCCTCGGCATCGAAGAGGCGGAAAAAGGCGTCACCCATGCCACCGGTTTCCGAGCGTAGGGAGGACTCCAGTTCCACGCTGAAGTCGAGATACGCGCGGTCGGCAGCACCGGACATCAGCGCGGCTTGCGGGCGCACGGCATACTGCGAGGCGGTGATGATGTTTTGCTCCAACTTGCCGCGGCGCAGGTTGAATTGCTTTTCAAAGGACTTGATCTGGTCGTCGAAGCGGTCCTCAACAAACTCGCGGTAGGCGGCGTTGAAGCGCGCCTGGACAAGCATCAGCAGGCCGAGCGTCACTACGGCCACGATGCTGAGGATGGCGATCGTTAGCCGGAAGCTGAAGCGGTGCCAAAGCGGTGGGCGGGAGAAGGTGGCGTCGGCGTCCGGCATACGTTACTCGCCCGGCGCGGCGGGTTGCACGGTCAGCGTTTCCTGGTCGGCGGGGACGGAGATTTGCTGGTGGCTGGTCTTGCCCGGGCCATACCAGACGACCAACTCGTATTCGCCAGCGGGGACGTTTTCCAGTGCGAAAGTGCCGTCGGTGCCCGCTGTGGTGAAGACTGGCGTGTCGAGCACGAGAATCGTTGAACGCATGTGACGGTGAATCTCGCAGAAAACAGCGATCTCGCCCGGCTCCTCGAAGACGACGGTGCCCGGCTCTTCGCCTTTGCGATAGCGGCCGAGGTCGAAGCTTTTTTCGGGCGAATAGGAAAAGACATTGTGGAACGTTTCGTCCTCATTGGGGAAGACGACCATCGCGCCCTTGGTGACGGGCATCACGCTGACCTCAAACTGTAGGCCACGCTGAATCAGCTCGGAGGTCTTCGGCACGTTGTCCCACATTGCCTGCGGAAAATCGCCCAGCAGGTAGACGACGGCCATCGACTCGGGCGGGGCGGCTGGTTGCTCGGCGGCACCGCGCTGGTAGCGGTTGGAGGAGCGCTTGGCGCTGGGCAGCTCGTCCACGTCGATCTCGCCGTTGATGGTGGCGGCGTGGACGGAGATTGCGCAAAGGCAGGCGAGTGGGAGCAGCAGTTTTTTCATGGCATGGTTCGTCGACGAGTGGCGGCAAACCTGACGCGTTTCCTACTCGCGGATGACGGTTTGTGGTCCGCGGGGCACGATCTGCGTCGGGTTGATGTCGTCGTGAGTCACGTAGTAATGGCGCTTTATATGATCGAAATTCACCGTCTCGGCAATACCTGGTTCGCGGTAAAGCCGCTCCATGTAGGCTTGGAGATTCGGGTAGTCGATGATGCGGCGGATGTTGCACTTGAAATGCCCGTGGTAGACGGCGTCAAATCGGATCAGCGTACAAAATAGCCGCCAGTCCGTTTCCACAATGCGCTCGCCAAAGAGGAACGGACCGCCCTGGGCAAGGCGGTCTTCGAGCTTATCGAGTGCATCAAACAGGGCGATGACAGCCTCGTCGTAGGCGGGTTGCTTGTCGGCGAAGCCCGCGCGGTAAACACCGTTGTTGACATTTTCGTAAATCATTTCGCTGAGCGCGTCTTGCTCGTCGCGAATGGACTCCGGGAAGAGGTCGACGGGGTGCTTGGCCAGCGGGCGAAAGGCGTCAGCCCACATGCGGCAGATGTCGTCCTCGGAGTTGTTAACGATGCGGCGGGTCTGCTTATCCCACAGCACGGGCACCGTTACGCGGCCCTTGAAGTCGGGGTTAGAGAGTCGGTAGGCCTCGGATAAAAACTGAAAGCCCTCGGCCTCATCCGGCCCATGGCCGTCGCCCTCGCGAAAGGCCCAACCGGTGTCATCGGTGCGAATCGGGTCTGCGACGCTGATGCCTACGGCGTGCTCCAGCCCCATCAGCCGCAGCGTGATCCAGCTACGGTGCGCCCAGGGGCAAGCCTTGCAAATGTAGAGTTGATAACGGCCGGCCTCGGGTGGAAATTCGCCGCCAGGCTTTACCCATTGGCGGAACTCGTCTTCCTGTCGTTCGAATGAGCCGTCTTCGGAGGTTTCTTCGGAAAATTGCGCCATGGCTCAAGCCTGTGCAGGAGCGGGATTTCTGCAACCGGGAAATGGACTTTAACGCGAAGAGGGAATCGACGTTTGACACACCCGCTAGAGACGTTTCGATCTGCCATCGTGGGACGGATGATTCAGAATATTTTGCGTGGCGGAGCTGTTTTGGTGGCTCCGGTATTGCTCGCGCCTTTTGTATTGGCCGAGGATAAAAGCGAGAACTGGATGCCGCCGGGTGCTAAGGACGACACGAAGTTTGACTGGATCGAGCTGACTTCCGGGGAATGGCTCAAGGGCGAGTTTTCCCACATGTACGATGACTCGGTCGAGTTCGACAGCGACATTCTGGGCGATCTCGACATCGATTGGAGCGACATTAAGCAAATTCGCTTCCGGCAGCCCATGGGAGTCCGTTTGGATAACCGCACGGTCCACCGGGGGAAAGTCGTTATGGTCGACGGTGTCATCACCTTCGAAGATACCGGTGAAACCGCGCCACGAAAAGAAGTGGTGTCGATCACGCCAGTTTATAAAAATGAATGGGACCGCTGGGAACTGGAGGGCAAGCTCGGGCTTGACTTCCAAACCGGCAATACGGACGAGACCCGCTACACGGCGAATTTTGAGGCCGTCCGCCGCACCGTCAGCACGCGCTGGAAGTCTGACTATCTCGGAAACTACACAAAGACCGATGGTTCCGAGTCGGCCAACAATCATCGGGCAAGCACGGAGTTTGACTACTTTTTTGATGAGCGCCTGTTTATCCGGGTGATCAACGTGGAGTTCTACCGCGATAAATTTCAGAACTTGGATGTGCAGCTAACGGCCGGTGCCGGTATTGGTTACAAGGTGATCGACAGCAAGGACTTCGATTGGGAAGTTCAGGCAGGTCCGGCCTACCAGTATAATCAGTATTCACAGGTGCAGCCCGGGGAGAGTCGCACTGCGCAAAGCCCGGCCGCAATCTTCTCGACCACGCTGGATTGGGACATTACGGATGATCTGGAGTACAAGCTCAGCTACCAGGGGATCCTGACCAATGCAGAATCAGGGCTGTTTACGCAGCACGTTGTCACTTCACTGGAGTATGAGCTGACCTCGATTTTCGACGTATTCGTCATGTTGCAAATGGACCGCGTGCAGAATCCCAAGCAGCTCAGCGACGGTTCGACGCCTGAGAAGAGCGACGTCACGCTTTCCTTCGGCTTGGGCGTGGATATTTAAAAAGCCGTGCTTCCACATGGAAAGCACGGCTTTGAAATTGTTTAGTGAGACCGAGGTTTTACTTGCGGCGACGAATGATGCAGTAGCCGAGGCCAGCCAAACCCGCGAGTAAGGCCCAGGTGCCCGGCTCGGGAACCAGTGCTGCCTGCCAGACCGTTTCATCCGAACCGCCAAGATAAACTGCGCTGAAGGCAAAGAGCGGGTTGCTGCTATCGATGACTTGGCCGGAGAAGGTGTTCCAACTGGAGGTCAAGTCGCCCAGGCCGACAAAGCCCGCAATGTTTTGGCCATCGGTTAGCGTCAAACCGGTGTTCAAATCGAGCGTGGCACCGGTTTCAAGAAGAAGGCTGGCTACCTCAACATTGGCTTCACCCAAGTTGGCGTCGAGGTAGCTGTTCTCGCGAACATTCAGGGCACCGGCGATCAGCTTTTCCCCGATCTTGTCGATATTGGGATCACTAACGAACGGATTATCGTTCAGGAATTCATTGACGAGCTTGATGTGTGACGTGTCACCTGCATCAACGCCAATGTTGAAGGTCGCGACAGACCACGTTTGCGCTTGAACGCCGGTCGTCGAGGAGGCGTCGCCCACTTCCCAGGTTTTAGACTCCGCACCATCGCCACCCGTCATGGTCAAGGTGGAGGTGCTCAGGTTGTAGTTGTTGCTGGAACCCTTGGCCGCCACGGTGTGCACGATCCAACTGCCGCCGAGGGTTACGTTAGCGCCGTTTGCGCCGCCATCGAGGCCGATATTTGTGTTTACATCTCCGCCGCCTGGCAAGCGGTAGGCGTCACCTGTCATGAGCACATCGCCGCCAATGGAAACATTACTGTTTTCCATAAAGAGCTTCAGATTTCGCCCTGCCTGTGATGATGACGATAGGTCTTCCAGGAGAATGCCTTTGGAAATGTCCAGTGTGAAGCCCTGGGTGTAGAAGTTCTGGGAGTCCGTTTGCTGGGTGCCGATAGACGCGACTTGGCGAAGCGCAAAACCGTAGTCAGAGTCATAGGCTTCGCCGAGCTCATTAAACAGCACGGCGCTGCCGATAAGGCTGACGTCGTCATTCATCTTGATGGCTTGAACGCGCGCGACCGTGTTGGTGTCGCCTTGGGATTGCAAGCTGCCGTAGGTGCCGCCGTGGAGCTGCATTGCAGTGGCGAGTGACGAGCTCTGAGAGGTGCTGTAGAGCTTGATGTCCAGCTCACCGAGGTTATCGAGGCGACCGCCATCAATGGAGCCGACGATGAATTTGCCGGAGTTGCCACTTGAGCCGGTGGAGCCCGTCATGCTTACAAAAGCCGTTTCTTCGGCGGTCCAGGTTTGGTCACTGCGCACATTGAGATGGACCAGCCCGAGACCGATGGTGCCGGAGGTGCGGTTGTTGGGCGATTCTAGGTTAATCGTGCCGCCAACATTGGTGAAGTTCCAGCTTGGGTTTTCAATCAGCGCGGCATCTTCAGTTGCCTTGCCCCCGTTAATGGATTGGGAAAGGCTGTTGTCTGGCGTTGCAAAGGTAAAGCTGCTTCCCGTGAAGTTAAACGCGGTGCCCGCGACGCCAGTGCCCGCGCCCAGGTTGAACCAGGCCCAACCGGGCGCTTGCCCTGTAGTTGTCCATGAGGTGATGTCCAGCGTGACGCCGGAGGCTTGGGTGCCGACTCGAAAACGGTCATTCTGTTGGCCGGAGCCCCCGCCGGAGCCATATCCGGAGAAGCTGAAACCATCAGTCAGCGTCAAACTTTTGTCGAGATACAGGTCCATCTCCTGCGCCCAGCTGTTGGGGTCGACGTTACTGTTAAACGTCAGGCCGCTGGGGTTAAAGTTTGTGTCCGCCGCGCTGATAAACAGGTCACCTTTGAAGGTGTTCGTCTGGTCGAGCCCTGAATAATTGAATATCGCGGTGTCGCCGGTGGTGGGAACCGTGCCCGAGTCCCAGTTGGCTCCGTCATTAATGTCGGTAGCGAGGCTTTCGGCTGTGGAGTTTAGGCCGATCCAAGCGACGTCAGCGGCAAAAGCCGAAGCGGTGGCAAAACAAGTTATAATTGCTGCTGGCATTAAGCCACGCCAGAAGAGTGATGGGGGTATGTTAGTCATAGATGGAAACAGGGGGTTAAGCCTATGTTGAAGGCTAATGTATCGTTGATCCATCCTGTAATTGCAATGAAAAATATCCTGTTAGGCGTTTTGAATTACGATTATTGATACTGCCGCAGCCGAAATTAAGTTGGGTTTATATGCTGTTAGGGGGGCTCGATAAATCATCAGGGCCAATGTTAGCCAGACGGATGTGATCCATGACGTAGGCTGGCTCATTGTTTGTTTGGGCAAGCGCATTGAAATTTTGACTCGCCTCGCCAGCGCGGGTTTTCGCATGCTGGTCGGGCTATGGCTTTAGAAAACTCCCGCAAACACTCCTCGATCGTTGTTGATGGCACGGACCGCGCTGCGGCCCGCGCAATGCTGCGCGCTGTCGGCTTCGAAGACGAGGACTTTAAGAAGCCGCAGGTTGCGGTGGCTAGCTCGCCCAGTGACATGACTCCGTGCAATGTCCACCTCGGCGAACTGTCTGAGTACGCCCGTAAGGGAATTGACGCGGCTGGCGGCAAGCCGGTCTCCTTCAACACCATTACCGTCACCGACGGCATCAGCATGGGCACGAAGGGTATGCGCTACTCCCTCGTCTCGCGCGATGTGATTGCGGACTCCATCGAAACCGCCGTTGCGGCGGAGGGCTTTGACGGCCTCGTGGCCATCGGTGGCTGCGACAAAAATATGCCCGGTTGCATGATCGCCATTGCGCGGTTGAACCGCCCGGCAGTCTTTGTTTACGGCGGTACCATTTTGCCGGGCTTCCTGCCTTCCGACGAGAAGGAGTGCAACCCGATGGACGTTGTTTCCGTTTTTGAAGCCGTGGGCAAGCACGCCAAGGGTGAACTGACCGACGAGCAACTCAAGGAAGTTGAAAAATACGCCATCCCCGGCCCGGGCTCCTGTGGTGGTATGTATACGGCCAACACCATGGCCAGCGCGATCGAAGCGCTCGGCATGAGCCTTCCCGGCAGCAGCGCGCAAGTCGCCATCGGTGAAGCCAAGCGCAAGGACTGCGAGAACGCCGGTGCTGCCGTTTGCAACATGTTGGAGAAGGGCATCAAGCCGCGCGATATCATGACGCGCGAGGCTTTCATTAACTCGATTACCACCTGTCTCGCGCTCGGCGGTTCCACGAATTTAATCCTCCACATGCTCGCCATCGCGCACAGCGCAGAGGTCGAGCTGACCATCGACGACTTCAAGGAAATCGGCGAACGCATTCCGCTGTTGGCCGATATGAAGCCCTACGGTCGCTACAGCATGAGTCACCTGATCCGCATCGGCGGTATCCGCCCGATGATGAAGATGCTCCTCGACCGTGGCCTCCTGCATGGTGATTGCCTGACCGTGACTGGTGAGACCGTTGCCGAAAGTCTCAAGGACGTGAAGCCCTATGGCAGCTACCCGGACGAGCAGGACATCATCCGCCCGTGGGATCAGCCAATGAAGTCCACCACGCACTTGCGCATCCTGCGCGGCAACCTGTGCCCCGGCGGCGCAGTGGGTAAGATCACCGGTAAGGAAGGCACGTATTTCAAGGGCGTGGCCAAGGTTTACGAAGGTGAAGAAGAAGCATTAGTCGGCATTTTGAAGGGTGACGTCGTCAGCGGCGATGTGGTCGTGATACGCAACGAAGGCCCCGTTGGTGGCCCGGGCATGCGCGAAATGCTTTCCCCGACTTCCGCGGTGGCCGGCCGCGGCCTGATCAAGGAAGTGGCGCTCATTACCGACGGACGTTTTTCCGGCGGCAGCCATGGCTTTGACGTGGGTCACATCACGCCGGAAGCCGCAAAGGGCGGCCCGATCGGCATCGTGAAGAACGGCGACCTCATCGAGATCGACGCCGTGAAGAACACGATGAACCTCCTCATCGACGATGCGGAATACGACGCTCGCATGAAGGCCTATAAACCAGCTCCGCCCCGGGAAACACGTGGTGTCTTGGCCAAGTATGCCAAGCTCGTCGCGACCGCTTCCGAAGGTGCTGTAACTGATAAGAACCTGTAAGCGCAAATCGATCCCTGGACACTGGAGGGCGACGCTCCGTCGTCGCCGCCATGTATGAGTGGTATTTGCACAATGTGCAAATCTATCGGTCCAGCAGGATGCTGGCGATGACGGAGCATCGCCCTCCATTTTTAAAATTCCTGATCCAATGAGTAACGAAAATTTCATCTGGGGCGTCGCGACTGCCGCCCATCAAATCGAAGGTGCCTGGCTCGAAGGCGGCAAAGGCCTCAACACGTGGGATGTGTTTTCGCACACTCCGGGCAAGATCGCCAATGGCGACACCTCCGCGGTTGCTTGCGACCACTACCACCGCTACGAGGAGGACATCGAGTTGATGGCGCAACTTGGCGTGAAGGGTTATCGCTTTTCGATCGCCTGGTCCCGCATCTTGCCGCAGGGCAAGGGCGCGGTAAACGAAGAGGGCATCGCGTTTTATAACAAGCTGATCGACGGCTTGCTCGCCAAGGGGATCACCCCGTTCATCACGCTTTACCACTGGGACTTGCCCGCCACGCTTCAGTTTGAAAACGATGGTTGGCTGAGCTATGAGACTGCCGAGTATTTTGCCGAATATGCGGATGTTTGCTTTAAGGCATTTGGCGACCGCGTGAAGCATTGGATGACCTTCAACGAAAACTGGTGCTCCGCCGTTCTCGGCCACGGCATTGGTTGTTTTGCGCCGGGTCGCGTTTCGCGCACCGAGCCTTACATCGCCGCGCACAACCTTTGCCTCGCGCACGGCCTCACGGTGCAGAAGTTCCGCCAGGGTGACTGGGGTGTGATCGGCATCGCGAACAATTGCGACTTCCGCGAGCCGCTGACCGATAAGCCGGAAGACAAGGCTGCCGCGCAAGAAGCGCTGGAGTTTTTCTATGGCTGGCTGACCGATCCCGTCGTCTTCGGCGAATACCCGGCAATCATGGTCGAGCGTCTGGGTGACCGTCTGCCGAAGTTTACCCCCGAGCAAAAAGAAATGCTCAAGGGCTCATGTGACTTCCTTGGACTCAACCACTACACGACACACTTTGCATCGCGTGAAAAGCCGACGGCAAACCTCGTCGGTGGGGACGAAGGCAATGGCGGCATTGATGAAGATCAGCAGGTGTTCCTGAGCCGTGATCCCGACTGGCTGCAAACGAGCAATGGCTGGTTCGTCGTGCCGTGGGGCATTCGTAAAATGCTCAACTGGGTATACGAACGCTACAACCAGCTGCCTATTTATGTGACCGAAAACGGCTGCTGCGTCGCCGACAACGACGAGAAGTCCGCGATCAGTGACGGCTTCCGTGCGGACTTTATCCGCGGCTACACGGAAGCCGTCGTGCAGGCACGCGAGGAAGACGGCGTGGATGTGCGCGGTTATTTTGGCTGGACGTTGATGGACAACTTCGAGTGGGCCAAGGGTTATGAAATGCGCTTTGGCATGATCTTCTGCAACTTTGATACGCTCGAGCGCACGCCAAAGGAATCCTACTACGCCTATCAGGAAATTATCCGCAACCGATAGACGCCGAACCCCATCTCCCCCATGAAGCGATCGGAAATCTACGCCGCAATTGCCGATAAGCTCGGCCCTACCTGCAATGCATCGATCGACGATGCTGGTTATCAGCGAATCGACGAAAGCCATGGCAAGCTCTCGGATGGCAACATCTATTACTGCATTGGCGAGATGTATCGCGTGCGTGGAGTGCAGCCCGGGGATTTGCTCGGGCGCGACTATGTGCAAATCGCGCATGCGTTGATTTCCCGCTGGGAAGAGATGGACACGCTCAAGGGTTGTTTTGCCGCAATGGGTTTGGCCATGCTCGGGCCCGACTCGCCCGAGCACCCCATCCTCGGGAAACTTTGCGATGCAAAGCGTGCTAAAGTGGAGAAGACGCTGCGCGTGACCCGTGCCTTCCCGCACAATTGGGAAGTCTTCAATGCGAGCCTTCGCATGGGTCGTTCGGTCTTGTGGGGAGACGACCCGGCCCTGGTGCTTCCGCATCTGGATAAGCTCGTGAAGAAATATGAAGTCTCGGGCTACTTCGACGACTCGGCCAACAGTGGTGACTACAATAACTACGGGCTTATGACGATTAACTTCGCGCTGCGATTGTCCGAGTTTTTACCCGTCGATCATGTTGTGCGCCGTGAAGTCGAGGCGCAGTTCAAGGTGCACGCGATGCGTTATTTTGAATTGCTCAAGAGCTTTATCGGTCCGCAGGGTGAAGGCTGGCTCTTTGGCCGGAGTAGTGGAGTGCTCGGGCAATTGCAGTGTATCTCGTATCTGGAACAGCTGTTGAGCAAGGGATGGTTTTCAGCGGAGGATGCCGCCTGGTCTCGCCGCGCATGTCGCGAACTAACGCAATACATGCAGGATGTTTTCTGGGATGAGGGAGGGCAATGGTTCCTCTTTCGCGATGAGAATCGCCAGTGCTATAACTATCGCACCACGCTGCCAATGACGTGGGACCTGTGGCGCTACTTCCTCCAGCTTGAGAACTATGCGCGCATTGATGAGGCGTTGCCGCAAAACGAGCTGGAAACTTTGCCATGCAAAGCTGACTGCCGTGAAATTATCACGAGTGTCGAGCGTCGAACTACGTATTTAGTCTGGAGTGATGACCACATGAAATGGCAAATGCCAATCATGGGCGGCCCCACTACTATGGCTGGCGATAGCTTGCCGCGGCCTTACCTGCCAGGACTGTTCGAGTGGGTGACGGGCAATGACGTTGTGCCTGCGCTTTGTCCGGAGTTTCAAATTGGTGAGGAAAAAGGCTGGCCCGCGTGGTGGCCGAAGTCGACGAAGTTGCAGGCCGAAGGCGATAACTGGCGTTACACGGTCAAATATGCGAAGCTCTGTGGAAGGCATGGCGAGGCCTTGGGTTGGCCAGTATCTGTTCGCGTGGAGTACCACTTTGGCACCGGGTTCTTTGAACGAATCGACCACCTGGAAGTTAGTGGCGAGATTGAGTTCGATAGCGTTCGCTTGGAGATCCTGCAAGGTGCACCACACCCGAAGGCACAGCGATATCCCAAAGTATACCAGATCAACTCTGCGATGCAAAGTAATCTGCCTGGTTTGACCGTCGAGGAAGTGGATGTGAGCGCCGATCCGCGTTACCGAAATTACTTTTCGCACCCAGCCAAGAGCTATGTGCTCAGCGGCGAGAAAGTAACGCTGGTGCCAGGCTCCTATACGATCGAGAGCCGGATTAGCTGGAGTATTTAGCTGCTAACTGCGTTTGGGCAAGCCGCACCATTCGTTGAGCGGGCGATCCGCGTTGACATACTACCCAAGCTCAGACTTTGGTCCGTATTCTGCTTGCGGAGGCTGTCGTTGCTGAACAGTTTGGTGACGCCTCTGCATGCACGTTTCCGGAAATAAAAAACTCGGCCTCTTCATGGCCACGATGCTGGTGACCGTAAATATGGTCGGCACCGGCATCTTCCTATTGCCCGTTACGATGGCGGGCATTGGTAGCATTTCGATCTGGGGCTGGCTTGTGGCTGCGCTAGGAGCAGGGGCGATCGGGCTGATGTTCGCCTATCTCGGAGCGACTGATCCGCAGCCCGGCGGACCGTATGCCTACGCGCGCTCGACGTTTGGGCCATATTTGGGTTTTCAAACCAACTACGTTTACTGGACTGCGAATCTGGTCGGTAACATCGCCGTTGCGACGACGGTGACCAGCTACTTCACCTTGTTCATCCCGGCGCTGAAATCCCAATGGGTGGGCGCGGGTTTCACGGTGCTGATTATTTGGGTGGCGACGGTTTGTAATATTATCGGCCCGCGCTTCGTGGGGATTGTTACGGGGTGGAGCACGGCGCTGGCGATTATACCGCTGTCCTGCGTGGCGTTGTTTGGCTGGTTTTGGTTTGATGTAGAAACATTTCTCAGTGGCTGGAATCCCCATGATAAGGCTCCAATGGCGGCGCTGACGACGAGTGCGACTTTTGCTCTTTGGGCGTTTATCGGGATCGAAAGCGCCTCGGTGGCCTCGGGGGTCATTGAGAATCCGAAGCGCAATGTGCCGCTGGCAACCCTGCTGGGTTTGCTAATCGCGACCGTGCTTTACGTGAGTACCTGCACGGTGCTGATGGGAATCATCCCCGCCGAGGAGCTCGCCAAAAGTGATGCGCCGTTCAGCGTCGCGGTGCAGAAATGTGTTGGGGTTATCGGTGCGACCGTGATTGGCATTGCGGCGATTTTGAAGGCCAGTGGCTCACTGGTGGGGTGGACGCTTACCATCGCGCAATCGGCGGAGTCCGCCGCGAAAGATGGCATTTTTCCGCGTGTATACGGGCGCGCGAATCGACATGGCGTGCCCGTGTGGAACTTCGTGATATCGGCTGCCCTGATGACGGCAATTGTCTTGCTGACCGCTTCGCCCTCACTGACCGAGCAGTTTAACAAGATCATCGACACGGCGATTATTTTAACGCTGCTGCCGTATTTATATTCCGCCGTTGCGTTCTTGATCAGCTGTCGCGCAAGAGCATTTCACGGATGGCGTCGGGTTGGGGCCTGGGTCGTGACTTTTGTGGCGATGGCTTACTGTATGTTTGCGTTGGTGGGTTCGGAGAACGAGCTGGTACACAACGCGATGTTTTTGCTTTTCCTGAGTGTGCCGATTTACCTGGCGTTTTTGCCGCGCAGATCGGACTAGATTTCGGGGAAGAACTCGGCGTTGTCGAGGCGGTCGCCGACGGATAAATTGAGTGAGTCCGTCAAGACATGGCGGCCGGCTTTTCCTTTTAAAGTCGTGTCGTAAACCGTATCGCGATCCATGAAAATTGCGACATGAGCAATGCGGTATTCGTCGGTGTCGTTGGCGTTTGCCATATGAGGGCACAGGCCATGGTGGAATGTGCAATCCCCGGCGCGAAGCGGCACGGTGATCTTGGTGGCGTATTCTAAATCCGGTGCGACAGAGAACAGCTTGCGGGAGTCGTTTAGGTTTTGCATGGCCAAGTCCGTCCGCCGATGAGCACCCGGAATGAAGGACATGCAGCCTCGGCGTTCGGGCACGTCGATGAGTGCCATCCAGCACGAAAGAGGGTTCGGGCTTTGGGCATGTGGCCAGAAGGGCTGGTCCTGGTGCCAGGCTGAGATCTTTCCGTTGTGTGGATCTTTGGCTAGCACGTGATCGTGCCAGAGCCGGAGAGGGACGCCGGCGAGAGCTTTAGCCGCAGCAGTCACGTTTGGGTGAAGCGTGAGGGACTTCATGATCTCGCTTTCACGCCAGGCGTTGACGGTCTGGTTGAGGATGTTTCGGTAGGCCCCGTCTTTGGATTTTTCGGGTGAGTTTTCTACAGCGATACGCAGTGTCTCGGCATGGTAGAACTCGACTTCATCAGTAGTCAGGATGCCTTCAATTTTCACGAAGCCGTTTTCGCGATAGAACGCAATTTGTTCTGAGGTTACATCAATGGGCTTGGGCTGTGGAAGAGTAGTTTTCATAATGCCGTATATTAGCAAACGCTTTAGATTCACGCTTGAATGTTTGGGGGATATTCATTGTATATTTCCGATGTGATGCAGGCGATGCATACGGTAACTCAGGAGGAAGTCCGGCTGTCTAAACGACATCCAGTCAAAGTGGCGGGCATCTCGGGAATTCGTCATGATGTGGCACCGCATGATCATGAGTTTTACGAAGTGGTGTTGATTCGCAGTGGTCGCGCGACGCACATGACCAGCGATGGTGAGCGCCCGTTGGGGAGGGGGGATTTATTGGTCGTTTCACCGGGGCAAGTGCACGCAATTTCGAGTCCGCGCAATTTGTCTCTCTTCAATGTGTATTACCTTTCGGAGTGGCTGCTGCAGGATTTCCTCTTGCGCGATGTAGCGCCGCAACTGAGTTTGCTGTTTTTGGGCCAACACCTTTTCCCGGACCGATCTTATGCACTGCCGATCCACGTCAATTTGCCGTCGGACTGTTGTCAGCAGGTCACGGGCGAGCTGCAGTTATTGGCCCGGCTGTCAGGCTTGGAATCGCCCAATGCCTTGCTGATGAAGGCTTCGCTAATCAAGGCCTTTGCCTGGATTGTGGACTCGCTGCCGGAAGGCATTCAAGTGGATCATGAGTTTATCCAGCATGCGCTGGTGCAGCATTTAATTAGCTGCGTTGATCGCGCGCTGGACGACGGCGCTCCCGGTAATGTCGCGAACTGGGCGGAGCGTGTGAACTACTCGGCCGATCATTTTTGTCGGCGGATTCGTGCGCTCACGGGGGAGTCGCCCAATGCCTTTTACCAGAGGCGTCGCTTGCAGCGTGCGGTGGCGGCCCTGGTGCACGGGCAGGAATCGGTTAGCGAGATTGCGCATCGATTAGGGTTTACTGACAGCGCGCACTTTTGCCGGGTCTTCAAGGCGTCGTATCAACTGTCGCCTTCGGCTTATCGTGACCGTTTTCCGGGGTAGCCAATTTCAATGCCCGCAGTAGGCCAAGTGGAAGGCCAGTGAGAATAACTCCTGCGATGGGCTTTAGTGAAAATCGCTGACCGAGTGCGGCGAAAAAACGCTCTCTTGCGGGGCGGCGCATCCCGAAGTAGAGGCGGTCTTTGCCCGTTAAAAACAGTGCACTGGCTAGCTGTGCCCGCAGATAGCGTTGGTGCTCCGGGAACGCGTTCAATGTAAGCAACTGGGAAAATATATAGACGAGGTTGTCGTTTTTATCGGGGCTACGTCGGCCGGTTTCCATTTGCGAATGCACGCGGTATCGCGTGAGGCGTTGGGGCACGTAGTGGATTGCTTTGCCAGTAGCGGTCAGCAGACAGCTGATCCAGAAATCATAGGCTCCGGCTACATCATTCGTCAGCCGCTTCCAATCGATGGCATCCTTGCGAAAGGCCGAGGCCATGGCCAGCGGAACCCCATTGTGGACGAGCGTAAACGTCGCGGCGTCGGCGACCTTGCCTTCCGGTTTGTTATGGCGATGGTATTGCTGGGTATTCGCCTCGGTTTGCTCTGGATCAACGACGCTATGCTCGTCCATGATCCAATGGTCGCTAAAGCACAGGACACAGTTTTTATCCGCCACCATTGGCGGAATCACGCCCGCGAGAAAGCCCGGCTCCCAGGCATCGTCATCATTCAGGATCGCCACGTATTGGCCGGAGCTTTGGCTGACCGCTTTTAGGATGCTGCCGACGATGCCGATGTTTTCGCGGTTGGCAATGTAAGTGATCTTGCCGCTTTGGATGTGAGGCGCGCAGATATCCCGGGCGGCGGCAAACCCGGAGTCATCGACGACGATTATTTCGCAATCCGGCCAGGTTTGCTCTAGCGCGCTGTTCAACGCTTCCGGCAAATACTCGGTCCGTTTATAAACGGTTAAAATGACTGTGACCCGCTCGCTCATTTTAAGGCTAATTCCAGCCGTTCCAAATGAGGCCGACTTGAATCCAAAGGGGGATGGTGACGAGGCTTAGTAAGCACGTTGGCACCACTGTTCGCAATGCTATATCGGTGCGTCCGCCATATACGCTGGCCAACACAACCGGGAATACGCCACATGGCATCGTGGCATGGACGAGTGCGGCTTCACGCAACGGCTGCGGTGCGGGAATGAGCAAATACACGGACATCAGGATTAGCGGCATCACCGCCAGCCGCGTAATGCAGGCACCGATGGCTACCGAAGGGCGGGTGAAAATCGGTTCGCGCGACATCAGGTCGGCAATGGTGGCACCGATCATGATCAAGCCGATCGGGATGGCGCAGCGGCCAAAGAGTTCGAGGCTTTCGGTTAGGAATCCTGGGATCATTTCGGTGAGCCCCAACAGATTTACCGGGATCGCGAGGATGATCGCCATAAGCGGCGGTGAGATAATGCGCTTAAGACTATTGCGGTTAAATTCCCCGCTGATGATCAGCACGCCCACGCTCCACATGGCCAGCTCTACGCCCACGCTAACCACGAGCAGCACGCCGGTGGTATTCATGCCGAAGAGTGGCTCGCAAACCGGGATCGCAAAATAACCGTAGTTATAAATACCGCCCGTAAAGCTGAAGCTGCGGCGTTCGTCGTTGCGCTTCATGCCGAAGAGCGGGGCCATGCCGTAGAAGACCGCGTAGCCGATCATGACGAACACAAAGCCCGTTAAAACCGCGCTAACGATCAGGCCCTCGGTGCGCAGAGATTCGTTTTTGGAAACGACGGAAAAAAGAAACGAGGGGTAGAGGATGTTGACGACCAGCTTAAGCAAGGTCTTCTCGCCCGCGTTAGTAATCCAATCGATCCGACGCGCAATCCCCCCCGCGCCCAACATGAAGAACACCGGCAGAATGGCAAAAAACAGATCCGTAAAACCGAGCAAGCCACTCACCCTGTGCAGGGATGAGTGGCTGTCGAAGTTATTTTTAAAACTGTGGTATGGGTCTTAGCTCGCTGGAGTCGTCTCGGGCAGGGCCTGGACGGCTTCGAGGATGTCGGCTGGTTCAGCGCGTTCCTTGTAGTCCGGACTCACGAAATCCCAGGCGATCGTGCCATCGGTGTTGATGACATAGGCCACCGTGAGAGGCAGCTCCTTGGAGTCGCTGCCGTTGTACTCGGACAGCTTCAGGCGGTCTTCGAGGATGCGGTGTGTGTCGTCATCGAGCGTGTAAACAATGCCGTAGTCCTTGGCGACGAGGTTGCCCTGGTCGCTGAGTACGATGAACTGCAGTTCGTTCTTCTCTTCGGTGGAAAGTGAGTTGTCTGGCGTCTCGGGGCTGATGGCGACGAGCTGCGCACCGGCTTCCTTGAGCTGCGGGAGAATGCCCTGCATGGCGCGGAGCTGCAGGTTGCAGTAGGGGCACCATCCGCCGCGATACCATACGACGACGACCGGGCCTTCCTGGAGCAAGTTAGACAGGGTGACGTCCTTGCCCTCAGCACTGGGTAGCGTGAAATCGGGGGCGGTGTCGCCCGTGCGCTTGGCGGTATCGACGACGCCAGAGGCCGAGACGTGCTCGATGCCTTTCTTGAAGGTTTGCTTCAGCGGCTCAGGTGCGGTTTGGGCGAAGTTGTCTGCGCGTGCGTCGAGATCCTTTTGCAGGCTCGGCACGGATGTTACTTTGTTTTCCGCAGAGCAACAGTCGTCGGCAAATACTTTTCCGCTGAGGAAAGTCAGTCCAACGGCTGCGATGGCAGCAAATTTAATGGCAAGGCAAGGAGTGCATTTGATGGTCATATGCGTAGATGTCGGCCCAGATGCCGTAACCTTGCAACTTTACTGGGAGAAAACTTCAAAAACTTTCTTGGCCAGTAGTTTTTTGCCGTCGGCAATGGAGCGCTCGCGCGTGTAGTTGGATGGGGCAAGGACGTTGCCCGTGGCTTTGGCGGGTAGCTGGAGGCCGCTCTCGATGATGCCGGCCATGACTTTTGCGGGCTTTCCCTGGCGGGCGGCCTCTTTTAAAATCGAGCCGGGGCCTTTGCCCTGAAGCGAAGAGGAATCAAAGCGACCCTCGCCGGTGACGATGAGGTCGGCATCGGCAATTTTCTTCTTCAAATCGAGCCAGGCTTCCACGAGGTCAAAGCCGGGCACAAGCTGGGCATCGCAGGCCACGCTGAGCCCAAAGGTAATGCCGCCAGCAGCGCCAGCTCCTGGCTGCATCATCTCGGTGCGGTCTTTGTTGAAGAACGAACAGAGTTTTTTAGCCATCTCGCCAAAGCCCTTTTCGAAGCTGGTCATGTCGCCCGGTGTCAGGCCTTTCTGCGGGCCATAAACGGTGACGGCACCATTGGGCCCGAGGAGCGGGTTTTGCACGTCGCAGGCGATATAAATGGGAGGGATGTGCGGCCAGATTTCTCCACGAATACGGGAGACCTGTCCCCAGTCGCGCGGGACGACGTGGTCCATCATGTCCATTTTCTCGTCGAGCAGCTCCAGGCCAATGGCTTCCAGCGCACCCATGCCGAGGTCAATCGTGGCGCTGCCGCCAACGCCAAGGATGATTGCGCTGGCCCCGGCATCGGCGGCCTCGGCGATGAGTTGGCCGGTGCCAAACGACGTGGCAATCCACGGATCGCGTGCGGCCTCGGGGATGGCTTCCAGGCCGCTGGCTTGGGCCATTTCGATAATGGCGATTTTGCCGAAAGAGGGCAGGCCGAGCATTTTCTTAACTGCAGCCGGGACCTTGGTGGCCTCCACGTAGCCCATTTCGGCGCGCATGGGTTCTAGCTGGGGGCCAATGATCGGCTTGGAAACGATCTCACCATAGAGCGCGCGGGTAAGGATTTTGCAAAAGCCTTCGCCACCGTCAGCCAGTGGGGCTACAGTGACTTCCCAACTGGGATGGGCCTTAAGCAGCGCCTCCTGCGCAATGGCGCAGGCCTCGAAGGCGTTCATGGAGTCTTTAAATTTGTCGAATGCGAACAGAATATGCATGGCGTAGTGGGTCCGTTTTGTAGGGGGGAGTAAACGGGCTACAAACAGCGACTTCGACCGGGGCGTTTCTTATTCATCCTCTTTGTCGCCAAAAAGGATGGTTTCGCTTTGGGCCAAAAATTGCTCGCGAGCTTTAATGAGCTTCTCGGTCTTGGCGAGGGATTTTTCCCGCGCAACCAGCTCTTCTTCCTTCTCCTTGATCTGGGCACGCATGTTTTCCAACTCGCTGAGCTCTTCGGGGGAGAGGCCTTCTCCGCCGCCACCACCCGAGCCACCGCCTTGCTTTTGGAGGTCTTCGCGCATTTGTTCCAGCTCGGTCTCGATCTCCTGGAGGCGCTGACCTTTCTCGAAAAGGCTTTCCTCGCTCTCCTGCAGGAACAGCTCGCGCTCCTGAATGTTGGTCTCCATGGTCTGGAGTTCGTTTTCCTTCAGTTCCAGCTCTTCCTTGAGGCGTTGTAGCTCGGCCTGGGCTTCCGCGGACAGTCCGCCTCCGCCTTGCTCCTTCTCGGCGCTTTTGAGAGCGTCCATGCGTTCCCGCATGACGTTCTCCATCGTCTTCATTGCGCCTTCTTTCAGCTCCAGTTCGGTGAGCTTGTTTTTCAATTCCTTGTCCTGCTGCTTACGCTGGGTCAGCTCGTTGCGGACCATCT
Organism: Cerasicoccus sp. TK19100; assembly: GCF_027257155.1. Classification (NCBI taxonomy): domain Bacteria; kingdom Pseudomonadati; phylum Verrucomicrobiota; class Opitutia; order Puniceicoccales; family Cerasicoccaceae; genus Cerasicoccus; species Cerasicoccus fimbriatus. Next base: position 327,089 of record NZ_JAPWDU010000001.1, read on the forward strand.
CCAGCTCGGCAGCGAGTTGCTCATTTTGCGCCTTGGTGTCCTCGTAGGAGTCCAGCTCGGCTTTGAGGCGCTGCATTTCGTCGACCAGTTCCGGGTTGGCACCATCGGCGGTGGCGACTTGCAAGCGCTGTTGGCGCTCTTGCACCCCACGCTGCACGGTAGCGATCAGCTCGTCTTCGTCGTAGGGCTTTTCGATGTAATCGTAGGCACCCAAGCGCAAAGCCTTGAGCACAAAATCGCGGGATTCGGCGGCTGTCATCATGACGACGACGACGCGCTCATCCATCCTCTTGAGTTCGGAGAAAAGCTCCAAGCCGGACATGCCGGGCATTTCAATATCCGTCAGCACCAGGTCGATGGTGTTGTTGCAGAACACTTTAACAGCTTCTTCTCCCGAGAGAGCGTGCAATAGGTCGATACCGGTGTCCTCAAAAACGAGGTCGAGCATTTCGTGCACGCCTTCTATGTCGTCAACTATCAGTACCTGAGCCATAGCAGATTCAATCGTAGTGCAAACACTAGGAAAACCTTCCCCCAGACGGCAAGCGTTATGATGAATCCCTTTTCACTGAAAATTTGGGGACCTACTTCCCGGGCAGTGCCTGGGCCCTATTTCTTCCGCTTAATAATCGGCGAGACGAAGTTGGCGTTAGCCAGGAAATTGAGACCCTGTATCTGCAGCATCTGGCGGACGGTCCGCATCGTACCCATGAGCGAGCCCTCGGCGTAAGTTTCCGGCTCTTTGATGCGGCGCAGGATGAACAGGCCAAGCAGCAGTGCAGTCGGCCCGACGGCGAAGCCAATGCGGTAAACGGTCAATGTCGACCAGCCCATGTCGTCGCTGATCTCGATGAGCTGTCCGGCGATCATTGGGGCGATCGCGGAGGCAACGGATGTCACGGCCATATTGGCACTGATCGCAGCCGTGCGCCCCGTCTCCGGCATGACTTTAAACAGCAGATTGAACAGTCCCAGTAAGTAGGCGTTGCCCACGATGCCGCCACAGATCCACATGAAGTAAAGCAGCCAGGAGATACTCGGTGTGAGAATGCACCAGAGGTAATTTTGCACCTGCCAGATGATCATGGAAAGGATCATCACCGGGATGCACCCGTGGCGGTCAATCACCTTGCCCCACAAGGGCAGTGTGAGGGCCCCGGAAAGCGTCGCCAGGATGTTGATCAGGGCAAACTGCCACGGCGCAATGCTCAGGTGCTCATAGACAAAACGCGGGATGAAGGGCCCTGTTAGGCTCATCCAGAAACCGCACCAGCTGCCGAAAATCACCAGCAGGATGAACTTCTTGTGATGGCGGAGGTTCTTCAGGTCTTTCAGCCAGCCATCGGTCTTGAGCATGCCCTCCGATTCGGGTGGCGTGACGATTATATGTTGGTAAAGCAGCGAGAAAAACCGGCAAAGTATCGCCACGATGATCAGTGACTGATAGGCCCAGATCGAGTCGGAATACCAGTTGAGCATGCCCATCGACACAAGCAGGAAGCAAATGGTGACAATGCTGATCAGGCGGTTGCGATTGGCAAAATAGCTGCCGCGCACCTTACTGGGCGTCCACTGCTGCACCCAGGCCGTCCAGCCAACGCCGATCAGCGACTGCGTCAGCGAAGCCAGCCCGAAGAAAATCAGAAACAGCTGACCGGCGGCCTTGGGGTCATCGGGTGGCAGGTAACCGAGCACAGCGGCCATTACGGCCCACAGACCGAGATTCATCCATCCGGGCGCCAGGGCGAGGTCGCGCGAAGTCAGGAATTTGCCCACGATCGGGGTCAGCACGATCTGGAGCGCATTACTCCAGGCGGGCAGGGACGCGATCACGCCATAGACGACGGGCGAGATTTCGTAATAAAGCGTTAGTAGGGCGGAAATGATAAAGCCGGCCGGCAGGCACAGTAAAATCCAAGGCGTCGCCAGCAAGCCCTCGAGTATGCCCAAGCGCAAGTTCCGTTGCTCCGTGGTTTCCATGGTGTCACCCGATGACAATTTTGCCAAACGCGTCAAGCCTCATGCCGTCTCCTCCCTCAGAAAAATACCACGGGTAATGAAGATCATTACGATCATTGAGCTATCGGGGGTGGAGATCGCGGCGGGAAGTTATATGACTAAGCATAACCCATAACTTGTTGCGCCATGATAAAAAAGATGATGCTTTTGGCCGCATTGTGCGGTCTGTTGATGAACGGGTTGGCCACGGTCTCCCTTGCCCAAAGTGACGTAAACCCCAACACCGTAACCAGCCAGAAGCTGCAAAGCATCCGCATTCCGCAGCTAAAGTTTGAAAACGCGCCATTGGGCGAGGTGCTCAATTACATTTCCAAGCAGTCGCTTGAGGAAGACCCCGGCCCCGTCGTGACTGGCGTTGAGTTTATCTATATGCCGCCCAAGGAAAATGCTCCCAATCTCACCATCTCACTACGCAATATCAAGGTAGGCACCGCGCTGGACATCATTTGCGCCAAGACGGGGATGCAGTGGGACTATAATCAAGGCCTGATCGTCGTGAAGCCCGGCAAAAACGACAGCAATTTGACCTCGCCCAGCCAGCCCATGAAGACCGAGGTATTCGATTTCAGCCGCCAAATGGTCAACCGCGCGAAGTATAGTAACTCCACTGACTAACCGCGAGGAAGGCGTTTGCCTGGCCCTTGCCTATTCCTGAATCTTATTCAGGACGTCTTCGCTGAAATAGAAGGTCTCGCCGTCGGCGATTGCCTGGATGGCTTTGGCGAGTTCGCCAATACCGGAAGCCTTGCTGACGAAGCCATCGGCATGGCCGTGGTTGGCGAGGCGAATCGTCTCAGGAGTTACCCGTCCCGTGTAGATAATGATCTTGGTCTCGGGAATCTTCATCTTCAGCAGGTGAAGGATTTCCAGACCGTTTACTTCCGGGATGCCTACATCGGCAACGACCAGGTCGGGCTTGAGCTCCAGGCATTTTTGCATCGCTTCAGAGCCATCGGCAGAGATGCCCAGCAGTTCCATGTCGGGCATTTCGCTGGTGATAAATCTCTCCAGCAAGGTCTTCAACATGTCGTTATCTTCGATTATATAAAGTGTCTTCATCGGAGGTATGTGTATTAGACTATAAGTGTAATCTGGAGCATGTCCATGCTTCATCTCTATTCTCGCTTAGATATCACTAACATACTGTTTGCTTTACCGGGCACCATCAACAGGTTGGTTGCTGAATGAATTTGCTGCGCCTGCACGCTGAGAATTTCCGCAACATTCCTCTGGCCGCTGTCGGGCTGGAGGCGGACAGCGTATTCCTGCTCGGGGCCAATGGGCAGGGTAAAAGCAACTTGCTGGAGGCCGCAGGCCTGGTGACGGCGGCGCGGTCGTTTCGCACCACGGAGACGCGGCCACTCATTCGGCAAAACCAACCGCAGGGGCGCGTCTTTTTTAAAGTCCGGCACGAGCACCGTGGCGAAACGGAGATCACGCTGACGCTCGCCAGCGGTGCCAAGCAGATCGAAGTCGACGGCGAGAAAATTACCCGGCTGGCGGACTTTATCGGGCAATTTCCCACGGTCGTTTTTTCGGCGGAGGATATTCAGCTACTGCGCGGTTCGCCGGGCCTGCGTCGCCGCGCGCTCGACCTCACCCTGGCCGCGACTGACCCAGATTATTTCAAGGCGCTCTCGCGCTACACGCGGGCGCTGCGCGATCGCAATAAATTGCTCAAAGACGAGGCGCCGACCGCTTCGCGGCGTCCGTTTGAGCGCTTGCTGGCCGAAGAAGCGGTCAAGTTGATTGCGGCGAGAAGCCAAGGGGTGAAGCAGTTGTCGGCGTCGCTGGTCGAGTGTTACTCGGAGCTTTGCGGGGTAGATGAGTCACCAGCCCTGCAATACAAGGTCGATTGCCAGGCAGCGACCACGGAGGATTTTTTGAAAACACTGGAGCAGCAGCAGCGCCGCGACGAGGCCATGGGCTCCACACAAAAGGGGCCGCACCGTGATGATCTGGCTTTTAAGCTGAAAGGCCGTTCGGCGCGGGATTTTGCGTCCGACGGGCAGCAGCGCGGTCTTGTGGTAGCACTTCGGTTGGCGCAGCTGCGTTACTTTCAGTCACGGACGGGCTTGGCTCCGGTGGTGCTGGCGGACGACGTGTTAGGCGAACTGGACCCCGTAAGGCGCGCAGGCTTTTGGCGCGCGGTGGGGCCAGATTTGCAGGTCATCGCCACCGGCACCGAGCCGCCCGTCGGCGATGCGCGGCAATGGAAAATCATTCACGTCGAAGGCGGCGCTTTCGACGAAGCAAAGGGGGAGGCCTAGTGGAGTTTCTCGGCATCGGCTGGCAGGATTGGTTGTTTGCAGCCTTGGGAGCGGCCTTAATAGGTCTGTCTAAGGGCGGGCTTCCGGGCGCGGGCAACGTCAGTATTTGGATTTTTGCGGAGGTCTTTGGGGCCAAGGAATCGGTGGGCTACCTGCTGCCGGTGTTGGTCTGCGGTGACACGGTGGCGATCATCATCTACCGCCGTAATGCGGACTGGGGGCACGTTTGGCGGCTATTCCCACCGATGGCAATTGGTGTGTTGGCCGGATGGCTGCTGTTTCACCAGATTCCGGCGCAGGAGTTTCGCGTCGTCATGGGGTGCCTGCTACTGATGATGACCGCGCTGCACTTTGGCCGCAAGTGGATGCTGCGCAAACAACAGGCCGGTGAGGACAAGGTGCCACACGCCAAGTGGTTCATCTGGAGCACGGGCGTGGGCGGTGGCTTGGCCACAATGCTCGCCAATGCCGCGGGCCCGGTGGCGGCGTTTTACCTGATGGCGGTGCGGCTGCCGAAGTTTGCCTTTATCGGGACCTCTGCCTGGCTGTTTTTCATGATCAACCTGTTCAAGATGCCCTTTCAGGCGCAACTGGGCACGGTGAATGTCACCTCGATCCCGATTAGTCTGACGCTGGGCGTGGTCGCGGCACTGGCCTGCTTGGTGGCTCCAAGGATCGTGAAGTATATTCCGCAAAGGCAATTTGAGTGGTTGGTCTGGGCGGTAATCGTCTTTGCCGGGGTGCGATTAATATTTTAAAAATCTTTCGATCCATGCTTGACGAGCCTCTGCTCAGATGTAGTTTACAGCGCTTACGTTAGGCCCATGGTGTAATGGTAGCACAGAGGTTTTTGGTACCTTTAGTTGGGGTTCGAGTCCCTGTGGGCCTGCCATAAAAGCAAAGCTTTTAAAAACGAGATGCGGTGCATCTCACGCGGTTAAGTAACCGCACGTCCGCCAAAGGGACGAGAAACCCCAAGGGGTTTGACGAAGCGGAAGAGCGATCATGGGCCGATAGGTGTGCATAATGAGTCTCTCAGAGTTTACCTATAAGCTTGTACTCAAAACTTGGATCTGTATTAAGTAAATGATTGTGCATGAAGCTTTGCGCCTAATATGTGCACTATTTTCTTTTATATTCCAGATTAGTCATACATAGTAATCAAGTATATGAATATAGGGTTGGGGTTGTTTTATTTTCAGCAATGGTATGTTCGCAAAATGATATGCGCTTTTCTTTTGCTGTTCTTCGCTGCGGGTAGCCTTTTGGCTGATGCTCGACCGAATTTTGTCATATTCCTAAGTGATGACCAGTTGGAGTATGAATATGGTTTTTTGAATCCAGAAATCGTGGCAACGCCAGCGATAGACAGATTAAGGGCTGAGGGCGTATATTTTGAGAACTTTTATTTGAATGCCTCTGTCTGTTCAAGCAGTCGATATAGTATCTATTCCGGGAATTATCCTAATCGCGGCATTTTTGGCAGTAACACTATCCATCGCTACAATCAGCGTCGATTGGCGTTCGCAAGTTTGATTCAGAAAGGTTCACCTTCAGTGGGGGCCGTGCTTCAGGCCGCTGGCTATCGCACTGGTTTCGTTGGAAAATCGGATGGCTACGCTCGCAATGGTTCATATCGATTGACTTCAACGGCTGACCGCAGAGATCCTCTATTACAAGCGGATTTAGCTCACGATCAGGTAGTGCTACAAGATGCAATCAAAGCGCATGGTTATGACTTTGCCGCTGCTCTTTATCGGGGGAATGTCATTAGCGGGAGCCCACATAATATGGAATGGGTTACGAGTGCGGCGCTTGATTTTTTGAATGAACCCGGGGATGAACCTTTCTTTCTGGCGATCAATTCAACCTTGGTCCACAGTCCATTTGGTTTGGTGAACCATCTATCTGGCGATCCGAGTAATACCGATGGTGGATTGTTGAGTGATTCAGCTGTAAATTACATTGCCGCTAGCATGACTCCACGAACTGAAATCAAAGAGAGTTATGAACAGCTTGGCCTCTCGGATGCTCATCTTCCCCTGTATTGGATGGATGACGCAGTCCGCGCAGTATATGATCACTTGGATGAATTGGGAAAGTTAGATAATACCTATTTCATCTTTCTTACGGATAATGGCGGGGCTTTACCGCAGGATGGGAAAGGCGATATCTACGAAGAAGGTATGCACGTGCCTCTTATAATCAGAGGGCCGGGAATCCCTGCTGGAGCGACTTCTGGTGCACTCTTATCGGCTGTCGATATATCCGCGACCATCTATGATCTTGCAGAAGTTGATACTGCGGATTGGCCTATCATTGATGGTATCTCGTTTCGCAATAGCCTTGATGGCGTAACACCCGCGAGATCATGGGTTTTTATGGAAATGGGCGTCACGCGCGCTCTAGTGTCTGCTGATAGGTATAAATACATACATTTTGCGATTACTTATGATATTCTAGAGCAGAATGCAGATGGTGTGATTGATCCGCACGCCGCATTGCCCCATGACCCAACTAAGCCAGATATTGCTTTTTATACTCACTTTGGTGCTCAAACTGCATTTGCACCGACCCTTTCCTCATGGGGGGGAGCGTGGATAAACCATCCGCATTACTTTGATCGTGAGCAGCTCTATGACCTGGCTTACGATGAGGCGGAAACCATTAATTTGATCGGTACATATCCTGAATTAGATCAACAGTTTCGCCTAATCCTAGCCGAGCTTTCCGATTCATTGGAAGGTACCTATCCGGGCTTTAAATATGAGTTGGAGATAAATGATCAGGGGCAGGTTGTCGGCGGTCCCATTCCGAGCGGTGGAATTCCAGCCCAATGGCCCGCGTTATTTGAGCTAGCGGCAGGTTCTGCATATCCTGCTTCAGAGACCGTGATTTCCGGGGGGGATGTTAACGCTGAATATAAAGTCTCGGCAGATCTTCAGGATCGAGGTCTAGTTGTTGGAATGAGTGATGGGAAACTGGTATTGCTACCGAACTACCATCTTTGGCTAAAATCTGGTGGTCTCATTCCTGACGAAGTTGGAGATGATTTGCTGATTCAGTATGCAACCAATGAGGCATTCAATCTATCAGCCACGGGCATTGCTATTATTTCCGATGCCGATACTCCTCTTCATCTGAAATATCGAGCTCTTAGGCCCGAGCTCAATTATGTGCTTGAGTATTCTAGCGAGCTTGATGGGGATTGGATGGAAGTTAATGCAGGAGACATTTTCGACGAGGGTAATATGAAACGTATGTTGCTTGGTAGTGACGTAGGAAAAATCCCCAGCTTTTACCGTCTAAGTGTAGATAGACGCTTCTAATAAAAGATCTGTTTAGAGTTTTTCTGATCGCCAGCCTTGCCCAGCTAAGCCGTCAGCACGGTCAGAATCGCTTTTTGCACGTGGAGGCGGTTTTCGGCTTCGTCAAAAACAATGGAGGCCGGGCTGTTGTAAACGTCTTCGCTGACTTCCTCGCCCAGGTGTGCGGGGAGGCAGTGCATGAAGAGCGCGTCCGGCTTGGCGGCGGCCATTACATCGGCATTGACTTGATAGGGTTGGAGGAGCTTCAGGCGTGATTCCTTTTCCTCTTCGGCCCCCATGCTGACCCACACGTCGGTGTAAACCACGTCAGCATCTTTCGCTGCCTTGAGCGGGTCCGTGGTGAACTGGTCCGTGAGCGGCTTGCCTTGTGATGCAAGGTCGTCGATGACGGCTTGCCCTGGCGCGAGTTCTTGCGGTCCGCCCAGTGCGATGTCGATGCCCAGGTGTGCGCCAGCGAGAAGCCAGGAGTTGGCCATGTTGCAATTGGTGTCGCCGAGGAAGGCGATCTTGCGGCCTTGGACGCTGGCCAGGTAGTTGTCGCCGTCAGCGTATTTTTCCGCCGCGGTAAAGATGTCCGTAAGGATCTGGCACGGGTGCGAATAGTCGGAGAGGGCGTTGATGATCGGCATCGTGCCGTGCTCGGCAAATTGCTCGAGCAGCTCGTGCTCGTAGCACCGGATCACCATGCCGTGCAGGTAGCGCGAAAGCACCTTGGCGGTGTCGGCCACGGATTCGCCGCGCGAGATCTGCGTATTGCTCGCGCTGAGGATCAGCGGGTGCGCGCCGAGTTCATGCAAACCGACCTCGAACGACACACGCGTCCGCGTGCTATTCTTATAAAAGAGCATGCCCCAGCTTTGCCCAGCGAGGGTCTTGGGGGTGGCGGCGCGCTCGCGCTTGTATTGGGCAGCCAGCTTAAAGACCTCGTTAATTTCATCGTTGGTGAGGTCGGTGACTTTCAGGAAATGCTTCATCGTTTTACAGCTCGGAGAATACTTTGAACAGGATATCGGTCGCGGCCTGGAGGTCTTCCTCGGACGCGATCAGGGGAGGTAATAAACGTAGCACATTGCCGCCGGCGGGGATGGCCACAAGGCCCGCTTCCCGCAGCTTCACGACAATGGGCCGCGGATCGGTTTTCAGTGCGAGACCGACCATGTAACCCCGGCCCCGGACTTCGTCCACGAGGTTCGGGTAAGACCGGATCAGCGTCTGCAGCCGGGCAATCCAAGGCTCGGAATTTTTCTTAACATTGCTGAGCAGGTCTTCGTCTTCGATGACGTCGAGCGTGGCCAGTGCCGCCGTGCAGGCTAGGGGGCCGCCGCCAAAGGTCGTGCCGTGCGAGCCCGGCGTAAACAGCCCGGCATGCGCCTCGGCAATCCAGACTGCACCCATGGGGAAGCCGCCGCCAAGGCCCTTGGCCATGCCGATGGCGTCCGGTTGGATACCCGCTTCTTCAAAGGCAAAGAACGTGCCCGTCCGCGCGATGCCGCATTGGACTTCGTCAATCAGCAGGAGCAGATTGTTGTCGTCGCACAGTTTACGCAGGCCCTGGAGGAACTCCGGTGTGCACGGTTGGATGCCGCCTTCGCCCTGGATGGACTCGACCATGATGGCCGCGGTCTGATCATCGATCTTGTCTGCAAAGCTGTTCAAGTCGTTGAGCTTGCCGTGGGCAAAGCCGTCGAGCATCGGACGGAAGCCGCCTTGAATTTTCTCCTGAGGAGTCGCTGCCATGCCGCCAAAGGTCCGGCCGTGAAAGGCGTTCTCAGCGGTGATTACTTTGTAACGCAAAGCTTCCTGGCCGTCGGACAGCTTCCGGCCATGGAGGCGCGCGAGCTTGAGCAGGGCCTCGTTGGCTTCGGCACCGCTATTGCAGAAAAAGGCTTTGCCCGGGCCGGCTTTTTTCACGAGGCGCTCGGCGAGGAGGCCCTGTGATTCGTGCGCATACAGGTTGCTGATGTGCGCGAGCTGGGCGGTCTGCTTTTGCACGGCGTCTACCCAATGCGGGTGGCAATGGCCGATGTTGGTCACGGCGATACCGGAGCCAAAGTCGAGCAGGCGGCGGTTGGAATCGTCATACACATAGACGCCTTCACCCCGCACAAAGGTGGTGCTGGGCGGGCCGTAATTACCAAGAACGTATTGTTCGTAAAGTGAAGTTGCTGTGGTCATCGGGGTGAGATTAACGATTCACGATTTCGGTGCCGATGCCCCGATCCGTGAAGATTTCCAAAAGAATGCTGTGTGGTTGCCGGCCATCGACGAAGTGGACGCGATGGACGCCGTTGTGGAGCGCGTTGACTGCGCTGTCGACCTTGGGGATCATGCCCTTGCCAATGGTGCCGTTGGTCTTGAGGCCGGCGACTTCGTCCACGTGGAGCGTGGAGATGAGCGAACTTGGGTCGTTGGGATCGCTGAGCAGGCCGGGCACGTCGGACATGTAAACCAATCGTCGGGCGCGCAGGGCTCCGGCGACGGCGGCGGCGGCCACGTCGGCATTGGTGTTGTGGGGCTGGTCGCTGTCGTCAACAGCAACGGGCGAAATAATCGGCGTGTAGCCGTCGGTCAGGGCCTTCTTGATGAGCTTGGCCTTCACGAACTTAATGGAGCCCACGAAGCCGAGGTCGATATCGTTGCCATCGGCGTCCTGGGAGAGCATCTTTTCGCAGTTGAAAACGGAGTTGCCGGGGATGCCCAGCGGGCGTCCGTTCTTTTGCTGAATGAGCTCGCAAATGTCGAGGTTGACCTGGCCGTTGAGCACCTTGTCGACGATTTTCACCGCCTCGGCATCGGTTACGCGCAGGCCGTTCTTGAAGATCGGTTCGAGGCCGGCTTCTTCCATGCCGCGGGTGATGGCCTTGCCGCCACCATGGACGACGACCACCTTGATCCCGACAGCGGCGAGGAACACGATGTCCGTGGCGACCCGCATGCGGGTGTCCGGATCGGGGTCATCCATGAAGCTGCCGCCGTATTTCACGACGAAGATCGAGCCGCGGAAGCGCTGAATATAGGGGAGCGCTTCCAACAAGACCTGGGCCTTGGTGGTGATGTCGATTTCGTCGATGGTGGGTGTTGCAGGTTGGGCAGCCATGAGGTTCAGTTATTCGGATTTGTTAAAGTCAACGTAGCCGGTCGAGAGGTCCGTCGAAAGCAATTCGTAGGCCCCTTCGCCGACATTTAAATTTAGGGTGATGGAAAATTCTTTTTTGGCGACGATGTCCTTCCACGTTGCGAGATTGTCATCTTGCGGCGTGCCCTGGAGCAGGGCGGGGACGTCGTTGTAAAATAGGTCGACCTTGGCTTCGACGAGGCCGACCCGGGCGTAGCCCGCGGCGTCCATTAGTCGGCCCCAGTTGGGGTCGCTGCCAAACCAGGAAGTCTTGACCAGCAACGAGTTGCCAATCGCCCGCGCCACCTTCTCGGCGGCTTGATCGGACGGGGCACCCTTAATGTAAAGCCGGACAAACTTGGTGACCCGCTCGCCGTCGCCGACGATTTTCTCCGCCAGTTTCCGGCAGACAATGCTCACGGCCTCCTGGAAAAGCTCGAGCAGTTCGGGCTGGTCTTCGGTGACTTCGATGCCGCTCACGCCGTTGGCAAAAAGCAGCACCGTGTCATTGGTGCTCATGTCGCCATCGACGGTGATCTGGTTGAAAGACGTTTTATTGGCAGTCGAGAGCACCTGCTGAAGCAGTGGCTTGGCGACGGCAGCGTCGGTCGTGACAAAGGCAAGCATCGTGGCCATGTTGGGCTCGATCATGCCCGCCCCCTTGCCCATGCCGGACACGGTGATGGTCTGTCCCTGCCAGTCAAACCGCGTGGTGACGGTCTTCGGCTTGGTGTCGGACGTGAGGATCGCGTAGGCAGCCTTTTCACTTTGCGCCGCAGAGTCTTCCAGCGCGGAACCCGCTTCAGCAATGCCTTTCCGCAGGTTGGTCATGGGCATCTGCCGACCAATCCGTCCCGTCGAGCAAACGAAGAATGAGCCCGCTGGCGCGCCGGACGCTTGCTCGGCGAGGGTGACCATTTCCTTGGCGTCGGCCATGCCTTGCGCGCCGGTGCAGGCGTTGGCGTTGCCGCTGTTGGCGACGAAACCGTGGATCGGAGCGCCGCTCTTTAAAATCTCCATGTCGAGGACGACGGGTGCCGCCTTGACGTCATTCGTAGTGAAAACACCCGCGGCAGTGCACGGCGTTTTGGAATAAACCAGTGCTAGGTCGAGCCGCTCCTTGCCGTTGTTGCGTACGTCGCAGGCGATGCCCGCAGTGCTGAAGCCGGGCGTGTCGCCGAGGCCAGGGGAGGGGTTGGTAATTTGGATGGCGTCGCTCATGGTCGGATTTAGAAAAGGCCGGCGGTTTCGGGGAAACCAAGCCAGAGATTCATGAGTTGCACGGCCTGGCCACTGGCACCTTTGAGGAGATTGTCCTCGGCGCTCGTGATGACCACGTTGCCGGTCCGCGCGTCGTAGGCGGCGGAGAAATCGATCCGCGACGTGCCGGTCACGTGGGCGGTGTCGGGCGTCTTGCCGCTGGGCAGCAGGGAGACGAGGGGCCGATCGCCATAGGCTTTTTCCCACTCGGCGTAGATGGCCTCAATGCCGGCTTGCTTCGCCTTGGCGACGATGGTCGTGGCAATGCCCCGCTTCATTGGGACGAGGTGTGGCGTAAATTGAATGACGACGCCTTCGCCCGCGGCGGCGCTGAGCTGCTCTTCGATTTCGGAGAGATGCCGGTGCTTCGGCACGCCGTAGGCCTTGGCGGACTCGTTCCGCTCGCAGTAAATGTAGTCTTCGGAAACCTTCTTGCCTGCGCCGCTGACGCCGCTCATTGCGTTGACGATGATGCTGTCTTTTTCAACGAGTCCGGCCTTGAGTAAAGGAGCCAGCGGGGTGATGACGCTCGTCGGGTAGCAACCCGGGCAGGCGATCATTTTGGCGTTTTCCCAACCGCTGCCATGCACCTCGGGAATGACGTAGGCGGCGTCTTTAAGTAGTTCCGGCGCAGGGTGTTCCGCACCATAAAACTCCTTGTAGGTCTCGGTCGAGCTGAGCCGGAAGTCAGCGCTCAGGTCGAGCACCTTCTTGCCTGCGGCAACGAGGGCCTCCGCATATTCGGCGGCAACGCCGTGGGGGAGGGCCAGGAAAAAGACGTCGATATCGTCCCGCGCGGCGAGGGCCTGGGGATCGGATTCCGTGAATGCAAAGTCATTGGGCAGCAGGCCCCGGAACCGCGGCATGACTTCCACCACCGGTTTTCCCGCGAGCGACCGGGAGGTCACAGCGGTGAGGTTGGCGTGGGGATGCCCGGCGATGAGCCGCACGAGCTCTTCACCGGAGTATCCGGCGGCGCCGACGATGCCTACATTGACTGGTTTCATAGCGGTGGTGGTGGTAGTGGGAAATTGTCAGTGGTCGATGGTCAGTTATCAATTATCAGTTGGATATGTGTAAAAAATGAAAATCGAAAACTGACCATTGAAAATTGATGATTGAAAAATCTTCGTAACGAACGGTCGTGAAAACGCAAAAACCCTCCTAGGCAACGGCCACAGAAGGGTTTCGAAAGTAGAAGTGAACCTTCGCGGAGTTGCGTTAGCGCTTGGAGAACTGGAAACGCTTGCGAGCGCCGGGTTGACCGGACTTCTTACGTTCCTTCATGCGCGGATCACGGGTGATCAGACCAGCCTTCTTGAGGACGGGGCGAAGCTCGGGATTGAACTTCTGCAGGGCGCGGGCAATGCCGTGTGCCATGGCACCGGTTTGACCGGTTGGGCCACCGCCTTCAACGCGGATGAACACGTCGAAGTCTGCCTTGGTTTCGGTGATGTCGAGCGGGCGGGCAACGCCGCGCTGCATCATTTCCGAGTAGCAGTAATCTTCGAATTCACGATCGTTGATCGTGATCTTGCCGGAGCCGCCCGGAGTCAGGCGAACGCGGGCGGAAGAGGTCTTGCGACGGCCAACGGCGGTGTAAACTGTCTGAGTTTCGGTCATGGTAGGTAACTAAATTACTTGCTGAGCGGTTGCGGGTTTTGCGCTTCGTGCGGGTGCTCCGAGCCGGCGTAAACCTTGAGCTTGCTCATCATGTGGCGAGCCAGCTTGTTGCGGGGGAGCATGCCCTTGACGGCATTTTCAATTAAGAAAGCTGGCTTGTTCGCGCGGAAGTGCGCGACATTGCGGCGGTATTCATTACCGACCCAGCCAGTGTGGAACATGTATTGTTTGTCCTCTTCCTTACGGCCGGTCAGCTTGACCTTCTCGGCGTTGATTACGACGACATAGTCGCCAGCATCGACGTGCGGCGTGTAGGTAGGCTTATTGCGGCCACGGAGGATATTGGCAATCTCCACAGCGATACGGCCAAGGACTTTGCCCTCGGCATCTACGAGCACCCACTTCTTGTCGGCGTCTGGTTTTGCTAAAGTTGTCTTCATCGAAAATAGGGAAAAGCGGAGAAAGTAGGCTAACAGCCCTCTCTGTCAACCACTTTTCCGGGCGAATTTGCAGTATTTTTAGCCTGTGCCGGTTCGCGGCGGGATTCAGGTCAAAGACTGATGCATGACGCAGTCGCGCGCGTGTGTAAAGGGTATGTTTGTTTTATTGGCAAAATCAGACCCGAATTGACCGTCCACATACCGCATGCATGATCATGGCCATTCTCCCGTAGTTAATTTCGCAACAGTCGCCATGCCACTTGCTTTGAAGAAAATTGTGTCCGCCCGTCTCTCCTGGGTCGCCGGTTGTGTTTGTCTGGCGACTCCGCTCTTGCAAGGGAACCCGCCGCCCACGGAGTGGCAGATCATTACGCCGGTAGGGGCTGGGGCGGTGACTGGTGGTTTGTATTTTCCGCTACAGAATGCCTTTGACGGTGCGCCGACCTGGGATGGCGGGGCCGCCGTGGTCGGTGGAACCGGTGGGGCCAACTCCGCACCCGGCTACAATGACCGCTACGGTTACATCGATTTTGGGCCCGACTACGACGAGGTCCACATAATGGAGACGTGGACACGTTACCGGAGCTATTCTGGCGGAAGTCATCCGGGCTACGTCGAAATGTGGTGGGATGACGACATTGATGCGGCGAATGATGATGGCGTTTCTGAAGATCGTCTCAATTTTAACAACGGGCAGGGGGTGCCCAATGTCGGCTCGGAAATTTGGTTCCGCGACAAGCGCATTAACGAGCTAGGTGGGGTGATTCCGCAGCGACGATACCTGATCATCAAGTCGTCGTCGACTTATGCCGACCGTGCGCGCGAATACGCTATCGTTGGGTTTATCTATGACGGGCTCGTGCCGCCGGCATACGCCAACCTACCTCAGTTGACGCTGAGCAATGACGAGTTGGAGGAGAACGGCCCTTGGGAGGAGCTCGTGGGGACGCTCTCGCTGTCCGGTGGCGAGCCCGGCGAAATCTACACCGTGCAGTTCGACAACACCATTGGTGACAACCGATACTTCCGGCTGGACGGGACGGACCTCTGGGGCACACGCTCTTTTGATTACGAATCGCAGGCGGGCTACAACCTGGAGTTCGACGTGGTCGACAGCGGTGGCGGCGTGACGGATATTCAACTGGAAGTGCGCATCCTCGACCGCACGGGTAAATGGGACGCCAATGGAGTGGCTGACGCCGAGGTCGCCGCGGCTTATCCGGAGGTGAACGAGGGCGATTTCATTATCTGGAGCGCCACGGATTCCTCCGGCCCGCATATCTATTATAATAGCGGCATTGAGCTGACGACTCCGAACAAGCTCCTGATCAAGGCCGGCATTTACGACTCGATCAGCCTGAATCTGGCCGATGTTAACGGAACGAATGCCGACAACCGCGTACCGATTACGAACTTTCTGGGGCAGGTTTACGCGAACTCATTTGCCTTGCGCAATGGGCAGTATTGGCGGCTGACGGGGCAGTACGATGCCGCCAACGGCCTCGGTCATGCGGATTTCCCCGGCTGCGACACAGCGGTGAGTTCGGTCGATTTCGGGTTTTCGCATCAGCGCTTTGGCATCTGGGTGTCCAAGGAGTGGGAGAACGAGAGCGGGAGCATGGTCTATGTGAACGGGCAGGCCTATGGTTGGGAAATTGACCACATCGAGGTGTCCGACGGCGGTTTTGCGGGCATGCTGCTCAAGCAGGATAGCGGTTCGTTCGACATGAACGAGGTTTACCTGCACCATCTATATATACACGACACCGGCTCGGAGGGTATCTACCTCGGTTCGACGCAGGGTGACCCGCAGCACATGTTTCACGATTTGACGGTGGAAAATTGCCTGATCGTGCGCACCGGCACCGAGGCGCTCCAGCTTGGCCAGCTCGGGGCCAATTGTCTGATCCGCAATAATGTGCTCTGGGGCGCGCTGGACTGGATGTCGCCGTTTCAGCGTTATCAGGATAACACGGTGCAGGTCGGCACGCGGCAGGGCGGGGTTACCTTCTCGGGCAACGTGCTCTTGGGCGCTGCGGGTAATTTTTACAACGTGTCCAATGCCCCGCGCGGCGACATCACGCCCAACGGCGATCCCTTCGTCTTCGAGAATAATGTCCACTGGGCGAGCCGCAGTGGCAGCGGCGGTTATCAGTTTGCGAACACCGATGGCGTGACGCCGTGGATCTGGCGCAACAACTTCTTTGGCGGCTTTGAGTTCACCTACGACTTGGTGATCCCGTCATCGTGGAACACCGGCAGCATCCACCTGATCCCGACTGCGAGTGTGGACGTGACCGTCGAAAATACGGTTTATGACGCCACCCGCAGCAGCGCCTACCTGCGTTGGGCCAGTGGCACGGCCAACATCATTGCGAGTAACAACGTGCAAAAGACAGTGCTGCCGCCTGCGTTCCGCGACTTCCTGGGCTTGGGCGCGCGGGAGGACTTTCTGCGCTGGAACCGTTGGTCGGCCACGATTGGCGAGGACAGCGGTTTCCCCTCAAATGGCACCAACAAGGGTGACCCGATTACCTACGCGGTGGGCGACATCGTGCAGCATTTTCATAATGGGCAGACGCGCTTTTATCGCTGTCTGCAGGAGCACACCCTGCAAGAGCCGCCCGCAGACGGCAATGCATACTGGGAACTGCTGACCTGGACCAATGGCGAGCGTGAGCAATACATTCCGCCGGATGATGCGCGCCTCGTGCCGGGCAGTATTTATGATCAGCTAGGCATGGGCCTCGGCGGTGATGACGATTACGACACTGATGTCGATGGCCTGCCCGCCAGCTGGGAGCGCGAACACGGCCTCAATGACGCCATCCCGACCGCTGCCAATGGCCCGGATGGCAACCCGGACGGCGACGCTTTTTCCAACTGGGATGAATTCCTGGCTGGCACCGATCCCATGCGCGCGGACCTGCCGCTCGCGCTGGCTATTAATATGGCTCCAGGCACTTTTCAGGTTAATTGGACGCCGCCCGCCGGGCGTGTCTGGAAGCTGCAAAGTAGCGAGGACTTAATCGAATGGGACGACCTGACCAGCTACGCGCAGGGCGGGGCGGTCCCGGTAAACGAAACGGGACCCGTTTCCGGATCCCGTCTGTTAATTCGTGCGGTGGTTGAGGAAGAGTCCGTCCTCGATCTGTTGCCTTAGCTGCCGGGTTGCTGCGGCGCGTTTTCCTGCGCGTAGCGGCCGACTGACTTGAACAGTGTGTCTAGGAAGGAGCCCACGGTCAGCACGAGCTGCTGGAGCTCGTCCTTGGAGAAGTTTACTTTTTCGCCTTCGCGAAGCACCTTGCGCTGGTCAACCAGGCGGGCCTGGCCGGGCTGGCCTTCGGCGGGCTGCTGCATGATTTCGACAGTCTTCAGGTCGAAGCCGAGCTCGCCCTGGTCGTCGAGGTGGGCCTGCTGAATGACGCCCTGGTGCTGCATCATGGCCTGGATCGCAAAGCCGATGGAGATGATGGTGTCTTCCAGCTCGCAGAGGATGCCGTAGTTTTCCTCAAGGGTGTTAAACTTGGCGTCGACCTGGGCCTGGGCAAAAGCCTGCTGGGCCTGCTGCACCTGCTGCTGCGCTTCCGGAGTCTGGCCGTGATCCTTCTGCGCCTTGATGGCGGCGAGGAACATGTGGTAGTTATTCAGGCCGGCGATGCAGAGGTTGATCATGTCACCGAGCACGTTGCGCATCATGATGTCGGCGGCAAAGGCCTGCATCTGCTCGAAGTTCTGGTGCGCCGGCGGGGCGGGCATCATCTTCGTCGCGTGGGTGCGGGTGTTGTAGGCCTCTTCGGTAATGCAGTCGTGTGCAGCGAGGTTGAAGGACAGCATATCGTAGTGACGCTGCAATCCGCCCATCAGCTGCTGGGCCATTTGTTGAAGATTGATTTGGCGGGGTTGGCCGCCCGGTTGGTTGGGTTGCTCGGGATTCATGTGAAAAGTTTAACTATCGGGTCGTCGGTAGCGTCGGGCAAGATTTTCTTCGCCTAATGCCATCTAACATTTGGGTGACAGAGCCAGAATGTGCATTTTCCAAACAAAGGGGTTGTTTCACGCGGCAGCTTGTTTCAGCATCGTCGCGAACTTAGCAACCACACTGATCACTATAATGCCCTCGAAATCAGCAAACTCGGAACCGAAGACTAACCACAAGGCCCTGCTCAAGTGGGTCGATAAAATGATCGCCATGTGCCAGCCGGACAGCGTCCACTGGTGCAGCGGATCGCAGGAGGAGGCGGATGCGCTCTTCGCCGAAATGATCGAAAAGGGCTGCTGTATTAAGCTCAATGAGGAAAAACGCCCGAACAGCTACCTGTTCCGCTCCGACCCGCGCGACGTGGCCCGCGTCGAATCCCGCACCTTCATTTGCTCGTTTAACAAAAACGACGCTGGCCCGACCAACAACTGGGAAGAGCCGCGCAAGATGCGCCGCAAGATGAAGACGCTTTTCGACGGCTGCATGAAGGGCCGCACGATGTATGTTATCCCGTTTTCGATGGGCCCGATCGGTGGTCCGATATCGCAGATCGGCGTGCAGGTGTCGGACTCGCCCTACGTGGTGGTCAATATGCGCATCATGGCGCGCATGGGTGACGCCGCGCTGGAAGCCCTGGGCAAAGACGGCTTTTTCGTGCCGTGCCTGCACTCCGTGGGTATGCCGCTGCAGCCCGGCCAAAAGGACGTCGCTTGGCCGTGTGATCCGGACAACACTCACATCGTTCATTTCCCGGAAGAGCGCACCATTGTTTCCTACGGCTCCGGCTACGGCGGCAATGCGTTGCTCGGCAAAAAGTGCTTTGCGCTCCGCATCGCGTCCACCATGGCGCGCGACGAAGGTTGGCTGGCCGAGCACATGCTGATCCTTGGCGTCGAGGAGCCGTCCGGCAAAAAGACTTACGTGACCGCGGCCTTCCCGAGCGCCTGCGGCAAGACGAATTTCGCGATGCTCATCCCGCCCGAAGGCATGAGCGATTACAAGGTGACCACGATCGGCGACGATATTGCCTGGCTTAAGCCCGGCCCCGATGGCCGCGTGTATGGCATTAACCCGGAGGCCGGCTTCTTTGGCGTGGCGCCGGGCACCTCGGCCGACACCAACCCGAACGCCATGGCCTCCTGCTCGCGCGACACGATCTTTACCAATGTCGCGCTGACCGATGATGGCGACGTCTGGTGGGAGGGCATGACCAAGGAAGCGCCCAAGCACCTGATCGACTGGAAAGGCAAGGACTGGACGCCGAAAAGCGATCACCCGGCCGCGCACCCGAACAGCCGCTTCACCGCGCCCGCCGCGAACTGCCCGGCTATCGACCCGGATTGGGAAAAGCCCGAAGGCGTGCCGATCAAGGCGATCATCTTCGGCGGTCGCCGCGTTACGGATATTCCGCTCGTCTTCCAGTCCTTCAACTGGAGCCACGGCGTTTACCTGGGTGCCACGATGGGCAGCGAGCGCACCGCCGCCGCCGAGGGCAAGCAGGGCGAACTCCGCCGCGACCCGATGGCGATGCTGCCGTTCTGCGGCTACCACATGGGCGACTACTTCCGCCACTGGTTCAACTTCCAGAAGGGCCTCGACCAGACCCCGCGCATCTTCCACGTCAATTGGTTCCGCCGCGACGAGGATGGCAACTTCCTCTGGCCGGGCTTCGGCGAAAACATGCGCGTGCTCAAGTGGGTCGTCGACCGCTCCAGCGGCCAAAGCTTCGCCCAGGAAACCCCGCTCGGCTGGATGCCCCACTACGACGACATCGACTGGCGCGGCTTCGAATACAGCGAAGAGCAATTCAAGAAGGTCATGGCCTACGACCGCCAGCGCACCAAGATGTCACTCCTCCAGCACGAAGAGCTCTTCCTCCAGCTCTCCGAGCACCTCCCCAAGGAGCTCATCTTCGAGCGCGAGCTGCTGATCAGCAGACTCTAAGCAACGGACTCACCGGATTGCGGAGCTGGTGCTCTGTGGTCCGGTTGGGGGCAGTTGTTGTTGGTATAGTTTAATGATCGATGATGGTCGAGACGTGTCGTTTCGCGTGTTAACAGAGCCATCTTGGAATTAACTCTTTAATTCTCCGTCAAATTGGTCTTTGTATACTCCTCTGGCTATTAGGAGGTTGATTGCACTGCTGACTTTAGTATTCGAGAGTTCCATTGCAGTTGCAATTTGTTTATGAATTCCTTTCGGCCAAGGTTGTGCTGGAAGTCTTCTTTCAATTTCGTCGATGACTTGCTCTGGAAGGTCGCTGGGTTTCCCGGTTGAGACATCAGAGATGTTTTGAAGGCGAATTGTTCCCTTTTTCTTTTCATTTCTTAGATGTCTTTTTAGAAAATATATGGATCTGGGGTTTCCAGAGAAATAATACCTGATACCTTTATCTTGTAATACATCTGAGTCCTTCAAGATATCTGATAAGACAACAAGCTCATCATCGGACCAAAATTGAAAGTCGGCTTGTAGGCATGACGGGATTGAATCGCCTAAAAAAGAAACATCCACAATGTAACGTGAGCGCTCAGTTTTTTTATCTGAGACCGTGACTGAAGATATCAGTTTAAATATTTCATGGTGTAACTTCTCTGCGAATTGCTCTACATCTAGGAGTAGAGTGTCAATGTATTCTTGGGAGACGGATATCTTCCTTTCTTCGGTTTCATAGTCTCGTCGATATTTTGTGTCTGTATTGCCTAGGCGATGAACTAAAATATGGCGCCGATCATGGTATTCTCTCATTATTGAGATACCTGGAGTTATTGATCCGATATCTATGTCGAATCGTTTCTTGTAGTATTTTATAATCTCAGAAAAACCACCATTAGAGAGTTTTCTAGTCTCTTTGCTGATGATTCTATTAAAGATCTTCGCAGGATTATTCAGTGCGATGAGTTCTTCTTGTGAGAATTCGTGAGTGACAGATTTGTCCTTGAATGGTGCCTTTGTGACTAAAAATACGTCTTTGATCAGATCAATAAGATAAACCTCAAGTGCTGAAATGGTTCTGATGAGGATAAGCTCTGTTAGTACTTTGTTGGTTCTTCGTTCGAATTTTCTTTTTCGCCTAAAATGATCTGATTGGATCCATTCGAAGTCTTCATGGTTGCGAAGATTTTTGAACTCAACTTTGTTTTTTCCTCTAAAATTGAGCAATGAGGACGTTAGGGCGTATGAGTCCAGTGTGGCATGATAGAAGGACTTCAGGACTTTTACTTCACGCAAGAAGTTCTGGTAGGAAGCGGTTTTCATTTTGTCTTTGAAATTATTCAAACATATGTTGTAAGGGCAAATTGATAGTATCGCTGTTGAGGAAAATGATATTCTCGACTCGCTTCTAGTAACACTGCCCAAACCCACCTCTTGGTTCTGCCATAACCCTCCCCAGGGTTTAGGTGCGAACTAGCAGGTGGTTGTGAGACAACCCTTACTAGGTTTTGGTCGAAGCGTCGGCGACGCTCCCAGGAAGTGTCGGCGATACTTCGAGCTACAGTCGGCGGCGCTGGGTTGCGCAGTCGGCGATACTTCGCGAGCTCTGGGGGCTTCTGGTGGGCCGACTTTTCATGCTGAAAGTATGCCTTTTTGGTCCGCCTTTGGCGAACCTAAAAGGCGGAGGAAAAAGGAAAAAATTAAAGGAAAAAGGGGTAGGCGGCTGGATTGCTTGGAGGGCTACGCTCCGTCGTAGCTGCCTGCATTTCGCTGGATCGTTGGATTAGCGAATTGAGAAAATGCTGACTCCTCAACTGCGGCTACGACAGAGCGTAGCCCTCAAGTGCAGGCGGGGCAGTTCATGACTGCGGGGCCTTTTTAGGAGTCGGCTTGGAGCTCGGGGTGGGCTTCGACGATGTCGAGGTTGGCTTCGCTGAACGGTATCCAGGTGTCGCCGTCGCATTCCGGGTCCATGGAGCGGGCTATATTCAGACTGCTTTGGAGTTTCTTCAGGGCGGTGTCGAAGCGGCTCTTGGTGGTGTTGAATTCGGCAACGGCGTGTTTGCGCAGCGCGGTGGTGGTCCACGGCTCGATGCGCACGCATTCGTAGATTTGCTGGCAGAGCAGGGGAAGCTCGCTGACGGGCTTGAATGCCTGCGGGTAATGCGTGGTGCGCAGGTATTCGCGCTCCATGAGGACGGCGTCGCCGTTGGGCAGTTTGCCGTAGAATATCTCGTCGGGAAAGGTTTCCGGGATGCGCGTTTTCCAATCCCACACGGCGCTGACTCGCGGGCTCCATCCGCCACCCTTGGGCTTGTCGGCTGAGAGGTCGGTATTGTCCCACAGCGAAGGATGTGGAGACCCCTTGCTGCCAAACACCGTGACCACCTTATGCTTGAGCACAAACTCGGTCGCTTCTTCGAAGGTTTTCATTCTTTTGAGCGTTTCGGTTTTACAGCGTTCATGGCGTCATTTGCGCAATGTGACGGAGCGAAGCGGAGATGGCATAGCAAAATTTCTGGGTGCAGCGGCACGCTGCCTAGACGGCAATCGGGGCTTTGATGCCTTTGTGCGGGTCGTAGCCGATGAGCTCGATGTCGTCGAAGTCGAAGTCTTCGAGCTTGGTGATGGCTGGGTTGAGCTTTACCTGGGGGAGGGGGCGCGGGTCGCGGGCGAGTTGTTTTTCCACCTGCTCGAAGTGGTTCTTGTAGATGTGGAGGTCGCCGAACGTGTGGATGAATTCCTTGGGCTTCAGGCCGGTGATCTGCGCGACCATGCAGGTGAGCAGGGCGTAGGAAGCGATGTTGAACGGGACGCCCAGGAAGAGGTCGGCGCTGCGTTGGTAGAGCTGGCAGCTTAGGCCGCCGTCTTCGGAGACGTAAAACTGGAACAGGGCGTGGCAGGGCGGGAGCGCCATTTTGCCTTCGCGGGCGTTATCCTGCGGCGGGCGTGATTCGTCGGGCAGGTCGGCGGGGTTCCAGGCGCTGACGATGTGGCGGCGGGACTGCGGTTTTTTGCGAAGACCTTCGACGAGCTCGTCGAGCTGGTTGATGCGGCGTCCGTCGGCGGTTTGCCAATCGGTCCACTGCGCGCCGTAGACGCGGCCAAGGCTGCCGGTTTCGTCGGCCCACTCATCCCAGATGGAAACGCCGCGCTCCTGGAGCCACTTGACGTTGGTCTCGCCTCGGAGGAACCAGAGCAGCTCGTAGACGACGGACTTCCAGTGCACGCGCTTGGTGGTGACCATGGGGAAATCCGGCGAGAGCGAATACCGGGCCTGCGCGCCGAAGACGGATCGCGTGCCAACGCCGGTGCGGTCGCCGCGGTCTTCGCCGTTTTCCATTACGTGACGGAGCAGGTCCAAGTAAGTCTTCATGCGCTGCGACTATTTCGGGGCAGGGGCGGGGAGTCAAGTTTGGCGAAGGGGAAGGGGAGATTTGAAAAAGATGTCTAACTACTGACGGCTCAAAAAATCATTTTCAGCGCCGCGCTGATGTGATACTTTAATACGTCTATGAATTTTCCCCGCATCAGTTTGTTCGCGCTTCTTGCATCCGTGGCCCTTGCCGCCGTGGCGGACGCCGCGCCGCGCCGCCTGTCCGACCTTGGCAGCAGCAACAATCTGACGGACAAGAAGTTTGACACCAGCACCGTCGAATCACCGCGCGCAGACGAGATGTTTGGCGCGGACAAGGATAAGATCAATTTCAAGGAATGGCACGGCTCGTACTCCAGTATTGGAGACAAGCGCGTGGACGCCCTGCAGGGGCGTGGCGGCAAGGAGTTTGCCACCAGTGAGCTGAATTACAATAACATCCCTCGCCGCGAGGCCCAGATTTCGTTGGAGTCCGACGAGCGCAAGATGGCCAATGTGCAAAATTGGAACCGCCTGCGCGACAACGTGATGTCGCACAAGTTTAGCGGCACGGATCTGAATACGCCCGATGCGCAGCATTTTTCGGAAATGGTCGACGAGGTGTCCCTGCGCGACGTCAACCGCTACCAATTTTGGCAAAACAAGACCGATGACGGCATCCCGGTGCAAACCGCTGGTGGTGACTCCGGCCCGCAGTTGAGTGCTGAGCAGCGCCGGGTGATGGCCCGCATTAACGGCATGGACGTCGAGGTGAATGATTACCGTCAGCAGGACACCAAAGGTGTGGGTGATATGAAGCAGGCTAGCGCGAAGGGTAACGAAGAGCCCGGCTTTTTTGAATCATTGTTTGACTGGTAGGGCTTGCGCTTAAGGGCATGGCCTCATTGGATGGCGGCGCAATGGCTGACCAGACCACTCCTGTCCATCTGCCGCCCCACGTCGTCTTTCCGGCGAATTGGGTGCATGTCGCGACGCACCGTATCGGGCCGTTCATCACGCGCGTCATCCACCGGCTGCCCGATGGTTCGCTGCACGTGTGGTCCTCGCGCCGTCACCGTAAAAAGCGCGGTGCCACGATCCACGACACCAGCAGTGACTTAACGCGGAGCGCCGAGCACGATCAGGCGGCGAAGGTCAATCAACGCGTGCGCACGGGGAAATTCCACTGGCGGCTCTGGGGCTGGCGTCTGCAAAGCCTGTCCTGGTGGATTGGGCTGATCTTCATCATTGGCTCGATTTGCTTCGTGGTCGGAACGGTGCCAGTGGCGTATCCCGGTGTGTTGGAGTCGTTGGGGCTCGCGCCTTATAATTACGCACTCGTGTGCTTCATTGGGTCGGTCTGGTTTACGATTGGTAGTTACCTGCTCTTACTGGAAGCGTTGAATGCAGACTTCGACGCGACGTTACAGCTGAAGGCGCACGAGCTGGAGCGCTACGTGGAGGGCAAGGTGCCGGACCAGCGCACGCGGCCGATTCGTTGGTTTGGCTTTGCGCCGAACCGGCTGGATTTCTGGATCGCCGCCGTTCAGCTAACCGGCGCGATCACGTTTAATATCAACTGCGGCATGGGGCTGGTCGAGGGGATGAACTGGGTGCTCGCCGATATCCTGGTGTGGACCCCGAGCACCGTTGCCTCGTGTTTCTTTGTTACCGCGAGCTATCTGGGCCTGCTGGAGGTGACTCACCGCAAGTGGGCGTGGCTGTGGTGGGATGTCTCCTGGTGGATTAATTTCTTCAGCCTGCTCGGGTCCTTCGGCTTCCTGATCTCCAGCCTTGTCGGATACTTTGGGCAGGGGCCGGTTACTTTGCCGCAATGGTTCGGCAATTATTTCGCTTTAATGATGGGATCGTGGTTTTTTCTCTTCGGAACTTACCTCATGGTTCCGGAGCTCGTGATCGACGATGATTAAGCCGCCGTCACGGCCAGAAATTACCCAATCCGCTGTAGGCCTTTGTTTTAGGTGGCTAGAGGGCATATCGGCAAAACTTAACTAAAGAGCATCCCTAATGCGGCGGACAACGAACCCTAATGATTGCGAACTAATGAAGGAAAGTGACGTTTTGCACTCATTTTGGGGTTGATTAGAAAAACGAATCCGCGTTCTATGCTTCCTTTCTTGCTCATGGCTGACTCGAATACGCATAGGAAAACCTTTTTGCAGGCCCTTGCCGCGATAGCGGCTGGCTTGTTTCTATTGCCCCGGAACTCGGGCGCAGCCCCCACGCGTGACCTTGCGTCGGCTGAACCCGAACGCGCGCGCTTCCCAGTGGAAGCACGCAAAGCACCTCGCGCCGTTGAGCGCGTGAGTCGCTAGCTCGCGCTAACGTAGAAGACGCAGTTTCCGGTTCAAACAATGGCCAACATCTTCCCAAAGTGGAGCAACACAGCGCCGATCAAGATATTGATTTGCTTGTGTCTCACGGTCGGCACCGTCGTTGCCGGCATAACTTATTACGCAACGCCGAAGTATTTGCGCGTCGGCTATCAGCCGATCCAGCCGGTATCCTTCGAGCACTCGCTGCACGTGGATCAGCTTGGGTTGGATTGTCGTTACTGTCATACTTTTGTGGACCGCTCGGAGCACTCAAATGTTCCCGCTGCTTCCACCTGTATGAATTGCCACAGCCTCATCAAGACGGACAGCCCGAAGCTGGCACCGATCCGCAATAGCTATGAGTCGGGCGAACCAGTGCCGTGGGTGAAGATCCACCGCACGCCGGACTACGTTTACTTTAATCACTCGGTGCACATTAACCGCGGCATCAGCTGCGTGCACTGCCACGGCCAGGTCAATGAAATGGAAGTCGTCTCCCACGAGAAGCCGCTCTCCATGGCCTTCTGCCTCGAGTGTCACCGCAATCCCGAGAACTTTATCCGGCCCATCGATGAAGTTACTAACTTGAACTTCAAATACGATAGCCGCGAGGAACAGATCGAGCAGGGCACCAAGTTCGTGCACGATTGGAAAGTCAACCCGCCGCAGAGCTGTTCCGGATGCCACCGATGAAGCGTAAATTCCATCATCCCGAGCCCACTGAACGCGAGCTGGCCGCGCCAAAATACTGGCGTAGCCCGGGCGAACTGGCGAAAACGCCCGAGTTCCAGGAATGGCTGGAGCGTGAGTTTCCCGAAGGCGCCACCGAGGCCAACGAAACCGACCGCCGCAGCTTCATGAAGCTGATGGGGGCCTCTGCTGGCTTGGCTGGCATTGGTCTGGCCGGTTGCCGCATGCCCACGCGTCACATCATGCCGTATTCCAAGCAGCCCGAGCTGATGGTCCCCGGCGTGCCGATGTATTACACGTCTTCGTATCCGGGTTCGGCGGAAAACATTCCTTTGGTCGTCGAGACCAACGACGCCCGCCCGACCAAGATCGAGGGTAACCCCTCGGACCCCGGTTACGGTGGCGGTTCTGACTCTTATGCGCAGGCCAGCGTGCTGGATCTTTATGATCCGGACCGCGTGCAGAAGTCCTTTAAGAAGGGCGGCCAACCGATCGACCAAGCTGCCGTGCGTTCCATGCTGGCAGGCTTGCAGAAGAACTACGCTGGCAGCGGCAAGGGCCTCGCGATTCTGGCACGCCCGTCCACTTCGGACACCCGCCGCCGTCTGGTTGCTTCGCTCAAGAAGCAGTTCCCGGACGCAATCTGGGCCGAATACGAGCCGGTTGATACCTCCGCGCCGATTCGCGCGATGAACCAGGTGTTCGGCCAACCCGCGCGCCCGTTCTATCAGCTCGACAAGGCCAAGCGCATCCTCGCACTCGACAGTGATTTTCTCTCCACCGAGCCCGGCCAACTGCACTACAGCAAGGGCTTCGGCAAGAGCCGCAAGGTCAAGGATTCCTCCGAGGCCGAGAAGATGAACCGCCTTTATGCGGTTGAGTCCAATTTCTCACTGACCGGCGGCATGGCCGACCACCGCCTCCGTGCGGCTACGGCGCACATCCCGGCCTTCACCGCTGCCTTGGCCGCCGAGCTGATGGCTCAGGGTGGTGGCAGCGCTGAGTTGGTCTCCATGCTCAAGGACAAGGCCAAGGGCATTTCCGGCAACGAGCAATGGATCAAGGAATGCGTCGCCGACCTCGTCGCCCACAAGGGTGAGTCGCTGATCATTGCCGGTCCGCACCTTCCGGAAGAAGTTCACGTTCTCGTTTACGCGATGAACGGACTGCTTGGTGCTGATGGACATACCATTAAGTATATTGAGCAGCCGGAACTCGTCGATGCTGGCATTGCCGACATCGTTAGCGGCCTGAACAACAAGTCCATCGAGACCCTCGTGATTCTCGGCGGCAACCCAGTTTACGATGCGCCGGCGGACCTCAAGTTCGGCGAAGCGCTCAAGAATGCCAAGGAAGTTATCCGCCACGGTTACTACGACGACGAAACGTCCGAGCAGGCAGCCGTGACCATCGCCGCCAACCACTACCTCGAAAGCTGGGGTGACGGTCGCGCGATCTGCGGTAACTACGTGCCGGTCCAGCCGATGATCCTTCCGCTGTTCGAAGGCTTCTCGGAAATCGAAGTTATCGCGCTGATGCAGGGTGTCGACCCGGCAGGCGAGGGCTACGACCTCGTGAAGGAAACCTTTGGGAAGGTAACTGGTAAGTCGGACGTCATTACTTTCGAAAAATGGCTCGCTGAAGGTGTCTGGCTCGACGCCCGCTACCCGGCCGTCAAGGCTTCGGGTGCCGCTGTCAAGGCCGGCCAAATCGTCGCCGGTGCCGCTTTCAAGACTCCGGCTGTTTCCGCTGACGCCCTGGAAGTGCGCATCATCCCGAGCACGCACGCCTACGACGGCAGCTTTAACAACAACGGCTGGCTGATGGAATGCCCGGATCCGATGACCAAGCTCACTTGGGACAACGCGATCCTCATTAGCCCGAAGCTGGCGAAAAAGCACGGCATCGATCCGCAGCAGACGCTGCTCAGCGATCCGCCCGAGCTCCTCAAGAAGCAGGCGATCAAGCCGAATGCGAATGACTTCGTCAGCGGCAAGGAGCAAGCCCGCGTTGGCACGCTCGAAGTGGGCGGCCAGAAGATTACCGGCCCGATCCATGTATTGCCCGGCCTCGCCGACAACACCGTGGTTATCACTCTCGGCTTTGGCCGCAAGAAGACCGGCCGCGTCGGCACCGACGTCCATGCACCCAACGTGGGCAAGGGCATTGGTTTTGACGCCTATCCGCTGACCACCGCTGGCTCGATGGGCTTGGCAACCGGTGTTAAGATTTCCGTAACCAACGACCGCTTCCAACTGGCAAACACGCAGGAGCACTGGTCGATGGAAGGCCGCGCGATTATCCGCGAAGCCAACAACACCGAATACGCGGAAGACCCACACTTCGTCGATCACCTTGGCATGGAGTCGCACTCGCCGCCTATTTACGGCACGGCGCGTAAGGATTCCGTTGCCCAAAAGGCGCTCGAAGTGCCGCGTGGTGGCTCGCTTTACGAAACACCGGCTTTCGACAAGCCCGCGCCAAACGTTGACGTTTGGAACACCGAAGAAGGTCTCAAGCAGTTCAAGCCGCCGCAGCAGTGGGGCATGAACATCGACCTCAACACTTGCACGGCTTGTAATGCTTGCGTCATTGCCTGCCAATCGGAGAACAACATTCCGATCGTCGGCAAGGACCAGGTGCTCCGCGGCCGCGAAATGCACTGGATTCGCCTCGACCGCTACTTTGCGAGCGATCCGAACCTGCCGAATACCGAGCTGCCGGAAGACCCGCAGGTCAACTTCATGAGCATGGCTTGCCAACACTGCGAGCTGGCTCCATGTGAATCCGTTTGCCCGGTTAACGCGACCGTCCACGACGAGCAGGGCCTCAACACAATGGCTTACAACCGCTGCGTTGGCACGCGCTACTGCGCGAACAACTGCCCATATAAGGTCCGTCGTTTCAACTTCTTTGATTACAACAAGCGCGAGCGTGGCAGCCTCTACGCCGGCCCACTTGGCCCGAACAAATATAAGTCCGAGGCCAGCCAGCTGACCCGCATGCAGAAGAATCCGAACGTCACCGTCCGCATGCGCGGCGTGATGGAGAAGTGCACTTACTGCGTGCAGCGCATTGAAATGGCCAAGATCAATCAAAAGAACAAGGCCAAGGACTCTGCTAACACGCACATCCCGGATGGCACCATCAAGGTAGCTTGCCAACAGGTCTGCCCGACCGACGCAATTACCTTCGGCGACATCAGCGACCCGGAAAGCGCCGTTTCGAAGGCCAAGGAATCCGACCGCAATTACTCGGTTCTGGGTTACCTGAACATTCGTCCGCGCACCACCTATCTAGCCAAGCTGCGTAACCCGAATCCGAGGATGCCGAAGGCTGGTAAGCCGCTTTCGCGCAAGGAATACGACTTCAAGAGCGGTCATGGCGCTGACCACGGAGGCGGGCATGATTCCCACGCCGCCGAAGGCCACGACAGCCACGCACCCGCCGCAAACGGCCACGATGACCATGGCCATGACGACCACGCTCATTAATTTAAAACCTAGAACCTTTATACTGACCAAACCATGTCCGATTCCACCGCAGAATTGACCCTCAGCCCCGAGGCCGCGCGCCAGCGCGACGAGGTGCTGGCGAAGGTCAAGCCGGTTGAAGTGCCACGCCCCGAGCTGGTAACCGGCGGTCGCGACTTCCACTGGGTCACCGAAAAGATTTGTGGCATTCCCGAGTCCAAAACACCTACGTGGTGGTGGATTATGTTCGTGATTGCTGCTTCGATGGCGACTTTCACGCTGTTCGGCCTGGTCTGGCTTGTCTCGACCGGTGTCGGTGTTTGGGGTTTGGCCAATCCCGTCAACTGGGGTTGGGCGATCGTGAACTTCGTGTTCTGGATCGGTATCGGCCACGCCGGTACGCTGATTTCGGCGATTCTCTGTCTGCTGCGTCAAAAGTGGCGGACATCGATTAACCGTGCCGCGGAAGCGATGACCATTTTTGCGGTGGTCTGCGCGGGTATCTTCCCACTCTTCCACACGGGCCGCGTTTGGTATGCGGTGATGCCGGGTTACCTGGTGCCTGCGCCAAATAGCAACTGGATTTGGCCGCAGTTTCGCTCCCCGCTGGAATGGGACGTGTTCGCGGTGTCCACTTATGGAACGGTTTCGGTGCTCTTCTGGTATATGGGTTTGATCCCTGACCTCGGCACCATGCGTGACCGCGCGCTCAAGGGCGGTCGCAAGATCAAGGCACTGGCCTACGGTCTCTTCGCCATGGGCTGGCGCAACAGCAACCGCCACTGGCGCAACTACGAGATGGCTTACCTGCTGCTCGCCGGTCTTTCGACCCCGCTCGTGCTGTCCGTTCACACCATCGTTTCGTTTGACTTCGCGGCTTCCAACCTCCCGGGTTGGCACACCACGATTTTCCCGCCATACTTCGTTGCCGGCGCCATTTTCTCCGGCTTCGGCATGGTGCTCACGCTGATGCTGCCGGTGCGCGCGATCTACGGTCTGCACGATCTGATTACGCAATACCACATCGACTGCATGTGTAAGATCATTTTGGCGACTGGCTCCATGGTGGGTTACGCCTACTCGATGGAGTTCTTTATCGCCTGGTATGGCGCAAACAACTTCGAAGTCTTCGCCTTCGTGAACCGCGCCTTCGGTCAATACGCTTGGGCCTACTGGATCATGATCGGCTGTAACGTGATTTCGCCGCAACTCTTCTGGTTCAAGAAGATCCGCGAAAACACCTGGCTGGTCTGGATCATCTGCGGCTTCGTCAACGTCGGTATGTGGTTCGAGCGCTTCGTGATCACGGTGACTTCGCTGGCCAACGACTTCCTGCCGTCGAGCTGGGGTTACTACTCGCCGACCATCGTCGACATCTTCACTTTCTTTGGCACATTTGGACTATTCTCCGTTCTGTTCCTGCTCTTCCTGCGCTTCCTGCCGATGATGCCCATGGGCGAAATCAAGGCTGTTATGAAGCAAGGCGATGGCCACGGCCATGGCTCGGGCACTCAGGGCCAGGGCTATGCTGAGGAAGGAGGCCACCACTAATGAGTAAGACAGGCACATACGGTCTGCTGGCAACGTTCAGCAAGACCCCTGAATTCTTCACCGCCACGGGCAAAGTCCGCGACGCTGGCTTTAAAAAGTGGGATACCTTTACACCGTTCCCGGTGCACGGACTCGACGACCAGATGGGCGTCGGTCGCTCGAAGGTGCCGATTTTTACCCTCTGTGGCGGCCTGTTCGGCTTCTGC
Source organism: Cerasicoccus sp. TK19100 (assembly GCF_027257155.1). Taxonomy (NCBI): domain Bacteria; kingdom Pseudomonadati; phylum Verrucomicrobiota; class Opitutia; order Puniceicoccales; family Cerasicoccaceae; genus Cerasicoccus; species Cerasicoccus fimbriatus. The sequence goes on from NZ_JAPWDU010000001.1 coordinate 358,673, forward strand.
CTGGGGATGCTGATCACTTGGTATATGAATGGCTATGACTACCCGCTAATCGTCGGTGGTAAGCCATACTGGAGCCCGGTTTTCCCATTCCCCGTCATGTATGAGCTGACCATTCTCAACGCTGCCTTTGGCACGTTGACGGGCATGTTCGTCATGAACCTTCTCCCACGTCACAACCACCCGCTGTTTGAGTTCGAGGACTTCATTCGCAGTGGTGACGATACATTCTTCATTGTGATCGAAAAGGCGGATCCGCAGTTCGATCTCGATAAAACCAAAGCTTTTTTAACTGAAATCGGGGCCGAAGAGGTCCACGTCGTCGAAGCCTAACATGCGCATATTTCTGGCAGTCTGGTTATTTGTGGTCGTCGCGGTGGTTTCCATTCTTGGATTCCGCGGCGAGAAGTTCCGCAAGCCTCCGATCTGGGTGTTCCAAGACATGGACATTCAGGCCAAGTATTTGCCTCAGGGGCAAAATGAATTCTTCGCCGACGAGCGCAATGACCGCCCGATGGTGCCCGGCGCTGTGCTCCGCGGCTACAACTGGGACGTCAAGGAAGTCTTCGACGGCGACTACCAATTCGCCAAGGCTGAGAATCCCAGTGCGTGGACCGGTCAGACCGACGGCGGCGATTTCGTGAAGGACATTCCGGTCGAAGTTACTTACGACCTCGTTCAGCTTGGTCAGAAGAAATACACGATTTTCTGCCAGCCTTGCCACGGTCGGGTAGGGGACGGTAACGGCATTACCAAGAAATACGGTATGGCCGCCACACCGACTTATCACGACGATCGCTTGCGCGACATGGCCGATGGCGAGATTTTCAATACCATCACCAACGGTAAAAACACCATGATGGGCTATGGCATGAAGCTGAACCCCGAGGAGCGCTGGGCGGTAGTCGCCTATGTGCGCGCCCTCCAACTCGCTCAAAATGCAACTGTGGAAGACGTTCCTGAGCAATATCGAAAGGAGCTTGGACTATGAGCAGCGCTAACGCTTCAACCGCTCCTGCCGGCGTCGCATCTACCTCCGGCGGTAAGAAAGACTTTTCAACCATCGCGCTGATCGTTGGCGTGATTGGTATCGTGATCGCATTGGTCGGTCTCGTGATGGACCTGAGCCACGGCTACGGCCGTGTCGGCCAGAGCTGGCTGATTGGCTTTGGCTTCTGGATGGCCATGCTCATCGGCATGCTGTTTCTGACTCAGATCACCTACCTGTTCGATGCGGGCTGGGCGACGATTGTTCGCCGCCAGTGGGAAAATGCATTTTCCGCATTCCCGTTCATGGCTCTGCTGATTGTTCCCGTAGTGGCCTTGCCGTTCTTTATCGGTGAAAATAGCTCCGGCGCAATCTGGAAGTGGATGGACCCAACCTACCACGTGCCCGGCATCCACGATACCACCGTGGCGCACGACGCGCTCTACATCGCCAAGGCACCTTACCTGAACACGCCGTTCTTTATTATACGCTTGGTGGCTTACTTCCTGGTCTTCTGTGGCCTGGGTGCGCTCTTGCGCAAGCACTCCATTGCGAACGATACCGATGGTGATCCCAAGCACTACGTGGCCTGCCGTAAGATTTCCGCGATTGGCATTTTCCTGACTGCTTTCGCCACGACCTTTATGGCCTTCGACCTGTTCATGAGCTTGAGCTATCACTGGTTCTCGACCATGTTCGGCGTATGGTTTTTCGCCGCTTCGATGCGCGCGGGCTTGGCAGGCACGGTGTTGCTTTGCAACTTTGCCGCCGTCAAGGGCTGGCTCCAGGGGTTCTACAACAAGAACCACAATTACTTCCTGGGCTGCCTTTGCCTCGCCTTCACGGTGTTCTGGGCTTACATCAGCTTCTCGCAATACTTCCTGATCTACAACGCGAACATCCCGGAAGAAACCTTCTGGTTCAACATTCGCGAACTGAATCTCGACGGCTCCAAGAGCACTTGGTGGTGGGTCTCGATGGCCTTGATCTTTGGTCACTTCCTGATCCCATTCCTCGCGTTGCTGCGCTATAAGACCAAGGTGGTTCGCCCAGTCCTGATGGGTGTTTGCACTTGGATCCTGCTCTTCACTTTGCTGGACATGTATTGGAATATCCTGCCCAAGCAAAAGAGCGCCGACAACATTCTCGGCTACGATGTGCAGCAATTCATCCCCAATGGTTGGGACCTCGCGGCCATCGTCGGCTTCGGCGGCATCGTTATCTGGGCCACGCTTCGCAGCGCCGCCAAGAACCTGCCCATCCCGATTCGCGACCCGCGCATCAAAGAATCCCTTAACGCTCACCAGTAATTTTTCGACACCATGAGCGACGACCACGATTTACACGGAGCACCCGAAACCAGCCACTCGAACTTCACGCTGTCCGTCATTGGCGCGTTGGGAACGATGTTGCTCTTTGGGCTGCTTATTTATATCGCTTACTATGTGCCCGCAAGTGACCGCGCGCCCGCTAATGCCGAGCTCGTCGAACAGCGCAAGGCAACCTTGAGCGAATTGAAGGCTGCTGAAACCAGTGCAGCGACCAGCTATAAAATGCTCAACAAGGAAACCGGCCAGGTGCAGATTCCGATTGAGCAGGCAATGCAGCTTGTCGTGCCACAGCTTAACGAATCCGCTAAGGAAACGAAATAACCAGCATTCACTGATTTTGCCCACCGACTTGTCTAGATGTTTGAATGGAACCTATACTTGATGATCATTGCTGCGTTTGGCGGAGTATTCTTCGCCTCGGCAGTATGTGCATTGGTATGGTCCGCCAAGAACGGGCAACTTCGTAACTTTGAACAAGGCTCTCGCGTCGTCTTTGACGAAGATGAGCCAGAGGGCGTGCACACCGATTATTTTCCCGGCGAAGCCGCCGAAGCCGCGCGTAAATTGCGGGAGGCTGAGAAACGCTAAACAATGAGTCCACTTCTTTCATTTTTCAGCAAAATCGATCCACAAGGGGAGACGACCGTTTCGCCCAAGGTCGCGTTGAGCGAGGTGGATCAACAGATGCGCCTGCCCGCGATCATGTTTATCACCTGCGCCATCCTCTGGCTGCTGGTGGGCACGTTATTCGCCATCATTGCATCGTTTAAGCTGCACACCCCGGACTTCCTGGCGAATTGGGAATTCCTTACTTTTGGCCGCGCGCGTTCCGCTCACCTGAATGCCATGGCTTATGGATGGTCCAATAACGCCATTTTTGGTGTTGGGCTCTGGATCATGGCACGTCTGTGCAAGGCGAAGATTCGCTACTCGGGCATGCTGATCTTAGCTGGCATTTTCTGGAATCTCGCCGTTGTCATCGGCATTCTGGGAATCCTAACTGGTGGCCTCACTTCGGTCGAGTGGCTGGAAATGCCGCCGCAGGTCGCTCCGCTGCTCGCGTTTTCTTATGTTTTGATCGGTATGTGGGGCATTTTGATGTTCCGCTTCCGTGAGCGCGGCCACGTTTACGTATCGCAGTGGTATATCCTCGGTGCGCTTTTTTGGTTCCCTTGGTTGTATGTCGTTGCGCAAACGATGATCCTTTTCGAGCCCGCACGTGGCACGATTCAAGCCCTGACCAACTGGTGGTTCGCCCACAACGTTCTCGGCCTCTGGATGACCCCGATGGGCCTCGCCACAATCTACTACCTGATGCCCAAGGTGCTAGGCCGTCCGATTTACAGCTATTATTTGTCGCTGCTCGGTTTCTGGTCTCTGGCGCTGTTTTACAATTGGGCCGGTGTGCACCACTTGATTGGTGGACCGATCCCGGTATGGCTGATCTCCTGCGGTATCGTGGCCAGTGTGATGATGGTGATTCCGGTCGTAGTGACCGCGATTAACCACCATATGACCGCCGTTGGTAACGCCCGCGCTTGCTGGTGCAGCCCGACGATGCGCTTCATCGTGTTCGGCGCAATGAGCTACACGCTGGCGAGCTTCTTTGGCTCGTGGATGGCGCTGCGCGACGTAAACGTCGTGACTCACTTTACCCAGTTCACCGTCGGTCACGCACACCATGGCGTCTATGCCTTCTTTGCGATGACGATGTTTGGCGGTATTTACTTTATGATGCCGCGTCTGTTGGCCCGCGAATGGCCGTCAGCCAAGCTGATCAAGGTGCACTTCTGGTGCTCCGGTCTCGGCATCGGTATCATGGTTGTCGGTCTGCAACTGGGTGGCTGGATTCAGGGGCTCAACCTGAACAACGCCGACATCCCGTTCACCAGTTCCGACCCTGAAGCATTGACGATCATGAAGGCACTCGTGCCTTGGTTGTTCTCGCGTTCGGTCTCCGGCATCTTGCTGACGATTGGCCACTTCGCGTTCTTCGTTAATTTTGCCTGGATGTTGATTGGCCCGCGTGCCGTCCGCTACAAGGAAGGCCCGACACTGCTCGGCAAGATAGAAGGGAAGGGTGCCTAAGCGATGAAAAATCTCCCACTTCTCTTTTTCGGAATCTTCTTCATGCTGGCCTTCTCGTGGTCTGGCCTGATTCTCAGCTCCGTGATTCAATTCGGTGATCTGAAGCCGATTGCCTTGAACGAAGGTGAGACCCCAATGCCGATCGCCCGCGTTGGCGTGGCGCAGCAGGGTAAGGAAATTTACATCAACCAGGGTTGCCTGTATTGCCACTCACAGCAAGTCCGCCGCAAGGGCTTTGGTGCCGACTGGGAACGTGGCTGGGGCGATCGCCAAACCGTGCCGCGTGACTACATTTTGCAGGAGCGCGTTCTGCTTGGCACCAGCCGTACTGGCCCAGACCTGATGACCATTGGTCAACGTCAGCCCAGCGCCGACTGGCACCACCTACACCTTTACAACCCGCAGATCACCTCACCGGGCTCGATCATGCCGCCGTTCCGCTATCTGTACAAAACGCAGAAAATCGGAGACGCACCGTCGCCCAATGCGCTGAATATTCCGGACACTTTTGCCGACGAGCAGCCGCCCGAAGGCTATGAAATCGTCCCGACCGAGCGCGCCGAGCAGCTGGTTGAATACCTGTTGAGCCTCAAGCTCGACTATGAACTTCCCGAATCCCGCTTTGCCCAGTAATACATGAGCGACAAAATGAAAGAACGTCTACCCGGCGACAGCGTCCCCTACGAGGATGACGATATCCACGTCATTCACTCGCAGCTGCTCCGCGAAAAAGACGAACCGAGTGAAGGGTTTTCACCGGTGCCGATGCTGTTGCTCTTCCTCTTTGGCGGATTGGTTTTCTGGAGTGGCGTTTATTTGGCGAACTACGGCGGTGAATTCAAATGGGACGTTTATGATCCCGAGTGGAAGCCCGGTATGACCGCTGCGGTTGCGGAGAAGCCACCTTTGATGGTGACCGGCGAGCGTCTCTTTAAGAACAACTGCCAGGCCTGCCACCAAGCCAACGGTGCCGGCGTTCCCGGTGCGTTCCCGCCACTGGCTGGCTCCAGCTGGGTCGTGGGTGACGAGGCGCGGATCGTCAAGATTCTCCTGCGTGGTCTTTCCGGCCCGATTGAAGTCGAAGGCAATTCTTACAACGGCAACATGCCTTCCTACGGTGAAAACGGTGCTGGCTGGAACGATTATCAGATCGCTTCCGTTGCCACTTACGTTCGCGCTTCGTGGGATAATGGTGCGCCGGAAGTTAGCGAAGAAGCTGTGGCCGCTATTCGTGCTGATACCGCCGGTAAGTCGGGTGCTTGGTCCGGCGAGGAAATCCTTGGCGCGCATCCGCTGTAGGGCTTGAGCTGATTTCAGCGAGCATATCGTCCCGCTGGAATCTTGGTTTGACGAGCTTCGTTGTCGTTGGGCAATATCAGGCCCAACGATATCATGAATACCGAGCGTCTAACAGTCATTCAGCTTGTCCGGATTGGATTCTTTGTGGGATTGGGCTTTTCTGTTCCGCTAACGATTTTCACATACGTCCCGATGTATTTCATGGGAAGCTGGGTCGTCGGCGATTTTGAGGAAGAGTGGGGAGATTTCACTGAGTATGACCCGCAAGAATCCGGCTTGGAGGTGGTCATTGAATCCAACAAAGAGACGGAGGATGGCTGGGTGTTTATTGGGCAACTCGTCAATAATGGGGATCAATCCTGGCAGGGTGTCACCATTCAGATTGAGCTGTTTGATGCTGAGGGCCGTTTTATTGATGAGTCAGACGGATATGTTGAGGGAGCCATTGCACCGGGCACGACGCATCACTTCAAACTTCCGTTCTATGACTACGATCTTGGAAGTGACATTAACTTCTCGGATTTCAAAGCGTCCATCATCGGGGCCTACTGATCAGGAGCACAAACTCCTTGCGTTGCTTGGAGCAGAGTCACTTTAAATTCTCTGCCGAGGCCCGAGTCGGTCCGATATCCCGCTTTTACCCAATGAGCCAGCGGTCGATGACCAAGGCACCGAGCAGGAGTGGCAAATACGCAATCGAAGCGAGGAACATTTTCCGCGAGGCAGGGGTGCGCATATCGTTTTCGGCGCGCCAGAATTTGAATGCCGTCCACGCATAGCCCAGGCCGCAAACGAGGGCCGCAGCACCGTAGAGCAGCCAGCTGGCGTAGCCGAGAATGGCTGGCAGCAGGCTGATGCCGAGTAGGAGAATGCTGTGCCCGAGTGACTGGCGCGCGGCGCATCGGCCACTGGGGTCGTTGACCGTGCTCATCACGAAGCCGCCCTGGGCGTAGTCGTCGCGGTAGAGCCAGGCAATCGCCATGAAGTGTGGGATTTGCCAGCAGAAAAGAATGCCAAAGAGAATCCAGCCCAGCGGGTCGATTTGTCCACTGGCGGCAGCCCAGCCGATGAGTGGGGGCAGGGCACCAGGAATGGCCCCGATCAGGGTGTTCCACGAAGTGATGCGCTTAAGCGGCGTGTAAACGAGCAGGTAGGAAACGAGCGTCGCCACGGTCAGGGCACCAGCGAGTGGGTTGGCCCCGAGCCACACCAGTGTGCTGCCGGAGATCCCGAGGATCAGCCCAAAGGCGAGCGCGGCTTGCGGGCTGACGGCTCCACTGGGCAGTGGGCGGTCTTGGGTGCGGGCCATGCGGCGGTCGACTTCGCGCTCGAGCCATTGGTTGAGCGCGCCAGCGGCACCAGCGGCCAACGAGGTGCCAATGAGCAGCGCAAGAAAGACTCCGGCATCACGTTGAGGGTCGGCGGCCATGTAGCCGACGAGTGCCGTGATTACGGATAAAAGGCTGAGGCGCGGCTTGGTTAGCTCCCAGAATTGGCGTAGGGCGAGGCGTTCTGCCAAGGGCGGGGCGCTAACACGTTCGATGCCGGGCGTGCTGGGCGAAGAACTCATTGGGTTAGTGTCGCAGAGGTCGGTTTGGGGGTGTCGTTAGTTTGATCCAAGCTGAAACTACTATTGGTTAAATCACTGGCCGAGAGGCGCAAGCGGAAAGTTTGGATTGTAGCAGTCCAAACATTTGCTAATAACAACGCGCCTACCAGCATGTGGCTGGAGGCCATCACCGGGTTCTTGTGGGTCAAGACCGTGGCGGCACCAAGAAATATCTGCACCGCGAGCAGCGCGGTGGCGGCGATGATCCAGCCCATCAGCGCCTTGCGGGTATTGGCGCGGCCCCAAAGCATACCGAGGAAGCCCAGCAGCGCAACGCTCGCCACGACCGCCCCGAGCCGATGAAGCCAGTGCAGGGTGACGGGGGTGGTCCACGTAGCCGGGAAAATGCCACCTTCGGGCGTGAGGGGAAAAGTCGGAATCGCGAGCCCGGCACCGGCGTGGCGCATCAGTGCGCCGAGCAAAATCTGCACAATGATCGCGACGGATGCCGCGATGCCCCAGGCGCGGACGGACTTCGCGACCGGCTTTTGCAGGCCGCAGTTTTTCTCTCGCCACCAGCGGGACAGGCGCAGGGTGAGTGTGGCCAGCCAGCAAAGCGTGAACTCTGCCCCGAGAGCGTGAAGGATGCGAAAGGTGTAGCCGACGGCGTTGTTTTCCGCGCCGGTGTTGAGCTGGTCAAACATCACGCGCAGCCCGCCGAGCAGGCCCTGGCCAATGACGAGCGCCAGCAGCCCGTAGGCGAGGCGGCGGGTGGTCCGGTTACCCTCGGAGAAGAAGGCCCACGCCGCCAGCACGATGGACAGGAAGCCCAGCTTGGCACCGAGGAGGCGGTGGCTGTGCTCGGCGCGCATATCGATGTCTTCCCACCAGCCTTCCGGCATGACGGAGGAGTTTGACAGCGGCCAGTCGAGGAACACCATGCCGGCCTGAATGCTCGTGGTGTAGGCACCGGCGTAGAGCAGCAGCAGCGACCAGCCGAGCGCAAACAGCGCGAACCAGAACAGGGCGGGGTGATAACGGTCTTGGCGTTGAGGCATGCGTTGGAATATTCTCAGTTGCTAAACGACGAAATTGCGTAAACTGATAGTTAAGCATGCCCCGATCGCAAACGACAATCTTCTTTCACTTTCTTGCCCTTTTGCTTGGTGCCGCGGCGCTCAACGGGGAAACGGTCAAGGTCACCTCCGCCGATCCCGACGCTCAAACGCTGACCCTCGAAGACGGCCGCACGGTCAACGTTGGCCCTGGTGATGCGCGCATTGGTTACGTGGGCAAACAGATTAAAGGGGAACTCGAGCCGATGACCGATCCGCCGACCCTCTACGCGATCTGGCCGGTGGACCCCGTCAACGACAGCATCGAAAAGTCGGTTAACGAAAAACTGCACAACGACACCATTTTGCAGGGCCGCAAGGCGTTTCGCTCGTTGGGCGACTACCTGCCGGACTTTGCACTGTATGATCAGAACGGCGAGATGGTCCGCAAGAATACCTTTCGCGGCAAGAATGTCGTTTATAACTTCATCTTCACGCGCTGCCAGATGCCAAAAATGTGCCCGGCGACGACTGCGCGCACGCTCAAGCTGCAGAAGATGCTCGACGCATCGGACCTCAAGGACGCGCACCTGGTCACCATCACTTTCGATCCGGAGTACGACACGCCGGGCATTCTCAACGAGTATGCTGTCCAGCGTGGCGCGCACTTTGATAATTACTCGCTGCTTACCGGCGACCCCGATGCCATTGAGGACCTGATGAAGCAGTTCGGCATCCTGACGATCGCCGAGGACGGCACGATCAACCACACCATGGCCACCATCATGACGGACGGCAATGGCATGGTCGTTTACCGCAAGGAGGGCTCCATGTGGTCGCCGCAGGATTTCTTTGACCGCCTCTCCGAACGTGAGAAAGGCCAGGGCTCATGAAGCGCGTTGTCCAGTGTGCGCTGATTACGGCGGCGGCAGCAGGGCTATTTGTAGGGCTGCGTTCTTTGCCCGATACCGAGTGCGGCTTCCTGCACTACGACCCGCCCGTGGTCGATGGCGATGGCATCGAATACTGCGGCGACGATCAACCGGTTTTTATCGAGGTGGGTTCGCTTCAGTATCCCGTCGACTTCAAGATCAAACCTGACCGCCAGGAGATTACCACCGGTGAGTCGGTCAAGGTCGTGCTCGAAGTCAGTGCCAAGGGCGGCGATCCGCTATCGCCAATGGACCTCGCCATTACGCACACTGAGCTGATGCACGTGCTGGTGGTCGACCCGTCGCGCGAAGACTATCACCACGTCCATCCCGAGCCGATTGGCGAGTCGGGGCAGTGGGAGTTTACTTTTACGCCAAACCGGCCCGGTGCCTATCAGGTGTTTGCCGAGTTTGTGCCCAACCGCACGAAGCAAGTGGTAATCGCCAGTGGTAACATCGACGTGCAAGGCGAGGCGACCACCAAGACACCGGAGGCCTTGCCATCGGGCTACGTGGCGGAGCTGGTTGTGGAGCCCAAGACACCGGCCACGAACCAGGAGTCGCGGTTGCAGTTAAAGCTTTCCCGCGCCGATGGGGAGGCAGCCGTTTTGGAACCCGTCATGGGGGCCTATGCGCACTTGGTGGCGTTCGACGAAACGGTGTCGGGCTTTGCCCACCTGCACCCGAAATACACCGGTCGCGAAAAGGACGTCGCGCCCCAATTGGAATTTGTGCTCAACACCCACATCCCCGGCGACTACCGCATCTGGGCACAGGTCAAGGTGGATGGGCAAGAGCGCTTCATGCCGTTCAATGTGCGCGTGAATTAACCTTCCAGACGATCGGTGAGTCGGCTCAGCATGTCCATTCGCTCATGCAAAATGGCGACAATGCTGGCAGGGGCCCTTGAGTGCTCCAAATAAAACACGAAGTGGTGCTGACACCGCACTACGTGAAGCTCAGGAAAGCTTTTGGAGAAAGACTTTGCGACCACTCGTTGGTTGGCTATTTCAACGAAGCAGGCCTCCAGTCGGGCCACATATTTTTCTGTCTGCTCATCACCCCAAGTGTCCAAGGTGTAGCGGATGATCGACACTAAGTCTGCATCTGCTTGCCGGGTCAGCCGGTAGCCGACCATCAGTTAGGCGAGCGCACCGCTTGTAGGATGTCCTGTGGAGAACGCGTGGAAAACTGGCCGGTTCGCGCTTCTTCGATACGGGGTGCTAGAAACTCTTCCAATACTGCCATCGCCTGATTGGCAGAGGTATCTTCTGCCAATGCACGATCCAACACAAATTGTTGGACGCTTTTGCCGGACTGGGCCGCGACTGCCTGAATTTTTTGATGCTCTTCTGGTGTCACGTCGATGGAGATCCTATTCATCTTGTTTTGAAGATAGGATTTTTGCGGGAGAATGTCAACTCGGTCGAAGGCTCCAGACACTCAAACATCGGCGTGAATTAAACGCCACAAAAGAGCGAATTGATTTGTGTCTTGGCGCTTACTGGATTTACGTGATTACGCCATGATAGAGCTAATTAAAAAGAGTATGCTAGCCGGGGTGGGTGCCGCCGTGGTCTCCAAGGAAAGCGCCGAGAAAGCCCTGAGCGGTCTTGTTGAAAAGGGTAAGATTTCCACCAGCGAAGCCAGGGAAGTCGCCGATAAAATCGTGGAGGAAGGCCGCGCTGAATACGAAAAGGCGCGCACCGAAATGGAAGGCTGGTTCGAGGACATGCTCCGCAAGGGCAAAGTCGCCACGCAGTCCGATGTTGCAAAACTCGAAGCGCGCGTTGCCGCGTTGGAAGCCGCGCAAAAGACTGCCGAATAAGCTTTGGCCAGTCCCCTCAAGACGCTTGATCTGTTCAGCAACGTCGCCCGTGGCAGAGAGATTGTCACGGTGCTGGCTAGCCACGGCTTTGGCGATATGCTGGATGCGGTCCGCATTCCGAAAGGGTGGATCGAAAAGATCGTGCCCCCGACGGACCCCAACCTCAATGTCTGGCAGCGTCTGCGTCTGGTACTAGAGGATTTGGGGCCGACGTTTGTGAAGTTCGGGCAGGTGCTGAGCACCCGCCCGGACGTCTTGCCGGAGGGGCTGATTACTGAGTTTAAAAACCTGCGCAGCCAGGTAAAGCCGATCTCATTTGAGCTGATCGAGCCGATGCTTTGCGCCGAGCTCGGCTGCGGCAATTACACCGAGTTTTTCGACGACTTCGATACAAACCCGGTCGCCGCTGGCTCCATTGGGCAGGTTTATAAAGCCCGTCTGAAGGACACGGATGAGTGGGTTGCGGTCAAGGTGCAGCGTCCCAATATTAAGAAGGCGATCAAGGCCGATATCGAGATCATTGGCTGGCTGGTGAGGATGCTTCACGACCGCGTCGAAGAGCTGCAGCCGTACGATTTACCGGCGATCGTCGAATCGACTGGCAAAGGAATTCTCCAAGAACTCGATTTTACGATCGAGGCCAACAATGCCGCGCTTTTTTCCGCGCTCAATCCCTACGAGGAGGTTTTTGCGCCCAAGGTCTATGACCAGTTTGCCCACGAGCGTGTAACTGTGTTTGAGTGGGTGGAGGGCCGCCCGCCGTGGGACCCCGCCATCCCGGAAGACGTCCGCATCAAACTGGCCAAGGCTGGCGGCAAGAGCGTCTTTCAGCAGATTGTGATGAGTGGGTTTTTCCATGCCGACCCGCATGGCGGAAACTTAATCGTGACGGATGACGGTCGCCTCTGCTTCATCGACTGGGGATTGGCTGGTCAACTGACCCGCGAGATGCGTTATTTTCTCGCTGACCTTTTTAGCGCGATTGCCAAGAGCGATCCGGAAAAGGTCTGCCGCGTGGCGATGCTGATGGCGCAGGGCAAAACCCGCATCGATCAAACCCGCCTGGAGCAGGAGGTCGGCTTTGTGCTGCGGCAGTACCGCTCGAAGTTCGATCAAAACGAAGCTATCGGCAAAATCGTGATCGACCTGCTGTTTGTCTTCGGCTCGAACGGCATCCAACTCGCGCGCGATTATTCACTGCTCGCCAAGGCGATTATTTCCATTGAAGAAGTTGGGCAGACGCTCGACCCGAAGTTCGACATCCGCGAAGTTGGCAAGCCATTCCTGCGCAAGCTGGAGTGGGAGCGTTGGAACCCACAGACCGTCACCGCGCGGCTTTGGTGGAACATCCAGGGGCACTTGCACAAGCTCCGTGAACTGCCCGGCGACATCCAGCGTTTCTTCCGACATCTTGAAGACGGGGAGATTAAGGTCACCATGAAACACGAGGGGCTGAACGATGTCGGCGACGTGTTTGACATGGGCGTCAACCGTCTGACGATGGCGATTATTACCGCAGCCATCCTGCTGGCGTCCTCCATTGTGATTGGAACGACTGCTCCCAAGGACGCCTCCATGACCGAACTTTACGGCAACACCATCACCGCGCTAGCCGCCTTCGGCTTCAAGCTCAGCATCCTCTTCGGCGTCTGGGTCATCTACGACATCATCCGCCACGGCCGCCACAAATAGCAGCGTCCCCGCCTGGACTGAGCCTGCCGAAGTCCTTGAACCAGAGGGATTTGCACATTGTGAAAATGGCAGACAGGCAAGGGTGGTGTCCGTATACGTAATGAGCGATATGGAGTGCGCCAGCCCTCTGGCGCTTTAGCATTTTCGGATCGAGAAAATCAATTCATACGCAGTCATGCGATTTTCCGTGCGCATTCGTACGCCAACAAAATTTTGAAAGCGCCAGAGGGCTGGCGCACTCCATATCCAACAAACCGCTCAGCAAAAACGAGTTCCTTTAACGTGCGCTGCCCCACAGCCCATTTGCACAATGTGCAAATCTATGGATGCAACCGCAGGTTGCCTTAGGAGCGGGCGAAGAGGCGCGTGAGGCCTTTTTTCTTTTTGGGGGCTTCGTCGGGGGAACCGGGTGGCGGGGGCATGCCTTCGGGGCGTGCGTTAGCCGGGGTTGGTTCGGAAATTTCGTGTTCCTGGCCGCTTTCATCGCTGATGCCAAGCAGGCCGCCGGCTTTCTTGGGCGCAGCATCAGGGACGGGTATCGGTGGCGCGGTTTTTTTGCGCCGTTTGTCGGGGTTGAGGAACGGACGCACCACCTGATCGAGCAGGATGGGCTTTTTGAGCACTTCGATGCCGCACATTTGCAGCTGGTTGTATTCGGAGCGCAAAATGGCGGGGGTCAGCACAACGACATGTAGCTCGGGGTCGGCCGCTTTGGCTCCCATGATGAAGTTCATGCCATCGGACTCATCGGCCTTATGGTCGGCGATGAAGAGGTCGATTGGTGCCTCCTTGTTTTGGAGGGCAGTTTTGCAATCTTCCAGCGTGCGGGCTGGCACGACATTGTGACGCAGCTTCTCGAGTTTTTTGGTAACATTTTCGAGAACGGCGTCAGAATCATCCCAATAAAGAATCTTCACAATTATCAAATGTTAGCACCATCTTGCCCTAAATCAAGTGGACTTTTGCCCCTTGCGGGTATTTACAACTCAATTACAAGGTGAATGCCCTAATGGAACTAAGTGTTTCCCGAATAAAGGGTTAGCGCTATTGGTAAAGCCAATAGGCCCGGCTTTGGCGCTGAAACTCCTCGGCCTGCTGTTTCCAGCGCTCTAAAAACATCTCTACGCGGGCGTTCGCGCCCCGTGTCTGGAGCTCTTCCAGCCAGGCGGGGTCGCCCATATGAATGAGGAATCCGCGCCGCTGGTCGCCGATGTTGACAAAGGGATTTTCCGGGCTCCATTGGCAGGCTAGCCGCATCATGTAGAAGCTGATCGCACACGGGTCGAGACGGTCCCAATCGGTGACGGTCAAATACACGCCGGGAAACTTTTTGCCGGACGCATTTTCCCCCTCCGTCACCTGAAAGCCGAGTCCGGGGATTTGGTAGGCTTCCATGACGCGCTTGACCAGCTCCGGCGAGCGGCCTGGGTAGTAGATCATGCGGAAATTATACTGCGTGCCGACACCGTGACCCCACTTGCCCACGTAGGCACCGAGCCCGGTCATCGAGTAGCCCATTGCGGCGGACAGGTCGGGGATCGCAGGGGAGGTGGCCACCCATTTGAGACCGGTTTGCGGCCAAAGCATGTCGCGATGCCAGCCCTTCATCGGGACGACCATCAGACGGCCGCGGCGGCGAACATCCTCGCTCACGCCGAGTACGCCGGGCTTCTTTTTGCACATGACGGCCAGTTCGCCAATCGTCATGCCGTAAACGTAGGGCACCTCGAATTCGCCAACGTAAGACATCCACTCGGGGTCAAGGCCAGGGCCGTCGACCTTGAGCCCGCCGAGGGGGTTGGGCCGGTCGAGCACCATGACGTCGATGCCTTGCTCAAAGCAGGCGGCCATGGCGTATTTCATCGCGCTGATGTAGGTGTAGCTGCGCACACCGAGGTCCTGCAAATCGATGACTAACACATCCAGCCCGGCCAACATCTCGGGCGAAGGCTTGCGGTACTCGCCGTAGAGCGAATAAGCGGGCAGGCCGGTGGGGCCGTGGGTGGCGTGGCCGACTTTTTCATTGGCCTGCGCCTTGCCGTCGATGCCGTGCTCCGGGCCAAACAAGGCCACGAGGTTGACCTGCGGTGCTTTCTGCAAGACGAGCCAGGACGGGCGGCCGTATTTATCGACGCCAGCGGGGTGGCTCAGCAGCCCCACACGTTTGCCCTGTAGCTTGTCAAAACCGCTCTGGCGTAGGGTGTCGATGCCGAGGTCGATCATGGGCGCAGCGTGAGCGAGCGAAAAGGTGGCGAACAGTATCAGGAGCGTCAGCAGGCGCGAGCGCATACAAAGTCAGGAGTTTTTTGGTTGGATATTTTTCAAGTTCTTGGCGTTCTTCAGCGCCTCGGCTTCGCGCAGACGGACCTTGTGGTATTGGGTCCGCAGGTCAAACATCTTGGCGCTGGCGCGACGTGCGGTGAACTGGTAGGCGAGGCTCAGGAAAAAGCCAATAAAATACCCAATAATCGCGCCGCCAACGAAGGTCGCCTTGAAGCCCAGGCCGACGATTTCGGGCAGCGTCATCCCGGTCTCATCGGCGAGCGTTTCCATGGAATTATTCATCGTGCTGGGCCCGACAATGCTCAGGAAGGCGTCCTTGAGGTTGTGCGCGATTAGCACTGCAAAATCGTAAACTGAGTCCCCGGGTATCTCGAAACCGAACATGCTGAAAACCAACAGACCCACGTAGCATCCAGCCAAATAGAGTGGCCCGGCGGTAATGGGATTCGTCACGAACTGCGTGGCCACCATGACCATCAAATTACTGCGA
This sequence comes from Cerasicoccus sp. TK19100, assembly GCF_027257155.1. Classification (NCBI taxonomy): domain Bacteria; kingdom Pseudomonadati; phylum Verrucomicrobiota; class Opitutia; order Puniceicoccales; family Cerasicoccaceae; genus Cerasicoccus; species Cerasicoccus fimbriatus. The sequence continues at coordinate 374,205 of NZ_JAPWDU010000001.1, forward strand.
AAGACTATGGCCAACAGGAAGGCCGTCGGCACCTGGATGCCGTAGATGGGCAGCATCGAGAGGATGCACCCAATGTAAATCGCCGGTACGACGTCTTCCCGGCGAAAAGACCACAAATACGAACGCTTGCGGGCGGCTCCGGCAAACCAGCCGAGCACCGGGTAGCGGTGGATTGTAGCACGGCGGGGCAGGGGGCGCAGCCAACGCTTGGCGCGCCGGATGCGTTTAAAATATTCGTGCCTATGTTTTTCGTCCGCCGTCACAGGGTATTGGGAAAGGGAACACTCTGAAGCGGTTCCCTCAATATTGACAACACTTCTATGTGCTCGGGTCAATTAATTCGCAAAGGGCTGCGCAGAGAATCGCCTTTGATTTTTATCGTAAGATAAATATTCGACTTAATTTATCTATCAATTTAGGCCCTTTTTCTTGCCACATAACGAGTTTTGTGCAAAATCAAGGGTATTCTAACCCCTTAAATACCCTTACCCCCTTATGAAAAAACCGCTTCCCGTTTCGGCAGTTATTTTGTCCTTATCGACAATTTCTCTCAGCGCCATACCCTTTACCTGGGAAGGCGATGATCCGACAAATCCCACTTGGTTTGGCGTGGGTGCCAACTGGTTGGAAGGCTCGGTCCCGAACTTCAACAACTACTATGTGCTGCCCAGTGGTGCGGCCTCGAAAACCATCGAGATGGTCAACGGCTCAGGGGCCAGCCTTTTTCGCACCGGAGTGCAGGGGGTCAACTTCGAGGATGCCGGTTGGGTGATCCAGGACACCGTGGGCGATGGCTCGGGCGGCTGGCGCTATGACTTCAATGGCAGTTCGGGGTCGATCGGCACCCAGCCCTACGGAATCAACTCATCCGGTGTCGGTGTGAACGAAATTCGGGCCCGTTTCCAGATTTCGAGCACCAACAATGCCGACACGGGGCAGCCGATCCGCCCAATCACGGTCAACAGCGGCAACACACTGCTGTTTTCCGGCGAATATGTAGATGGGCAGGCATGGACGCTGCAGGGCGGCGGGACGATGGTCGTTAACAACACCAACGACAACCGTGGGAACAGCTTTAATGCAGGCCTGGGCCTGAACGATGCGACCACCTTGCTCAACCGTGGCACGATGCAGATTGCGTCTTCGTCGCTTTCGCTGACCGATGGTACCATCGGCGGAGACGGTACTTTCTATGGGCGCATGGACGCCACGATTACCTTTGATGGCACGACGCTCGCGCCCGGGGGAGATGGCAGCATCGCGGGTGGCGGTGAAGCTGGCGATCTGACCTGGATGTCCGGCTCCGCAGGCTCTTTAACCCGGGTTGCCATTGGTGCGACCGGCACGTTTGAGGCCTACATCGGTCCCGGCGGCGCAGCGGACAACGCCCGCCTCGTCCTCGACCTTGATGGCGGCACCTTCAACATCGTCTCCGGTGCCACGCTGAACATCGTGGGTTCGACGATTCAAGACGGCACCTATGAGATCATTGTGGATGGTGATGACACGGCCGACTTCACCGGCACGTTCAGCTCGATCCTCTTTAACGGCGCGGCAGCGGATCCGGAGAACTTCAGCGTCAACTACGGCCTCGATTCAATCACGGTTGATGTGTCCGGAATGGTCCCTGAGCCACAGACCTACGCATTGCTGGCCGGCCTCGGTTGCTTTGCCTTGGTGATGGTTCGCCGCCGCCGGTAATTGAGAATCAACGCACTTCTTTGACTCCGGTTGCCTGCAAGCGCCGGAGTTTTTTTTGTGATCTGCGACACTGGCTAAACCGCCATCGTGCCCTCAAAACGCGTACGCTGCGCGGGCGTGAGCGGCGGTAGCTCGGCGAGGCGGATGATGCCGAAGTGGCTTAGGACGTATTGGCGAGCGAGCTCCTTGAAGTCCATCCAGCGGTCCCAATAAAAATCGGGTGCGAAGGCAATGTGGTTCAAGATGCTGCGCCATTCGAGGTTCGCACGCTCGATGTCGCCGGGGCGCAGTTCGTCGCCCAGGTAGCGGTGGGCGGTCTCCGGGGCGTCCTTGAGTGCGGCGATTACCTCAGATGCGCCGTTGCCATAGCCGGGTGGCAGCCCGCCCTCCAGATAGCCCGGTGCGGTGAGGCCGCGGTAGGTCAGGCGGGAGAGGTTGCCCAGGCGGCCGCTGGTGTTGTCAAAGTGCTCGAAGCGGTGCCCGGCGCGCAGGTTGGCTACGTCGAAAAGCAGGTCGCCGAGGTCGTAGGATTCGTCTTCCAACGCGGCGGCGATCGCGAGGCCTTCACCGTGGTTGAAAAAGCTGAAGATGACGCCGCGCCGTGTGGGGCGGCGGTGGTCGTCGATCAGGCCAAGCTGTAGCCAGATCTCGGCCGCCGTGCTCTTGGCGACGGTAGGATCATCCCCGGCGATCTGGGCAAAAGTCGGAAAGGCGGGTGGGACGACTTCGCGCTGCGGCGGGTTGATCAATGCATCGCCGTTGGAGTCGACGCGGGCAAAAACCATGGCTCGTCCGTAGTCGAGGCGAGCCGTTATGGTGTCTCCCTGCGGGACCATTTCCACGAGACGCCCACCTTGCGTGAGGTAGGGCAGCAGCGGCGCGTAAACCTCCTCCAGCCGCTCCAGTGAACAGAGACGGGTGGGGGTGCGGTCGTCCGGGCAGTTTTTGAGAAAGTGGTCCTTGAGCGCGCGGTGGAACCACTTAACCAGCGACACGCGGCCCTTGCGCTCCTCGGTGGGGAAGGTGGCCAGCGGCACCTGGCGGCCATAGCGGCGGCGACCCTTGGCCTTGAGGCGGCAGAGGTTGCCCACCTGCACGCCCTGGAGGGATTCCGGTGCTTCGAGCGCGGGCTTCCAGTCGCCATCCACGTAGAGCATCGCCTCTTCGAGGGGGACTTTGCTGGGTGCCCTGAGGCGCTCCCATTCGCCGAGGGCGTTGCGCATTTCCTTGATTTTCTTGGTGGTCGGCTCGCGGAAATTAAACTCACCCAGTGCATTCTCGAAGACCTCGCCGGACTTGGTGCGCGACAGCTCGTCGGCGGGTATGGCGCGCCGCTGGGCAACGAGTTGAGCACCCGGCTGGGCCTTCTTGCCGGGGGGGGGCAGACGGCGCAGACCGAGGCGCAGGCGGTTCTCGGTAAAGAGGCGCTCGGCGAGCTCGTCGGCGGCTTGGACGGGGTCGTTGCCCGCTTTGTCGGCCTCATGCATGACGGCTAGAAAGCTCGGCCAGTCGACGGTCGATGCGCGCTTGAGGCTCAGCGGGCGGGCCTCGGCCATGCGGGGCTTACCCGGGGCGACGAGCACGAAGCCCTTGTCGTCCAGGCCCCGGCGGCCAGCGCGGCCAAACATCTGCATCAGCTCGTCCGGGCGGACCTGGAATGTCCGGCCGCTGTGTTTGTATTCACGCTCGGTGACGAGCACACTGCGCATGGAAAAGTTAATCCCGGCGGCCAGACCTGTCGTTGCGACGATTACGCGGAGCTGCCCGGCCTTGGCCAGCGGCTCGATCAGGCCGGCGCGCTGCCGGTAGTTGAGCCCGCTGTGGTGAAACGCGATGCGGTTGCGCAGGAGTTTGGCCAGGTCGTCCCCGGCAATCTCGCGCTGCTCATGGGTCAGCTCCAGCCACTCGGGCAGGGGGAGGGCGGCGCTGAGCTTGGCGGCGAGGTTTTCGGCCTCCCGGCGCTGCGGGGCAAAGACCAGGATCGGGCCAAAGTCTTCTGCCAGCGCGCGGGCAATCATCCGTGGCCAAAAGCCACGCACGCTGTTGGGCACGTTGTCGGGGAGGGATTGGAGCAGCACTTCGTCCTGCGGGACGGGGCGCTGGGTGTGCTCGACGAGGACAGCGTCACGGCCAATCGACTGCAGCCAGCCGACGAGTTTTTCCGGGTTGGCCACGCTGCCGGAGAGCATCAGCAGCTGGGTGCCGGGGGGTGCCAGGGCGATGGCGAGCTCGTAGTTAATGCCGCGACGGGCGTCGCCGAGCATCTGGTATTCGTCAATGACGAGCAGGCCTGGGCCCTTGCCCCGAAGAAATTTCGCTTTCTGCGTCTCCAGCGTGGCGACGACGAGTGGGGCATCGAGCTTGTCGGCAACGTCACCCGTGCACAGGCCAACATTCCACCCTTTGGCACGCCATTCGTACAGCTTGTCGTTGGCGAGCGCTCGGGTGGGCACCGTGTAGATTGCCTGACTTCGCAGCCCGCGCTCCACCAGGAGCTCGAAGATGTAGGTTTTGCCTGCCCCAGTGGGTGCATTGACGACGACGTCGCGCCCGGCCACGAGGTGATTTACCGCATCTTGCTGCCAAATATCGGGAATCCGTAGATTATTAGGGATACCTTCCACTCTTAGGATCGAGTTAAACGGTTTCGCGCGGTAAAAGCAAACCCAACTTACCAAATGCCCGGCGCAGAGGATGGCCTCGGTCTAGATTTCATGCAGCGATCAGGCTTGGCGGGTGAAGGGGTCGTTAAAATATTACTTTCTGCCAGCCCATGCTTTACATCGGATGCCCATGTCTCATAGTGGCGGCATGAGCTGGTACTACGTTCACAATGGCGAGACGGTCGGGCCCGTTACGCAGGAGGAATTTGATGAATTGCGCTACTCGGGCGTGCTGAACGACCAGACGATGGTCTGGCAGGATGGCTGGACGGAATGGATGCCGCTTGGGCAGGCCAACTTGGCCCCGGTAGCTTCTCCCGCCGCGCCTGCTGCTGGCCTGAAGCTTGGCCAAAAGCGAGCGCCGATGGAGTCCTACCAGCAGCCGACCGTGGAAGCCTCGCACGCGCAGGAGGTGCCGGTGAATACGGAAGAGATCGCTGCAGGCATCCCCCTGGAGTTTGAAGAAGACGCCGCGCAATTCGTCAGCGGTGCCCGCTGGTTTTACTGGATCGCAGCGTTCTCGGTAATTAACTCCGTGATCGCGTTTTTCCAAGGCGGCGTTTACTTCGTCATCGGGCTGGCCTACACGCAGATTGTTGATCTCATTGCCTTTTCACTTGAGCCGGAAATCGGGAACATTGCGCTGATTGTGGGCCTGGTGATCAACCTGGTCATATCCGGCGTCTTTGCGCTGTTTGGCTTGTTTTCGCTCAAGGGAATACGTGCCCTGATGGTCTGCGGTATCGGCCTGTATGTTATTGATGGCCTGATATTTCTGCTTTCGGCGGATTGGCTGTCCGTCGCCTTCCACGGCTATGCAAGCTTCTGCCTGATCCGCGGTTTCATCTCGCTGAACACGCTGAAAAAGGCCGGCGTCAAGGTGGCGTAGCTCAGCTCTTTTTCCGGGCGGACATGATCAGCGTGCGGCTGGTCATGACGTTCCAGGAGTGATGCTGGGCGGCGAGTTCGTCGCTGATTGCGGAGATCGAGCGCCCCTTGCGGTCGCGGCGTTTCTTGGCGCTGGCGGTGGCCCACTTGGCGATGGGCGCGGCCAGCCAATAGAAGGCAGCGGAAAATTTCTGGGTTTTGCCCGGGTAGTGCTTCACGTTTTCAAAGCCGTTGTCGAGCAGCGACAGCGCGAGGTGGAAGAATGTGATCGGCGAAATGTGGCGCATCCAGGCGTCTTTGCCCATGTCTTCCTTGGTCGAAAGCGCATCGTAAAACAGGAAGAGTCCGCGCGTCATGAAGATGCATCGCGAGCGCAGGCTGAGCATGTTGGGCACGGAGACGAAAAAGATGCCGCCGGGCTTGAGAATACGCTCAATTTCCTGAACGGCGTGGTGGTAATTTTCGATGTGCTCGAAGGCCTCGGTGCACGTGACGACGTCGAAGGTGTTGTCCTCGAAGGGTAGGGTATCGCTGTTGAGATTAGCGGTTTTGCCCGGGATATCGCCCAGATCGGGCATGAGCTCGAAATCGCACGCCTCGGATTGCATGTGGGGGCGCTCCTTGTTCAGGCGGCGGATGAGGTGACCCCAACCGGCGGAAACGTCGAGGTGACGGCGTGGTGTGTCGTCCAATTCGCCCAAAATAGCCTGGGCAACGTAGTCAACGATCATCGGTGGTTCAGAAGACATGGCAGCAGGAAATCAACTGTGAAACTGGCTTAACCGGGCCGGGTGCGGTGCTCTAATTAGGCACCGACTTCGGTAAACTGACCCATTGCGCGGAACTTCGCGTAACGGCCGTCGAGGAGGGCCTTGGTGGACTTCTTCTTGAGCTTGGCGAGGTTCGCTTCGAGTGCGGCCTTCAGGTTTTGCGCAGCCGTTTCGGGGTCCACATGGGCACCGCCAAGCGGCTCGGCAACGATTTCATCGACGACGCCGAGATCGACGAGTTTATCGGCCGTGATCTTGAGAGCTTCCGCCGCGCGGGGGGCATGGACGCGGTCTTTCCAAAGAATCGCGGCGCAGCCTTCCGGCGAAATGACCGAATAGTAGGCGTTGTCCAAAATCAGAATATGGTCTGCCACAGCAATGCCAAGCGCGCCGCCGGAACCGCCTTCACCGATAACGGTGGCAATGATCGGTACGGTCAGGGCGCTCATTTCGCGAATATTGACGGCGATGGCCTCGGCCACGTGACGCTCTTCCGCGCCAATGCCCGGGTAGGCACCGGGGGTGTCAATCAGGGCGATGATCGGCATCTGGAACTTCTCGGCCATCTCCATGAGGCGCAGGGCCTTGCGGTAGCCTTCCGGATTGGGGCAACCGAAGTTGCGCTTCAGGTTTTCCCGAGTGGAGCGGCCCTTTTGTTGAGCGATGATCATGACGGGCTCACCGTTGAGGAAGGCCGGGCCGCCAATGATGGCCTGGTCGTCCATGTAGCGGCGGTCGCCATGGAGCTCTTGAAAGTCTTCGAATATGGCTTCGATGTAGTCCAGCGAGTAGGGGCGCTGCGGGTGGCGCGCGAGCTGGATCTTCTGCCACGGGGTGAGGCTGGCGTGGATGCGTTTGCGCGTGTCCTCAATTTTACCTTTGATGGCCTTGATCTCGTCGGTCACGTCGAGGTTGCTCTCTTCGGACATGCGTTGGAGATTCTCGAGCTGCACTTGTAGCTCGTGGATTGGCTTTTCAAAATCGAGGGTGTGCTTCGGTTTTTCCATAGCGTATAAACCGGTCACTATCTGGGGGCATGCGCGGCAGGTCAAATCCAAAGGTAGGTGTTTGAAACGTCTTTATGGCGTTGGCTGCGTGGACTCATTTTCCATGTATGCGCATTTTGTAACCACGAAGGACACGAAGCGCACGAAGGCCAATGATGCGTTAATAACTCACGCCAAGACCCAAAGACCCCAAGAATGCATTCCTAAAAAAGTAAAACTTTGGATCCTCGGGCCTTGGCGTGAGCTATTAACGCATAACTGGCCTTCGTGCGCTTCGTGTCCTTCGTGGTTAAAAAATCGTCTGCTCAGTCCCCGGGCGAAACTTTCAATCAGTGCTTGATCTTGGCGTCAGCATTCGTTTGGCTGAAAGGCTTTTTACCGCGGAAATCCGCACGACTGCCTTTGGGCCGTTCCTTCGGGGCGGCCTTTCATTAACACCGAAACCACCCAATCCACGTGAAAGTTACCGTCGAAGACGTCAACGATACGCGCAAGAAAGTCCACGTCAGCATCGATGCTGACGAAATTGCCGCTGAATCCAAGAGCCTGCTGGGCCAGTTCGCCAAGAACGCCAAGCTGCCGGGCTTCCGCCCGGGCAAAGCCCCAGTGAACCTCATTCAGGGCAAATTCAAGAACGAGATCAAGAGCGAGCTCAACCGCAAGTTGACCGGCGATGCCTACCAGCAGGGCGTTAAGGAATCCGGTTTGGACGTGTATGCTGTTGTGGAAATGGACGGCGGCGACATTGAGCCCGGTGCACCCGGTGCCGAGCTTTCCTTCACTTTTGACATCCGCCCGACCTTCGAACTGCCCGAGTATAAGGGCGTCGACATTTCCGTGCCGAAGGCTGAGGTGACCGAAGACGAGTTCCGCCAGACCAAGGACTACATCCTCAACCAGCGCGCCGAGTACAACGTGTGCGAAAAAGCCGCCGAGAAGGGCGACTACGTTAAGGTGTCCTATGAAGGCAAAATCGGCGATGAACTCATTGCGGACATCGTCGAGGACAAGAAAATTTACGGCACTCAGACCAACACCTGGGAGCAAGCCGGTGACGAGCATTCACCCGGCGTGCGCGCAGTGGTGGACGCCCTCGTCGGCATGTCCGCAGGCGACAAGAAGGACGTCGAGCAGAGCTTTGCCGAAGATTTCGAAGTCGAGGCCCTGCAAGGCAAGACGGCCACTTATTCGCTCGAAGTGCACGAAGTGCGCGAGAAGAAGCTCCCCGAAATGGACGAAGAGTTCCTGAAGGGCTTCCAGGTCGAAACCGTTGAAGCCTGGGAAGAGCGCATCAAGCAGGACATCAAGAATCAGAAGCTCCAGCAGGCCCATGGCGAAAAGCGCAACCAACTGATCGAGCACCTGACCGGCCTGATCGACATCAAACTGCCGGAAAGCGCTATTAATAATGAGCGCGAGGCGATCCTCCGCCAGCACGTGCAGCAGGCCATGCAGCAAGGTGCCAGCGAAGAACAGCTCGAAGAGCACAAGGAGTCCCTCTTTGCGCAGGCTGGTGATGCCGCCGTCAAGCGTGTGAAGACTCAGATCGTCCTTGGCCGCATTGCTGAAGCCGAGAAAATCAATGTCGAAAACGAAGACTTGCAGCGCGCAATCATGAACCAGGCGATGCAGACCCGCACCCAGCCGGACAAGATCGTGAAGGAGCTTCAGAAGAATCAAGATCAGCTTCGTGAGCTGCAACGCGCAGTTCTTTTTGAGAAGACACTTGATTTTCTGATCGAACAGGCGAACGTTACGGAAGTCGAACCAGAGGCCGAGGCAGCAACCGCTGAAGCCTAAGTTATAGATTTCCCATCATGAGCTATATAATTCCATTTGTAACGGAGCGCGACGGCCGCGGTGAGCGCCGTGACGATATTTACAGCCGCTTGCTGCGGGACCGTATCATCTTTCTCGGCACGCCGATTTATGATGAGGTCGCTAACGCCGTGGTCGCTCAATTGCTCTTCCTGCAGATGGAGGATCCGAAAAAGGATATCCACCTCTACATCAATTCGCCGGGTGGCAGCGTCACCGCAGGCATGGCGATCTATGATACGATCAACTTCATGCACTGCGATGTCGTCACCTATTGCGTGGGCATGGCCGCCAGCATGGGCACCGTCCTGTTGGCCGCCGGCACGAAGGGTAAGCGATACTCGCTGCCCAACAGCCGCGTGATGATCCACCAGCCTACTGGTGGTGCCACTGGCCAGACCTCGGACATCTCCATTGCCGCCAAGGAAATCCTCCGCTGGCGCAATACGATCAACGATATTCTGGCCAAGCATACCGGCAATTCCGCAGAGCAGATCAACCAGGATAGCGACCGCGATTATTACATGACCGCGGACGAAGCCTGCGAGTATGGCATCGTTGACCAGGTAATTAAGCAAAAGCCCAAGGAATAATTGGGCAAATTCGCATCTCAGGCTTTGTATCTTGCCTGATCAGTCGATAAATAGTAGCGTAACGAACTTTTTCCCATGGCTAAGTCCACCAAAATGACCTTCTGCTCCTTCTGCGGCAAATCGCAGAATGAAGTCCGCAAAATGATTGCGGGCCCGGCGGGGGTCTATATCTGCGATTCCTGTGTTAATGTCTGTAAGACGATCATTGACAGAGAGTTGCGGGACGAGCCTGCGAAGGGAACGCCAGCGCCTAGTAACGACTTCGCCGTCAAGTTGGTCAAGCCGTCTGAGATCAAGGCCGGCCTTGACCTTCATATTGTCGGCCAGGAGCACGCGAAAAAGGTTCTCTCGGTTGCCGTTTACAATCACTACAAGCGCCTCCAAAACGAGGAGCAGAGTGAGGATGACGCAATTGCTGAGTTCAGCGAAGTTTCGATTGAAAAGAGCAACGTCCTGCTGGTCGGTCCCACCGGTTCGGGTAAGACTTTGCTCGCCCGCACGCTGGCCGAGATGCTGGAAGTGCCGTTTGCCATTGCCGATGCCACCACGCTGACCGAAGCCGGTTACGTGGGCGAAGACGTGGAAAACATCGTCCTGCGCTTGCTCCAGTCCGCAAATTTCGACGTGAAAAACGCCGAACGCGGCATCATCTACGTCGACGAAATCGACAAGATCGGTCGCAAGACGGACAATGTTTCCATCACGCGCGATGTGTCGGGTGAAGGTGTGCAGCAAGCGTTGCTCAAAATCATTGAAGGCACCGTCTGCAATGTGCCGCCGCAGGGTGGCCGCAAGCACCCGAACCAGGAATACATTCAGGTTAACACTGCGAATATCCTCTTCGTTTGTGGTGGCGCATTCGTGGGCCTCGACAAGCTGATCTCCGACCGCGCCGGCAAGAAGGTGCTCGGGTTTGATTTGACTGGTGAGCGTGCCCACGTGCCACAGCGTGACGAAGTGATGCGCGAAGTTCAGCCGGAGGACTTGGTGAAGTTCGGCATGATCCCGGAATTTATCGGTCGTTTGCCGATTGTATCCGTGCTCAACGAGCTCACCCAGGAAGACTTGGAGTATATCCTGACCGAGCCGAAGAACGCGATGGTCAAGCAATACTCGAAGCTCTTGGCAATGGAAGGCGTCAAGCTGCGCTTCTCCCGTGACGCGATCAGCGCGCTAGCCGAGAAGGCCTTGGAGCTCAAGACCGGTGCCCGTGCCCTGCGCTCAATCATGGAAAAGCTGATGCTCGACGTGATGTATGAGATTCCGCAGGACCGCAATATCGAGGAATGCCTCGTGACCGCGGCCACCGTGCGCCATGGCCACCGTCCGCAGCTCAAGCGCCGTGAAGAAAGCGCGGCGAAAGAGGAGTCCGAGTCAACCTCATCCGACTCGTCGACGAATAACGACGCTGCCTAAGGCATTTTCAGACGCTGAGTCACAGCGTCTGAAAAACCGTGTTCCGCTTTAAGGTAGCTTGCAGCGGAATTTGTAGTTTCCTGCGCCGACTTCGACGACCCGATAGCCGCTGGCGTCGGATTCAGTGCTCGGCACTTCCGCGTCGTCTTCGGTAATGCTGGCGGCGTCCGCAGTTGGCAGGTGGATTTCCGCGCTGGCGTTGCCAGGGATTTCCACCTCGAGTTGGAACGTATCGCCCTCGATCTTCCAATCGCTGCGGATCGAGCCGCGCACGCATTCATGGGTCGCACCGGCGTAGGTGAGACCACCGCCAACACGCGGGCGGATGCGGATTTTGCCAAATGCCACGTCGAGCAGCTCAATGCCGGCCATGTCGGAGAAGAGCCATTCGCAAACGGCCCCATAGGCATAGTGCGCGTAGCTGTTCATGTTGGGATCGCCGGGGCCGTCCTCGTCGTGGTAGCCATTCCAGCGTTCCCAGATCGAGGTCGCGCCGTGAGCGATTTCGTAGCCCCAGCTTGGATAGTCCTCTTTGAGCAGCAGCTCGTAGCAGAGCTCGGTTTGGCCAAAGCGCGATAGCACCGGCAGCAGATACGGCAGGCCGACGAAGCCTGTGCTCAGATGGGTGTCGCGGCTGCGAATGTCAGCTACTAGGTGCTCAACGGCCTTGGCGCGATGTGCTTCGTCGAGCAGGTCGAAATGCAGGGCAAGCAGGTAGCCCGTTTGGCTGTCGCTCTCAATGCTGCGGCCGACGATGCGGCCATCTTCGGTTAAAAACTCACGCTGGAAATCGGTGCGAATGGCGTCCCACTCTTCGGAAAATTTCTCGGCATCCTCGGTCTTGCTAAGGATGTAGGCGGCGTTGCAGCACAGTCGTGTGCTCTCGGCGTAAAAAGCGGTGCGGATGATTTCCCCGGCGGTTTTGGCTTCGACGTTCAACCAGTCGCCAAACAGGGTCGGGGAGATGACGCCTTTGCCCTCGGGTAAATTATCATACTGATAGCCGTACCGCACCTTGCGGCCGGGGACCGTGGTGCGGCGGTAAAAATCAACATAGCGCGTCATCATTCCGTAGTGGCGCTCAAGAACACGGCGGTCACCGTAGCACTTGTAAATCGTCATCGGGCAGATGGTGGTCGCGTCGCCCCAGGCGGCTTCGGCCGTGCCGCGGTTGGGGGAGTTGATCAGCTTTTTGTCGCGACCGCGGCTGCCCGTTGGGGCCACCATCGGCGCACGGCCATCGGGCTCGCAGGCGTCCTCGAGGTCAACGAGCCACTTGTCAAAAAACGCCGACACATCATGGAAGGCAATCGCAGTGCGGAGGTAGGCTTGGGCATCACCCGTCCAGCCGAGGCGCTCGTCGCGCTGCGGGCAATCCGTCGGGACTTCCAGGTAGTTCGAGCGCTGAGTCCAGACGGCGTTACTGGCCAGCTTTTCGAGCATCGGGTTACTGCAGCGCAGTTGGCCGGCCTCGGGGCAATCACTGCCCACGAAGATGCCGGTCAAAACATCTTCGGGCGGTTCACCGGGGAAGCCGCTCAGCTCAACGTATTGGAAGCCGTGAAAGCTAAATTTCGGTGCCCAGGTCTCGTCCGCCTCGCCGGAGGCCACGTAGAGATCGGTCGCCAGCGCGGTGCGGAGATTGTCGACGTAGATTTCCTTGTCTGGAGTGAGCACCTCAGCGAAGCGCAGCCGCAGCGTCGTGCCAGCGGGCACGTTGAGCTTTAGCCGGGCGTAGCCGGAAAAATTCTGTCCGAGGTCAAAGATCCATTTACCGGGGCAGGGCTGCCAGCGGTTAACGGGCTTAAACTCCTTCAACTCGCGGACGGGGACGCCGACGTGGCGCTCGATCAATTCGTCGCCCACGGGTTGCGCTTTGACGTCATACCAGCGCTTTGTGGATTCATAGCCGGGCTGGCTCCAGTCGCCGAGGGTCAGATTGGCGTCGTAGCTTTCGCCATCGAGCAGGCTGGCGCTGAGGGTCGGGCCCGCCGCGCTTTTCCAACTGTCATCGGTGACGACCCACTCCACGCTGCCATCCGGGCGCTCGATACGCAGCATGGCGAGCAGTTGAATCACGCCACCCCAGATACCGTGGAGGCTTTCCCAGGTCATTTTGCCGCGATACCAGCCCTCGGCCAAGATTGCGCCGATGGCATTGTCACCGGATTTCAGCAGCGCGGTAACATCGAAGCAATGGCTGGGCTGGCGAACGCTGTAATCCGTCCAACCCGGCAGTAGTTTGCAGTCGGTGATGGGCTGGCCGTTGATTTCAATATCGGCCAGGCCGCGGGCAGTCAGGTAAAGGCGGGCGTCAGCGATCTCGCCTTTTATGGCGAACTCTTTGCGCAGGTGTGGGCAGGCGCTGAGCGACGACTGAAAATGGGAAATCCACTGGGCGCGCTTCCACTCCTCGCAGTCGAGGATGCCCATGGCAAAGCTCGCCGGTTCGCTCCAGCCGGAGGCGGCGTCTTCGGCATCCCAGAGTTGGACGCGCCATTGGTAGCGGCCATGAGCGGCGAGGGGTTCGCCGGAATAGTGGATGTGCAGTTGGTCGCCGCCAGAGGTTTTGCCGGTGTCCCAGACGCAGTCTTCGTCAAAGGCCTGGCCTTGCGGGGCGACTTGTATTTGCCACGCCGATTGCGCGGCGTTGCGCGTTAGAGCCTGGACTTGCCAGCTAAAGGAAGCCTGGCCGTCTTCGAGGCCGAGGGGGGCATTTTTATGGGCACAGCGGAGTTTTACGGGGGCGATGGAGCTCATAGGGGGAATTCGTTCGAGGGTTCGAAGGTTTGAAGGTTTGGAAGTTCAAACAGATATAACGTGTAATGATCAAGCTCTACCTGAACAAACTTTCCAACCTTCTAACTTTCGATCCTCCGAACGCCCCGTCTTAACCGTGGCCCTTGGAGCCGCTGGCTGCGCGTTGCTCCAGTTGGTCCCAGTTGTCACCGGTCACGCGGAAGGCGGCGGCAAAGCCGAGCACCACGCGGCCGCTGGTCGGCTTGAGGCGGATCATGTGGAAGTCCTTCATGCCGGCGAGCATGTCGATCATCTGGCCGAACTTGGCGCGGAAGGCGTCGAGCTGCGTTTGGCAGTCTTCGCTGTCGCGGGGAAGTTCTTCCGGCTGGACGGTGAAGGTCGCGCGGCGGCGGGCAAAGATCTGCTTCGCCTTGGCTTCGTCTTCGATCAGCATAACGCTGGCGTTGCCGCCCTTGCGCAGGTTGATCGTGTGGCGAGCCATCTCGCTGACGAACACGTAAAAATTGCCCTGAGCGTCGCGCACGTGCGGCACGTAGGAAGCCTCGGGGGTTGGCGATTCGCCACCGGAGGCAAGGATCAGGGTTTGCGTTTCTTCGAGCAGCTGGGCGTAGTCGGCCTCGGCTGCGGCAATAGCGTCTTCAGTTACTGGCATAGCCGCTGATCGTGACGCTTTTTGCCGCATTGAAAAGATGAAAACGAGTTTCTGTCTCGATTTTCTACCGCCGAGGGACTGGCCGGGCTTATTTTAAGTCAAACAAGAGCCCTTCGATGGCTTCGTTGGCCGTGATGGTCAATGCTCCGGAAGCCTCTGTAGCAAAGGCGTCGCCAGGATTCAGGGTGGCGTCGCCGAGCTGCGCCTGGCCGGATATCAACTGGAACCACGCGCCGCGACCCGGAGCGACCTCATGAGACAGGGACTCACCCGCTGCCAGCTTGACGCGATAAACATAGGCGTCCTGGTGGATGACGGCAGAGTCCTCGCGACCATCTGGCGAGATCAGCAGTGACTTGGCGGCGTCTCTCCGGGACTCCCAATCCGAGTAGCTGGGGGTGAGCCCGCGCTGCGCCGGCTGAATCCAGATTTGCAGCAGGTGCAACGGGTTTTCGCTGGAGGGATTGAACTCCGAATGCGTGATGCCGGTGCCCGCGCTCATTAGCTGGACGTCGCCGGGGCGCAAGGTGCGCTCGTTGCCCATGCTGTCCTTGTGCGCCATCTCGCCCTGAAGCACGTAGGAGAAGATTTCCATGTCGCGGTGCGGGTGCGTGGGGAAGCCGCCGCCCGGGGCGACGATGTCTTGGTTGATCACGCGCAACGAGCGAAAGCCCATGAACGCGGGGTCGTAATAACTGGCAAACGAAAACGTGTGCCATGACTTCAGCCAACCGTGGTCGGCGTGACCGCGCTGCTGAGAGCGACGGATGTGGGTGTTGCTGGAGGTGTGTTGCATGTTATGTTTGTCTCGATATCAAGATAAACCTTGCAGCTTATTTTTCAAGGGTAAGTGTGCGATTCTACTAGGGCGGCGGCTCAATTAACCGATTGCCATGTTTGATCCGAGGGTTACAATCCATTGAAATTATATTTTCCTGCTATGGCTGACACTGAACTCTCTGCACCGCTTCGTCGTACCCTGCTGCTTAAAATTATCTCCAATAAGGAGCCACAACCAGAGGATGTTGATGACATCATCGAACTGACCTCGAGCAAGATCGTTGAGCTACTTCAGGCGCAGTCGATGACTTTCTACCTCGTGCAGGGGAACAAAATTCGCTTTAAGCACGTTTACTACTCGCCTTCGCTTTGGGGTGATAACCAAGCCAAGGCCAAAGATTTTGCCGAAAAGGAAGTGAAGCTCAAGGAGCTGGAGCTACCGGTAGGCACTGGTATCGTGGGTAAGGTGATTGAGCGCGGTGAACCAGCGTTTTTCTCGCTGTCCAAGGAGAACACGCGGCCGATGTTCAACATGGCCAAGGACACCGGCTTCGACGTCAATTCGATGGTCACCGTGCCACTGATCGGCAGTAAGTGCATTGGCGCGATCCAGGTGCTCAACAAAGAGCCTGATGCGATCCACCCGGAGTTCCGCCGCGACGATTTAAAGGTCCTTGAGGAAGTCGCCGAATACACGGCACCGCTCATCCAGCGCCTCATCGACCCGAAGTATGAGATGCCGGATGAGAAGCTCGCGATGTATATTGCGAAGTTTACCGACTCCCATCTGGTGCTGGATAAGGCCGAACTGGAGATCGACGAAAAGCTACTCGAAGTCGTTGGCGAGGACATCATTAAAAAGACGGGCGTGGTCCCGACCAAAAAGCTGACCCCGACCAGTGTCGCCGCGGTCATGGTCAACCCCTACGACTACAACTCCCGCGAGGAGTTTGAGCGGGTTTCCGAGCTGCACTTGGAAGAGGTCATGGTCGCCCCGGAGTCGTTGATCAATTCCCTGTTGGGTGAGTATTTCCAGTCGGCAGCTGCGCCGGAGATGAGAGCCTCGGACGACGAGGAAATTTCCGGTCTGGTGGACGTCATCGGTGCCGAGATGGAGTCGGGGGCCGAAGCCGGCGGCGGCAAGGATCTGGAAGACGAAGACTCCGCGCCGATCATTACTTTGGCCAACCGCATTGTCGAAGACGCCTACGTCCTCGGCGCGTCGGACATCCACGTGGAGCCGCAGGAAAACGACCTGATTGTCCGCTACCGTATTGACGGCGTTTGCCAGGAAAAGCTGCGCCTGCCCAAGCAGGTGGCCGGCGCCTTGAGCGCGCGCTACAAGATCATGTCGGAGCTCGATATTGCCGAAAAACGCCTCCCGCAGGACGGCCGTATCGTCTTTAAGAAATATACGAAGAAGAACATCGATATCGACCTGCGCGTGGCCACCGGCCCGATGAACTTTGGCGAGAAGATCGTCATGCGTATTCTCGACAAGACCAAGAGCGCCTTGCCGATCACCGCGCTGGGTTTCTCGGAGTATAATTTGTCCAAATACCGCGACTGTATCCGCCAGCCTTACGGGATGATCCTGCACTGCGGGCCGACCGGTTCCGGTAAGTCGATGACGCTGTTCTCCGCCTTGCGCGAAATTGCCACGCCGGACATCAACATCCAGACCGCGGAAGACCCGATCGAATACACCATCCCGGGCATCAACCAGATGCAGATGCACAAGCAGATCGGGCTGACCTTTGCCCGCGCGCTGCGTGCTTACTTGCGTATGGACCCGGACATCATTCTGGTGGGGGAAATTCGTGACCAGGAAACAGCGGAAATCGCCGTCGAAGCCGCGCTTACCGGTCACTTGCTGCTCTCCACGCTCCATACCAACGATGCGCCATCCACGGTCGCGCGTTTCACGGACATGGAGATCGAGCCGTTCATGATTTCCGCCTCGCTGCTCGTCGTCTGCGCCCAGCGTCTGATGCGCCGCGTCTGCAAAAGCTGTAAGGAGGAATACATGCCCGAGGGCAACGAATTGGAAATCCTCAAGCGGGCGATGCCAGACTGGGAGCCGCACCCGATTTTCCGCGCCTCCGAAGGCGGTTGTAAAGCCTGTGGCGGCAATGGCATGAAAGGCCGCGTCGGCATCCACGAACTCATGCAAAACAGTGATGAGCTGGTTCGCGCGATCAATGAAGGCCGCGAGACGGCTGACCTGAAGCGCATCGCCATGGCCACCGGCATGTATACGCTTCACCAGGACTCGATGCTGAAGGTCACCGAGGGCGTCACGACGATTCTGGAAGGCGTGGGCACCGTGCCGCCTGATATTACCGCCGCGGATGCCGAGATCGCCCAAAAGCAGCAGGAAAAGCACCATCAGGATGAGGAGCGCATGAAGGAGCAGGAGGCAATGGACATTCGCAAGAAGGCCCAGGCAGCCGAAGAGGGCGCTAAGCCCAAGCCAAAGACTCCGGCCGAAGACGACGAAGAAATGGCCGCCCTCAAGAAGCTTGCCGAGTCCGCCGCCGCCTCCACCGACGAAGACATCATGTCGGACATGGGCATGTCGCTGGACGATGACGACCTCAGCGAAGAGCCCAGCCCGAACAAGTCCTCGACCTCTGACGACGACGACGACCTCGATAGCTTCTTGCCGAAGGGGTAATGGCGAGCAGCAAGAAACGACGTTCTTTGGTTTGGGCATTCGTAATTTTTGTCACAGTTAGCGTTGCGTTAACTTTCGAAGTTGCCGAAGAATTCTATTCAAACGCTGAAGTTGACGTTCTGCTCGATGATACAAATCTCGATCTATTGACGGACGAAGGGAGAAATCTCGAAGACTTTCAGACACAGGTAAAGATGTTGAGGGAGGGCACATTTCCTTTCGAGGAGTTAGAGGAAGCCCCAACAACTTCCGTCTCATTTGAGGTGAAGACGCCATCTCTGCAATCGGTAGAGAAGAGCAGGCCAACTGAAGCAACTGAGCCAAAATAGCGTTTCCCTACGCTGTGTTTTGCAAAAGCCCCATGCTTCTTTTCCGAAAAGCCTACTGGGGCTTTTTCAAAAAGCAGCATGCTATGTTTTGAAAAAGCCACTACTGTTGTTTCCTCAACACAACCACTGTTGTTGCTGCAACATAGCCTGTTGTGTTGGGGCAACATAGCTACTGTTGTTTTGCAAACACCCGAGGGGGCTTTTTTCAAACGCCGCAAGAAGCCATGTGTCCAAGCATGAATCGGCGCGGACTCCGAACAGGCTCGCACCCAACCCAATGCGCTGGATGTATCCATGGCAAGCTGATCTTCATATTCCGTTCGGGTGTCAACAGAGGGGTATCTAAATGTATATCCGCATTTACGTGGGCAATTATCAACATCGCACCAAAAGTTACGAACTGAAATACCAGCGACCACTAAAGCAGAACTACTCGTAATACGCTGAGACCTTGACGAACAAGACCATTACAGCCACTCTCAAGTTATGAAATACACCAATAACACTCCCAGTTCGTAAGTTTTAGGTGTGATCAATAATTCTGTTCTGCAGAAGAAAACCATGAGCCCTCCAAGTAGAATTTCTATCAATCACGATGAATACGCGGCGAAGCATATAGGTTGTTTGCCAGACGGTAGACAATTCTTCCTAACCAGCCCATTTGAGCCAGCATGGAAAGATAGAAAAGGTGGTGAATACATTGCACTCTATCTCTGGGACGAACTCGGCAATTTCCTTGAAGCCAAGGTTGAGGGCCTCGGGCCACGCTCAGAATTGGATATGGAACATGCGAGGGCCTCTTACTACGAGATTTTGGATAGTTTAGGGCAAATCGAATTTAAGAGAATTAATGTCGCACCATTTTCAATCGAACGTTTCGGAGTCGAGTTCGGTTTAGTTCTACGAGAACCCGAAGAAGATGGAGATGCTTGGGCAGTCGAAGCACAACCAGGCAACTACATGGCATTCTTTGAACCCTGGGATAGTGGATACTACGACACTTAGAACGAAAGAAGGCAGATCTACTCGGAGTAGGTGACAAAAAATGCTGGCGCATTTTCGCCACCTATCCTCAACGATCAATCCTTCGCAAGGAGTTGTCCGATTGCATCATGATTGCGCTGGCCTACCACCGTCGAAAGCATCTTCTAAACCTCGGTGTCGAAATCGAGACGGCCAATCGATAACCGCAGAGTACGCTTGGGATCGCACTAACTTTAAGCTGCGGCTTATCTGGCATTCACTGGATTTCTTCGCGCCTTTGCGTCTTCGAGTAAGATTCACTTCAAGGCTATTTGCCCAACTTTCCAACCAGCGCGTCCACTACGCGATTCGCAGCACCGCGGTTGTTGGTGTGCCAGCGTTGGGCGCAGGTGGTCATGGTTTGGCGTTGAGCGGGGTCGCGGAGCAGGGTGAGTAACTGGTGGCGGGCGTCGGCGGCGTCGGTGGCGCGGATGGCGGCGGCTTCGGCCTGGAGGGATTGGCAGACGCGGCGGAAGTTGCCCATGCCCGGGCCGTAGACAATGGGCAGGCCGAGCGCGGCGGCTTCGATGGGAGTCTGGCCTTCGGTGTGCGGCGGCAGGCTTTTGCCGATGAAGGCCACGTCCGCGGCCTGGCTCAGCATGGCGAGCTCGCCCGTGGTGTCACCCACATAGATGTCCAGCGCGCCGTCGGCCTTTTCCTCAGTGCGGAAGGCAAAGCGAAAGGGAAATTGCTCCAGATCGCGGCGGATTTCCTTACGGCGCTCGGCGTGGCGGGGGATGATCAGCAGGTGGATATTGGGGTTGTCTTTGCGGGCGTCGAGGAGGGTCTGCGCAAGCATGACTTCCTCGCCCGGCCAGGTGGACGAGCCGAGCAGCACGAGCGCGTTTTCGGGGAAGCCCAGCTCGGTGCGGAGGGCGCGGCGCTCGGCGGCGTCGAGGATGGGCTTTACCTGGACATCGAACTTGATGTTGCCCGTGGTTTCGAGGCGGTCGGTGGGGACCCCCAGTTCGCGGAAGCGGTCGGCGTCCTGCGTGGAGCCGGCGTAAACTTGATCAATCTGCGCGAAGAGCCACTGGGCCAGCCCGCCGACTTTCTGGTAACGGCGGAAGGAGCGGTCGGACATGCGGCCGTTGACGAGGATGGCCGGCACGTTGCGCTTTCTTGCCTGATGCAGGTGTTCGGGCCAGAGATCGCCCTCCATCAGCACCGCGAGATCGGGCTGAATGCGGTCCCACGTGCGGGCGGAAAAGGGCAGCCAGTCAATGGGGAAAATGCCGTTTGCCAGACAACTGTCGCGGTAGTGTTCGCGGGCGAGGGCATAGCCGGTGCTGGTGGTCGTGGTCAGGACGATTTCGATATCCGCGCGCTCGTTGAGGCCATCAATCACGGGCTGGATGGCACGGATTTCCCCCACGCTCACGGCCTGAACCCAGATGCGCTTGACGCCCGGCTTGCGCGGGGGCAGCGGGTCGATCCTCCCAAACCGGTGGCGCAGGTCCTTCCCGTAGCCGCCGCGCTTGAGCATCCGCGCGCCGTAGTAGGGCAGGGCGAGCAGCAGCAGAAAGGGAAATAGAATGCGGTAAAGGACGATCATTGCGGCGTTAAATATCATCTATAATCGAGCGGACTACCCGTGACGCATTTTTAAATAACCACGAAGGACACGAAGGGCACAAAGCTTTTTAAAGCTATAATTTTCTCACGATCATGATCCGCAGACTTGCGAGTCGTTCTCCGGCGATAACATCTGACCTTCGTGTTCTTCGTGGTTTAAATATGCAGTATGGGATGAGTATTGTAGCCATTTTGCGGGCCCATTACTCAAAAAGGGGAACTTGATAACGTGCTGGGCGTCAAAGGAAACACAAACTTTTTGGCCTTGGCTTGCGAGCAGGCCTTGTGCGTGAATATCCTTATCCATGAGATTCGTTTCAAAACCCTTCCTCAGCCTTTTACTTTGCCTCCCCTTGGTCTGTGCGATTGCCCAGGCAAAAGACAGCGCTTCCCCGGGCTTGCCGGCGGATTCATCCGTCACGTTTGGCGCGCTGGATAATGGCCTGCACTACGCGATCATGCCCAACAACGAGCCGCCCGGCCGCGTAAGCCTGCGCCTGCTCGTAGAGGCTGGTTCGCTGCAAGAGGCGGAGAGCCAGCGCGGCGTTGCACACTTCTTGGAGCACATGGCCTTCAACGGCTCCGAGCACTACCCACCCGGCGAGCTAATCGAATACCTGCAACGCCTGGGCATGAGCTTTGGTGCCGACACCAACGCCCACACCGGCTTCGACGAAACCGTTTACAAGCTGGAGCTGCCGGAGAACAACCCTGAGCTTTTCCACGAGGGCATGCAGGTGCTGCGCGATTACGCGGGCGGCCTGCTACTGCGTGAGCAGGAGATCGAGCAAGAGCGTGGCGTGATCCTCAGCGAAAAGCGCGACCGCGACTCCGTTGGCTACCGCACGTTTGTTGCCTACTGGGAGTTTCTGTTTCCCGAGGCGCGCATGCCCGAGCGCCTGCCGATCGGCTTGGAAGAGGTCATTAAAAACGCCCCGCGCGATGAATTTGTTTCGTTTTACCAGACCTGGTACCGCCCGGAAAATATGGCGGTGATCATCGTGGGCGATGTCGACGTGGCCAAGACCGAGGCGACGATTAAAGACATGTTTGCCAATATGAAAAACCCGGACGCGCCGATGCCAGAGATCGATATGGGCGCGCTGACCCGCCCCCAACTGGCGACGAAACTACACTCCGAGCCCGAAGCGCCGTCGACCGAAGTTTCCCTAATGACTCTGCGCGAATATCACGGCGAGCCGGACAGCCGTGAGGTGCGCGTCCGCGACATGATTACCGCGGCGGCGAATCGCATTGTGACCCGCCGACTGGAGATCCTCGCCAAGCAGGAGGGCGCACCGTTCACCACGGGCAATGCCTTCTTCTGGGACTACCTGGACTTTTTCGAGATCGGCGGCATCGAGTTGACCTGCAAGCCTGAGCAATGGCAGGACGCCGTTGCCGTGATTGAGCAGGAGCTGCGCCGCGCCCTGGAGTTTGGCTTCACGGAGGCGGAAGTGGCCGAAGTAAAGGCCAAGATTATCAATGACTACGAGGAAGCCGTGAAGGCCGCGCCGACCCGCAAATCACGCGATCTCTCGGCTAGCATCGTTAGCAGCATGTCGCGGGATTACGTGTTTACCTCGCCGGAGACCGACCTCTCCATCGCGCAGGAGGCCATGGCACAACTGACGCCAGATTCCGCGCAGGCCGCCTTTGACAAAGTCTGGGATGGCGGTGGCCGGTTCCTCTTCGTCAGCGGAAATCTGGAGCTGGAAAACGGCGACGCCGAGCTGGCCAAAGCCTTTACTGCGAGCGCCGCGACGGGGGTAACCGCGCCCGAAGTGGGCGAGGCATTGACATGGCCTTACACGAACTTTGGCGAACCCGGCAAAGTCGTGGAAAAGAAGTTTATTGAAGACCTCGGCATTTGGCAGGTGACCTTTGAAAATAACGTCCGCTTCAACTTCAAGCAGACCGATTTTGAGGCGAATTCGGTATCGGTCGTCGCCCGCTTTGGCGGGGGTGAGCTGGCCATGAGCGCCGACCAAAAAGGCATCGCGACCTTTGCGAACATGGCGTTCTCCGCCGGGGGGCTGGAAGCGCTCTCGGTCGACGAGATGGAGCGCGTGCTCGCCGGGCAAAGCGTGGGTGGCTCTTTCTCCGTGGGCGAAGAGTTTTTCACCCTCGCCGGTGGCACTACGCCCAAGGATTTGGAGCGCGAGCTCGAGCTGCTCGCCGCTTACTTGACCGCGCCTGGCTACCGGGAGGAGGCTGCGCGGCAGGCCCGGAAGGCCTACGACGAAATGGCGATCCAGGTCGAGCGAACCGTAGAGGGCGTCTGGGGCAATCAGGTGGCCAAATACATTGCGGGTGATAACTTCCGCTTTGGCTTTCCATCGGAGAGTGACTTTGCATCGCAAAGTATGGACAAGCTTAAAGCTTGGCTCACCCCTGCGCTGACCAGCGCCTACCTCGAGGTGAGCATTGTTGGCGATGTGGATTTCGAGACCGCGCTGCCGCTGGTGCAAAAGACGGTCGGTGCCTTGCCTCAGCGCAGCGCCGAGCAGGATCTCTACAAATCCGAGCGCAAGGGCGTGGCTTTCCCACAGGAAACGCAGGAGCAGGTCTTCACGTTTGAGTCGGACATTCCACGCGCGCTGGCTTCAGTCTATTGGCCGACCACGGACTTCTGGGACATCAAGCGCACGCGTCGCCTCAACGTGCTGGCGAGTATCTTTCGTGACCGCTTGCGCCTGGAAGTGCGCGAGAAACTTGGCGAAGGCTACAGCCCCTACGCGCGCAACAGCTCCAGCGAAATTTACGACGACTACGGCTATATGTTTGGCCTGAATTTTGCCGACCCGAATAAGGTGGAAACCGTCGTGAGCATCATCCGCGATCTGGGCGTAAACCTGGGCGAGGGCAACATCACCGAAGACGAGCTGCAACGCGCCGTGCTGCCGATGCAAAAATACGTCGAGGAATACGTCCGCAAAAACAGCTATTGGCTGCAGCGCGTGTTGGCCGGATCTACGGTTTACCCGCAGCAGCTTGACTGGGCGCGGACACTGGCCTCCGACTACGAAGCGATCACGCTGGACGAAGTCAACGGACTGGCCAAGGAATACCTCGGTGCCGGGCCAGGCTTGCCTATTGTGATCAAGCCTGCGGACAAGCCGGAGTAATTCGGCAACGGGAGATTGCCAAGGCTAACCTTTGCGTGTTGCGTGGTGGATTCGATGGCCGACGATTTGCCCAACAGCTGTTGCCATACCGATGCCTCGCCCGGGGTGACGGAGGATGAGCGCGCCTGGACGATGACGTGGCTCAAGGTCGGCGTTGCCGCCGTGATGGCCGGGCAGGGGATGATCTTTGGCCTCGGCCTGAACACCTCGGAGACGCCGCTCACGCAGGAGCAGCCGATCTATTGGGTGCTGCACATGGGGCTGCTGATCTCGGCGCTGGTTGTGATCGCGCTGCTCGCACCGCCGCTCTTGCAGAACGCGTGGCAGGCCATGCGCGAAAAGCGCATCACCGTAGAGGCCTTGTTTTTAATCAGTGCGCTAGGGGCGCTCGGGGCCTCGCTGACGGCGACACTGACCGGCGAAGGCTCGGTCTATTATGAAGTCGTCGCCATCGTGCTCGCGATTTACACCGTCGGTAAAACGCTCGGCTCGCGTTCCCGCGAGCGTGCCTTGGACGCCGTTCGCGAGCTGCGTGACGCGTTTGACTTTGCGTATTTGCAAACCTGCTGTGGGCAGCGTCGCCGCGTGCCCGTGGCCGAGCTGGCCAATGACTCCGAGGTGTCCGTTGCGCCCGGCGAGCCGGTGCCGGTCGATGGCGTGATCCGCTCCGGGGTGGGGGACATTACCGACACCGCCGTGACGGGAGAACTCGCGCCAACGCGCCGACAACCGGGTGATCAGGTCTGGGCCGGTTCGTATTCGGTGGACGGCACATTCGTGATCGAGCCGCGCGCACTGACCGGTGAGCGGCGGATCGACGCCGTGCTCGAAGCCGTGGAGCAGGCGCGCCTCAAGCCATCCGAATTGCAGCTGCAGGCCGATCGCTTGATGCGTTGGTTTGTGCCGAGTGTGATTGCGATTGCGGCTGTGACTTTTCTGGCGTGGGCCATGATCGGCCCATGGACGACGGCTCTCTTTAACGCGATGGCCGTGCTGCTGGTGGCCTGCCCGTGCGCGCTGGGGCTGGCGACACCCATTGCGGTGTGGAGCCAGTTGCTACAGTTTTCCCGCTTGGGCTTGACGGTGCGGACCGGCGATTTTGGCGACCAACTGGCGCAGGCGGATCGCATTGTCTTTGATAAAACAGGCACGCTCAGCTTTGAGTCCCTGCGCGTGGAAGACATGGAGGTCGCACCAAGCTTTGCATCGCAAAGTAATGAGCTGCTTGCCGCAGTCCGCGCCGTAGAGAGCCTGAGTCCGCATCCCGTAGCGCGCGCCTTGGCGCAGATCGAAGTCGAGGCAATCGACATCGAGCCGCTGGAGGTCACGCAGCATCCGGGCCATGGCGTCGAAGCCGTGGTGCGTTTGCTTTCCGGTCGCGAAGCAAGGCTCCGCATCGGCAGTCGGGACTTTGTTGAGCAAAGTTTATCCGGCAATGTGCTGACCCGCACGCGCACGCTGGGGAGCAAACGCGAAGTGCTGGCCAGCCTGGATGGCGAGTTCGCTGCTGCCTTTGATCTAAGTGAGCAACTGCGTCCCGACCTCGAGCCCGCTTTGCGCGCCTTGCAAGAGCAGGGCGTGACGCTGTCGATTCTAACCGGTGACCCGAAGCCCGCGCAACGCGAGCTCGCGGGCGTGGCGGTGGAGTGCGGGCTGACGCCGGCCGATAAATTGGATCGCGTAACCGCCTGGCAGGCCAGTGGCGAGCGTGTGGTCTTCGTCGGTGACGGCCTGAACGACGCGGCTGCGATGAGCCATGCCGATGCATCAATCGCCATGGGGCAGGGGGCTGACTTGAGCCGCGCGGCATCGCCCGCCGTGCTGATGGGCGACTCGCTGATGCCGATTGCACGCGGGTTAACTTTGTCTCGCAAAGTTCGCCGCGCGGTGCGGGGTAACCTGCTCTTTGCTGGCGCGTATAATTTCCTGGGAATGGGGCTGGCCGCGGGCGGGATTTTGCACCCGGTGGTGGCCGCGCTGTTGATGTTGTTTTCGAGCGTGGGTGTCTCGGTTCGCGCGGCCAGAAGCGCACGCATGGAGACCCCACAGGGCGGGACGGGCGTCGCACAATAGGCATTGCGCCGACGCTGTCGTGTGATATGTTTGAGCCTTTACTTTCATGAGCCAACTCCAGCCCAAGACCGACGATACGCCAGCAACCGAAGAAGCGACCCCAGTCGACACCACACCGTGGATCGGCGTTGATCTCGACGGCACCCTAGCAAAGTTTGCCTCCTGGCGCGGCATTGGTCACATCGGCAAGCCAATCCCCGACATGATGGCGCGTGTGCGCCGCTGGCGCGAAGAGGGCCGCAAGGTGAAAATTTTTACGGCCCGCGCCGCGCACGAGGAATACCTGCCGCCAATCCGCAAATGGCTGAAAAAGCACAAGCTTGCGGACATGGAAATTACCAACGAGCTTGACCCCTACGTGATTGAAATTTGGGACGACCGCGCGATCCAGGTCATGACGAACACGGGGCAGATTTATCGTCACGCATCGGTGACGGCCCGGCCCAAAGCTCCGCTGCTGGAGGAGGCGTTTCCACACGAGAAGCGTCCAAAACTGAGCTTCATGTGAATTTGAAGCGAATGGGCTCTATGGAAATGGGCCTGTGACATCGCGTTGCCGAAAGAAATCTGCGGTTTGCGTGAACTTGCGCTTCCCATGGGGTGGGGATGTGCTATACGGTTTGCTCAGCCATGAAGCACTATGACTTGATTGTGATCGGATCGGGCCCCGCTGGGGAAAAAGCCGCGGTGAAAGCCGCCTACCACGGCAAGAGCGTTGCAGTGGTCGAAAAAGAGTCCATGCTGGGAGGCGCGGGCACGAATACCGGCACGCTGCCCTCCAAGACCTTGAAGGAGACGGCTTTGTATTACTCCGGCCGCAATGAAAGCGGGTTGTGGGGCGTCGATAAGGAGCTAAAGCACGCCGCCAATGCCGAGGATTTTTTCTTCCGCAAGAACGAGGTGCAGGACTCGCAGGAGCTCGGCATTGAGAAGAATTTTCTGCTCCACAATATCGATGTTTACAAGGGCAAGGGCTCGGTGATTACGCCAAACCGCGTCCAAGTCTTCGGCGAGGACGATGCGCTGATCGAGGCCGACAATATCCTGATCGCGACTGGCTCTTACCCGTTCCACCCGCCGGGCATCCCATTTGACGGTAAGTTCGTGCACGACTCGGACACGATTCTGAACATTAAAGGCATCCCGAAGTCGATGGTCATTGTTGGAGCCGGCGTTATTGGCTGCGAATACGCGACGATTTTTGGCATCATGGGCGTCAAGGTGAAGCTGGTGAACAGCCACCCGGACATCCTGAGCTTCCTCGACCCGGAAATTCGCGACCTGCTCGTCGAAAGCATGAAGACGGATAACATCGAGTTCATCTTCAACCAGCGCATTGACGAGGTGACGATTTTGCCGGATGAGCACGAATTTAACGTCCACGCCAAGCTTTCAGATGGTGATCCAATCCAGGCGGACATGTTCCTCTACGCGGCTGGTCGCTCCGGTCAATGCGCGGGTATCGGCCTGGAAGAGGTCGGTGTGGAAATTGGCCAGCGCGGCAATATTGTCGTCGATAAAGAGTACCGCACCGCCGTGCCGAGCATTTACGCCGTGGGCGACGTGATCGGCTTCCCCGCACTCGCCAGCACAGGCATGGACCAGGGCCGTGTAGTCGTGTCCCATATGTTTGGCTTCGCGGACCAGCTTCAGCTCACCGAGCACTTCCCGTATGGTATTTACACGATACCTGAAGTAAGTGTTTACGGTCTGACCGAAGCGGAGGCTAAGGACAAAGGCCACGAAGTCGTCATCGGCCGCGCTCGCTACGTGGACATGCCCCGCGGCAAAATCATGGGTGTGAAAAAAGGCGTCTTGAAGCTCGTCGCCGACCGCGAAACTCAGGTCATTCTCGGCGTGCATATTTTCGGCAAAATTGCGACAGAACTAGTCCACTACGGCATGGCCTTGGTCGATAACAAAGCCACGCTGGAGGTGGTCATTAACCGCGTTTACAACATGCCAACTCTCCACGAGCTCTACAAATACGCGGGCTACAACGCACTCATCGAGGGCCACTACCTCGACGCCCCAGCCGGCCACTAAAGGCCGACTGCCATTCAAATTTATAGACTCCGCGCTATACCAATTATAGCGCGGAGTTTTTGTATGTGGATGCGGCAAGGCTGGAGGAAGCTAAGGAGATGGATTTACCAACCGCTTCGCAGGGTTTTCGTCATTTGTATGTCCACATAGATGTCATTGCGCAACAGTTTGAGCAATGGTGAGTTTGCTCAATCTCGTTGTCTATCTATGAATGGACGTCATAGATTAAATTCTTCCACCAAAACAACCCCTAAACCTTATAGAATTATGAAAAACTACTCACCCCTCGCGTTGAATCGCTACGCAGTTATCGCCACCGGCGCTTTGCTCCTTATTGCCAACGTCAGCTCCGCTGTTGACCTGACTTGGAATCTCCCCGGCGATGGTAACTGGAACACGACCGATTTGAATTGGGACAATGGCGGCTCCAGCGTTGCCTGGTCTGATGGCAACGCCGCCATTTTCGATGGTTTTGCCGCCTCGGCGGATGTGACTTTGCAAAACGACATTGTTGCCACGAACCTCACGCGCACCAGTGTGAATGGTGATCAGATTTTGCGCCTTTATGACTTCTCCATCGATGTGTCGCAGGTGACGATTGTTGGCACGGGTGACATCGACTTGTTCTCCACGCTAACCGGCGATCACGACTTTACGCTGACTTCCGATAACAACGGTGGTCGACTGAACATCAAGACCGCAGCGAGCTACACTGGCGACACCTTCTTGCAAAATAACGCCTATTTCCTGTCCGACGGCGTTAGCAACGCATTGCCCGTGACCACGACTTTGAACATGACGACGAACACCACGTTCCGCATGCTCAATGTCAATCAGGAGCTGGCTGGTTTGGAAGGCCGCGGCACGATTCGCAGCTCGAACGCCACGCTAACTATCAACACCAAGACTGGCGCGGTGAATAATTTCAATGCGACGATTCAGGACAACATGAACCTCGTCGTAACTGGTGATGGCTCACAGCGTCTTTTCAGCACGCTGAACTACACTGGAACCACGACGGTTTCAGGTGGCACGCTCATTCTCGGCAACAACCTAAACAACTCTTCCGCTGTCATCGTAAATGGCGGTGATTTGCAGAACGATGCTGGTGAAAGCATTACACTCGGTTCGGGTAACTTTTCGATGAGCTCTGGCTCGATCACTCCTGGAGGCGTAGGTGCAGCTGGCACGCTCAATGTCGCAACTAATCAAAACTTCACCGTTACCGGTGGCACGCTAAACTTTGATGTGGGCACGGATATGGACCAAATTCTGGGTTCCGGTTCGGGCATCTACAGCATTGAAGGTGCGACCATTGCACTCAGCCTTGGTGCTGGTTTTGACTACGAGAATAGCTACGAGCTGATCGGCGGTTTCGCCAGCGGCACGTTCGGTGATGTAACCGTGACGGGCTATGACACGGCAAACTACGTTGCCAACCTAGACAACTCCGGAGGCGCTTTAAACCTGAGTTTCGCAGCGATTCCAGAACCGTCGGAGATTGCATTGATCCTTGGTGGTCTTATGGGGGTGCTCGCTTTCATCAAGCGTCGTCGCTAAGTCGGATTCATTCTGACCAATAGTTATATAGGGGCCTTGTTACTGGGGTATTAATATAAAATATTGCTGAATATGAAATTGCTTAGCTTATTCAATGTTGCGGTGGCGGCGTCTGCTTTCGCAGTCATGACCTGTCAGGCTGAGAATTTGCTCTACAATGGTGACTTCGAAGAGAGCGAAAGCAATTGGTCATTATTCGCACCGGGGGATGCCTCCGTTAGTGGTTGTGGATGGTCGATCACCTTGGAAGATCCCCATGGCGGAACTTCGGCGGCTGTCTTGACTTCGCCCGAGGCCGTTCGCTACGGCATTGTGAACTACGTTAAAGACCAAGTGTTCATGCCGGGGCAGCGCTACCGGGTGACTGCCTGGGTTAAGGCCGGTGAAGACTTTCAGCCAAGCGTTAGCTCACCCGGCTTTCTGTTGCGCGTCACGATGTTTGCCACCGAAGTTGGTTGGGACAACGCGACCGACGGTATTCTCTATTTGGGGGCCAATGACAAGGTAATGCGTGGTAAGGACATCAGTGTATTTGATGGCCAGGTGATGCCGACCGAGTGGACGAAATTAGAGGCGGTGTTCGAAGCATCTCCCGATACGGCCAAGATGAATGTCTCGCTGTTCGTTTGGGAAGCCAGTGGAAGCTTTTATGTAGACGATGTGTCGCTTGAGTTGGTGGATGACTCAACACCTCTCACGGCGAGTATCGAATAATTTTTTGAGTATAGTATTGTCAGATGGGGGTTGGGGGATCCCCACTGATTTGAAAAGGGCCGGCAGCTAGGTTTAGCTTTGCCGGCCTTTTTTGCGCCGCTCTTTGAGCTGCGATTGTGGTAGTAAGGTTTGGCCGGGGCGCCAAGTGCCTTCCACGAGCATGCGAATCGGGGTTTCCGGAACGCCGCGCTCGCCGCGCTGCAACATACCCACGAGGAAGTCGACGGCGGTTTGCCCGATCAACTGGCCCTTCTGGTCGATGCCGGCGCGGACGTCTTTCTCACCACTTTGGCTGAGCCATGCACAGCCAATGTCTTGGGGAACGCTCAGTCCCAGCATCGCTAACATCTCGGTCGTGGGTTCATCCGTATCGCTAATGATGACATCGGGTTTGTGTTTGCCGATCCACTCGACCAGGGCGTCGCGGTCGCTTTGCTCATCGGGCACGATACAGGCTGGGATGTGCTCTCGCTCAGGGTGGCGTTGTTGGAAGCGCCAATAGCTGGAGGTGTAGGCGTTGTCTGTCTTACTATCCACATACTCATGCAGGAAGACGCCGATTCGCTGATAGCCGAGTTGAGCGAGCTCTTCCAGCGCGAGACTCATGCTGTGGTATTGGTGATTCGTCACCAAGTGGAACAGGTGCGGTGAGATGCTGTAGCCAAATGTGACGGTCGAAAATTGCTCGTAGTCGAGCTCCAGCGGATTGCCGGGGTTTTCAACGGGCGGCAGCAACAGGCCTACAATTCCACGGCTGACCAATATCTGTGAAAGCCGTTTGGGGCTTAGTTCGCTATCGCGCAGTTTGAATTCCTCCAAGGTATAGCCCAACTGCCGTGCGCGTTCAGAGGCACCGGTGAAGTAATCGTCGAACGTGGGCTGATCGCGCAGTTCATATTGGCCGCCCCAAGTGTCGATCCACGCAATCGTTGATTTGTAGTGAACCGGCAATTTGGTTTTGCGATAGGCGTTGAGCGCCGACAGGGCAGGGTCCGGTACGTAGCCCATTTTCTGCGCCAGCTCTTTGATTTTTTTGCGAACGGCTTGGGAGACGCGGGGATGATCGCGAAGTGCCAGACTGACGGTGCTATAGTGGACATCTGCGGCTTCCGCAATATCGCGGAGCGTTACCCGTGTATTCATGGTTTTATTGGAAGCCTTACCGAGAAGAGTGTCAACAGTTTGAGCATTGATTGGCTCGTTCCTGAATCCTGGCGCGGTAACAATGGCGTAAATGCCCCAGGAATCTGAATCGCAGACGACTTTACTTAACCCAATCGACTCGGCCAACACGCGTCGTATTCTCTGTGCATTAACGGATGATGAGCTCGCGCTTTTTTTTCCAAAAGGATTGCGCGTTGCGGGGGCAGAGATTCGTCGATTTGATCTTGAATCCAACACGGAAGATTTCCGCGGCAGCATTCTGGAATTCGAGCCGGAGGTGATTGTCAGCTGCTGGAATACACCGTTGCTCGAAGAAGATTGGCGGGCAGATTTTCCGTTTTTGCGCTACGTTTGCCATGCCAGTGGCTCGGTGCGTAGTCTGTTGCCGCGCTCATACATCGAGCATGGTCTGGTGGTTACGAATTGGGGGACACTGGTCGCGGCAAACGTGGCCGAGCATGCGCTGCTGTTAATTTTATCCGGTCTGCGTCGTTCATCGGAATGGCCCAGCGTGATCTCTGGTGAGCGTGAATGGCAACCTTCGCCGATTGTTACGCGCACACTGTTTGGTAAGCGCGTCGGTTTGCATGGTATGGGCAATGTCGCGCAGAACCTGATTCGTTTGCTGCAACCATTTGACGTGTGCGTTTTTGCCTATTCTGAAGGCGCGCCTGAGAAACTATATGGTGAGCATGGTGCCCAACGTTGCGACAGCTTGGAGGCGCTCTTTGCGCAAAGCGACATCCTGGTGGAGTGCGAGGCGCTCAACGAGCAAACGCAGGGCGTGGTGACCCGGGCAGTGCTTGAGCAATTGCCGGAGGGAGCCTTGTTTGTCAACGTCGGGCGTGGCGCGGTAGTTGATGAAAAAGCGTTAGCCTCGCTGGCTTCGGAAGGCCGTCTCGACGTGGCGTTGGATGTTTACCAGGAAGACCCGATTGAGCCTGATTCGCCGCTCCATCAGGTGGCGGATGCCGTGTTGTCTCCCCATATTGCCGGGCCGACTTCTGATCAATTCGCCCGCTGTGGTGAACAGGCATTACGCAACCTTACCGCCTATCTGAAAGGTGAGCCATTGGAAGCAGTGGTTACCCTTGAAATATACGACCGCGCGACATAAACCGTAGTTGCCCACCTTACTTTTGCCCGTGTCATTTGAACAAGTGACCATTGATGCTTTATGAAATTTGGTTTCCGAATTTTCTCGTGCTTTTGTTTCCTAAGCCTGACTGCTTGGGGCAGTAGCGAGGTAGGATACGTCACCCCTGAAGCGGTGGGGGAGTCATTGCGTGAGCATGCCGCGCAGTGGGAGTCGGCTGTGCAGTCACATGAGCCGCGACTATTTTATGATAATGAAAAATGGTTGTCCATCGCATCCGGCATTGAGTCCATGGCGGGGGCGCGCGCGGATTACCGTGAGCGCTTTTTTGCAGAAGCTGATCGATTGCTGAAGGAGCCCGTCCCGCAGTATTTGCCACCGGAAAAAGTGGCTGGCACCCGTGGCGATGCGCGCACACTTTACAGCGCCCGGGAAGAGCTCTGGCAGCGCGATGTGGGCAACCAAATTTATGGCTACGCCTTTGCCGTGCGCTTACGTCCGGACAACGAAAGTTATCGCGCGCGCCTACACGATCTCGTGATGGCTGCGACGCAATACCAGACTTGGGGGCGGCACGATCCGCCGATGGGGGCGAACGCCGACTTGGCGGCCGGGCACATTGGCCGAGGCATTGCATTGGCCTACGACTGGCACCGCGATTTGTTCTCCGACGACGAGCGGGCGAAGATACGGCAGACGATGGCCCGCCGCATGCCGAATCTGTTGCGCGCGCTTTACGGCGATGCCTATTGGGCGCGTGGTTACGAGGAGAACCATAACCACGTTAGCGTCACAGCGCTGGCTTACAGCGGTATCGCGTTTTATGACGAGATTCCCTCGGCCCCGATTTGGCTGGCGGCAGCGCGCTTGAATTTCATCAACGTCGGTCGTAGCATGGCGGCCGATGGCAGCTCGGTGGAGGGCGTCTCTTACTGGACTTACGGGATGGAATACATCTTGCAGTTCATCGAAGCGACGCGTCCAATCATCGATTCGGAGACGCTTTACGATTTGCCATTTTTGCAGAATGCGGCGAGCTACCGACTGATGGCGTCGACGTCCGGGCTGGGGGGTAACTTACTTTGGGGCGATGCTGTGGCGCGCGATTGGCATGGCCCGCATCACATTCTTTTTGGCCTGGCCTCGGTATACGATGATCCAGACGCGGCCTACCTCGCGGAGAATATCGCTTATCCGCTCAATGGCGGGCTCGACCAGTATGCACTGCAAATGCTTTGGGCCAGCTTGGCACCGACGCCGGAGCACGCACCGGAACAGCTGGACCATCGCCTGACGGTTAACGACATGATAACCACCCGCAGCGGATGGGCCGAAGATGATTACCTGCTCAGCATGAAGGCCGGCTATACGAACCGCAACCACAGCCACCTGGATGCTGGCGCGCTGACGCTGGCCTTCGGGGATGATTGGCTGCTGACCGCGCCGGGCTACGGCAAGGGCGGCGGCGAGAGTAATTTCTGGCAACGTCACGGCCCGCGCTGGGAGTATTTTTCCAACGCCACCGAGTCGCATGCTACGCTTTTGATAAATGGCAAGAACCAGCGTTTCGATAACGACGCCAAGGCGGTGGTGACATCATTTTTATCGGCCCCGGATTGGAGTTGGGCAACGGCGGACCTGGCGGGTGCGTATAATGACGTCAGTGACGTGCAGCGCGCGGTGCTGCACCACCGCAGCGAGTACATCCTTGTGTTCGATTACATCCGTGCGCCTTCACCGGTAGCTGTAGAGTGGCTGGCGCACTTCCGCTATGAGCCGACTGCATCAGATGGCGGGCTACTCATCAATGGCAAGAAAGGTGATTTGTTTGTCCGGTCGCTTGTCCCAGCGGAGAAGTTTTCACCGCGCGAACCAACGAAAGAAAAAGTCGACGTAAAGATGGAACGCCACCTCGGTTATGCCATTGCGCAAGAAGGCAGCGACTTGTCGTTTGCCACGCTGCTTCAACCCATTGCCAAGGGCAGTGCCGTTCAACCGCTCGAAACCAAAGTGA
Organism: Cerasicoccus sp. TK19100; assembly: GCF_027257155.1. Classification (NCBI taxonomy): domain Bacteria; kingdom Pseudomonadati; phylum Verrucomicrobiota; class Opitutia; order Puniceicoccales; family Cerasicoccaceae; genus Cerasicoccus; species Cerasicoccus fimbriatus. Next base: position 408,652 of record NZ_JAPWDU010000001.1, read on the forward strand.
TCGCTAGTGGGCCGGACTATTGTCAGCTCACGGTAAGCAATGGCGAGTGGACGGATATGGTTGCGTGGCAACCTGAGAAGCCGGAGCAGCCCATCATGTTGGGTGCTGCAAACCTGCAGGCCAAAGCGGTTGCCTTGCGCACCATCGATGGCGCTGTAAGTTCCCTTATCACCATGGGCGCGCAGCAGATTTCGTTTGCCGGGTTTGAATTCCAATCCAAGGAACCCCGCGACTTTGCCGCCCGGTTGGGCAGTGATGGCGTATGGGAAATTACGGCGATTGATGATCGTGATGAGCCGGTAGTTCTGACCGATGGAATGCGTGCCGGCCAATAGTGAAAGACTTGGGGATTCCCCGTTATGAAAGTTGAATACATTACCCTCGCGGTTTACCTCGGCGTCCTGTTACTGCTCGGGGGGCTGTTTGCCCGCTTTAATAAAAACCTGAGCGACTTCGTTCGCGGCGGCGCTCAGGGAACCTGGTGGATGGTCGGCACAAGCATGCTGATGAGCGGCATCAGCGCGTTTACCTTCACGGGTAATGCGGCTGCAGCCTACGAAGGCGGGCCGAGCCTGCTCATCATTTACGCGGCCAATTGCTTGGGCTTTGCCATTGGTGGATTGTTCTTGGGTAAATGGTTTCGGCAAACGCGGGCCTACACCACGGCGGATGTTGTGCGCACGCGGTTCGGCACCGCGGTGGAACAGTTTTCCGCAATCTCTGGTGTGTTCCTTGGGCCCTTCGGCGCGGCGATCCAGCTCTACGCGCTCTCATTGTTTGCGAGCACCGTACTGAAGATCGATTTGGTGACTATGCTGATTGTGATTGGCGTCATCGTGACGTTCTACTCGACGACCGGGGGTAAGTGGGCCGTCATGGCGACGGATTTTGTGCAGGCGCTGGTCATGTATTCGATAACGCTGCTGGTCTGCTTTTTGGCGCTGCGGGCTGTGGGCGGATTTAGTGGGTTCATTGACTTTTTCAGTGATCCGCGAGTCGCGGAGGATTACCGCTTTATCAATGACGCCGGTCAATTTCAGGGAGATCGCTTTACCTACCAATGGGCCGTGGTCGTGTTCTTCATGCAGATCTATTCGCAGATCAGCATGAGCGCGGCGGGGCGTTACATCGCAGCGCGCGACGGCCGCGAAGCCTCCCGCGCATCCTGGTGGGCATTTGCAACAATGGCCGTTGGCAGTGCGGTGTGGTTTATCCCGCCTATGGTCGCACGCTTCATGTTTGAGACAGAGCTGATGGGTAGTGGTCTGGATAAACCGTCGGAGAGCTCCTATGCTTTTATCGCGACGAAGCTCCTGCCTAACGGTATGCTGGGTATGCTGATTGCTGCGATGTTTGCGGCTACGATGAGTAGTATGGATTCCGGCCTCAATGCGCAGGTGGGCAACATCGCACGTAACATTGTGCCGCGTTTACGTGGTGCGTTGGGCTACAAAAATGAACTGGCGCCGAAGACCGAGATTCGCATCTGCCACCTGTCAACGATTGTGCTGGGTGCTATCATCATCACCTACGGTCTGCTGATTGCCAGCCAGACGAAGTTTGCACTCTTTGACGCCTATTTGATCCTCGGCTCAGTGATCGGTGTGCCGATGGGCTTTCCGATGTTGATGGGTCTATGGATCAAGAAGCTGCCGAAGTGGTCTTATTTCCCGATTTTTGGCGGCTGCATGCTGCCCTCGATATGGTCGTTTGGGTTGCAGCATTCAACGGGAGAAGAATGGACCATTCAAGAGCGCACGATGTGGATTTTAATCTTCGGATTGGCCGCGACGATTATTTGCCGGCTGTTCTACCGATCGACCTCGGAGCAAGCGCGTGCCGATGTAGATGAGTTCTTCGAGACAATGCACACGCCGATCGATTATGAGAAAGAAGTCGGCTCGACCAACATCGACTACGATCAGTATTTTGTGTTGGCCAAGGCGGTGTTTGGTGTGGGGGCAGCGGTGCTGTTGATTTTATTCGTGCCGAACGATTGGATGGACCGCGTGTGCATCTTGTTCGTTTCCGGATTCATCCTGGCCTCCGGCGGGCTGCTGTACTGGGGCGGCCTGCGGGCCCGTAAGCAGGTGCAGGCACTCATTGCTGAACGCGATGCTGGCCAGTAAGTGCGCTGTGCTAATTCGTCGGCTTCGGCGCGCGTTCGATAAAGTTACGCACGAGCAATTCCTCGGTCACCGGACGGTCTTCTGATGGCTCTTGATCAACGAGGACAATCGTTGAGCGCGAATTGGGAATCAGCACTTGCGGAGCACTGACGCGTAGGCTCCACTTTTCTTTGTCGAGCACGGCGGCCTGTAGCCACACTTGCAATTTGTTGGAGTAAGGGAACTGGTGAGACTCCGCGGTTTCGAGCTCGGCCACTTCATCGCCTACTTTGATCATCGCCAGGCGCGGCGAATAATTAAACACGCGCATGAAGCCCGTTGGGTGAATTTCCCAAGAGTCGTCGACGACTTTGATGTGCACTTCGTCGGTCTTCAGCGGGTTGACATGAAACAAGATTAAATACGGTCCGGTGTCATCCAACGTGAAGTCGGCGATGTCGAGCTTCTGTGGTGGATCACCGGGCTTTTCGCCGGGAACCTCACGGTAGATATCGACGCGCTGGCCGATGTCGGCCTTATACGGCGCGGAGAATCCTGTGCTGCCCGCCATGAGGCTTTTAGCTTCGCCGTCGTAATCGTAAAATACGTTAGACAGGGTTTTCCCCAGGGCCAGGGTGCGAAAGCTGGCCGAGCTGTTTGTGGTATCTTGCGCCTGAGCGCTGACGCCTGCCAGTGTGCAAAGCAGGCCGCAGAGGCATGATTTTAAACCAAGGTTGGGGCGCATTAGATTTCTTCTGGAGTGAGCCATCGAAACGAGATGATATTAAATTTACGACCGAACAACCGGTTTTGCTGATTCAAGTTGTTCAAGTTGTCTTCGGGTGAATTCGCGTCGGCGTCGATGTAATCAATTTGCCGTTGGACGACGGCTTCACACCAAGCGCGGCTTTCCGTCTCTTGGGTAAGTGGATTGATTGCCTCACCATAAGTACGGATGACGAACGTGTCCGAGCGCGCGGTTAAGGCAGAGCCAATGGCGGACAACACATCGGCCTGCGTGAGGAATTGTGGCGCGAAGGCAGACGTCGATCCATAAGGAACTTCGCCATCGGGGGTGCCTTCGTAGCCCTGCATTAGCTCCAAGTCGAATTTGTTGCCCCGGTAGTTGGGCAGATCTGCGGATGGGTGGTGGAACGGGTTGGTGCCGGAATTCCCGTAGGCAAGATCCTCACCTCTGTTTATTGCGGGCGTGCCGGACATGGTGGCGTCGATGGCAGCCTGCAGCGCGCCTTTGAAGCGTTCGTCGATAACCGTATCGGGATTGTCCGTCAGGCGACGATTGATGAAGTCAGCCAACGATACAAACGGGCCGCGGTTGCGGATTTCGGTGACGATATTTTTCGCTAGTTCGGCGATTTGCTCATCCGTTAATTGGCGATAGCCTTGCCAGGCCCAAGCCTGCGAGTTATCGACATCGGGTGCCTCTGTCGGGCGGCTGAAGCGGGGGAGGGCGGAGCCGAGTTCCACGGCGGATGATTCATCGGCAACCGGATCATATGGCAGTTGGTTGAGCCCGCCCAGAATGGCGCGCCATGCTTGCTCCGAAGTACTGTTGATATTAAAGCCGCCCTTGAGGCTGAGCCCGGAGGCGGCGAGTTCGGCATCGCGTAAATCCTCATCGTTCAAGCGACCATTTTCCGCGATACGCGGATTGGGCAACTCGGACGGAATGGGGCTTACATTGGTGTCAGTGGATATGCCGGTGCCTTCGTAGGGAATGGTCGAGACGAAGTAGCGATCCCACAGCGCTCGATTGAGCAGCCAGGATATGTCGTAGTAGGAGGTGATTTTATCACTCGGCGTGACTAGCCCGCTGGCACCATCGTAAACGACTCGCACTTCACCGCGGTTATCGAGGAAATGGTAGTCCGCCAGACTATTGCCAATGGGGTAGGCCGGATAAGTGTTGATGTAAGATAAGTTAGCGTGCTGCAACTGCCCCAGTGACATCAGCGGCATATTTTCGGAGCGAAATTCAAACAACGTAGCATCGACGATGTCCGTGACCGAATCCAAGCTAGTTCCGGCGGAAGCGCGTTTGCCGGACGTTTCGGCGTTAAAAGTCATCCATGGGCTTTCCATACCTCCGCCTGCGCTGAAGTTCGACGGGTTCACGCTGGAGTCACCCTCGGACTCTGTGATGTAGAGTGAGCGGGGGTTGCCCTGTGCGATCCAGCGCACGTCCGGAAAGATGGGGGACGAAGGAGGTGCCGCCGCAAAGTTTCTTTCCACATACATCACCGAGCTGGGCTGCACTAGGTAGTCATCGAGCGGTGCGGGGCTTTGCAGGAACTCATTGCGGTTGTTGTGGAGGTTGTTATTACTGTCTTGGGCAGGTGAGAGTCGGGTAATGGTCTGGTGCCACTGCTTATCGTTGTTGTCCGAGGTGTCGTAGCCACGTGGGGCTTGCTGCATGGCTTCACCGAAGTAAACCGCGACTTCCCCGCCGGACATGCCGAAGGAGTCCGTGACGGGGTCGACCATGCGCGAGCCGCTTACGCGGAATTGCGCGTCGACCTCGTCAGCTTCGAACCTCGCGGTGTTTGAACCGAAGTCCAGATAGACATGGCCCGCTGCGTATAGGCCGTTGGTGAGGATGTTGTTCGCCGGGCCATTGCGGTCGGCATCGTAGGCCACGCCGCTTTGGTCATTTTGCAGCGTAAAGATCAAGCTAGCACCCGGCGGTATTTCGGGGCAATCGATTTGGAAGCGCACGTAGGATTCGGTCGGGTATTGGCTCAGCGAGGCACCGGAGCCGAAGTTAACGGCTTCCTTATGCTCCCATTCCCCCGTGCCATCGTTGTAAACCTGAAGCTGATACCAGGCGCGATAGCGGCGGTTAATGCCTATTTCATAGGTGTGCGCGTTGATTGGCGTGGTGTAGGGATTCCACAACACTACCAGCGGCATCAGGGCGAGGCGAATGGGGGAGCCGGGGACCCGGGCGCTTGGTGCATAATAGCGCATGCCGAGAGAAAAATAGGTTAACACAGGCGCCACACCGACATCAGTGGTTGTGGGCACGCGCGGCTCCAGTCCGCCGGTGTTGGGCACCGTGGTTTGCACAAAAGAACGCAGAGCTCCCCAGGTGGGGACGGCAAAGGTGTCGTTGGCGTCGTCAGTATCCGGCGTAAAGATGTAATCGGTGTCGGCGGGCGTGGTGACCTCGGTGGTGAGTAATGCTGAGAGGTCTTTTTTTAATCCGCCAGCATAGCTGTCTACGAGGAGAGATTCCGAATGAATAGTGATCGCATGCGGATTGGCCCGCATGGCGTTGATCATGGCATCGGAATCATTGGTCGCCAGAAAGGAGAGCTCGTTGAGGGAGTTCAGCAGCGGCAACGCACTGGAGTTTGGGTTGAAATTATCGGCAATGAGCGTATCCGGGTCAAACCGGTCGGCACCAGCCTTGTCAATGAGTTCGATAGCCGAGCGCTGTGCGGCAACGAATGCCTTGTCGTAATTGTTGGCATCGGCCATATCGAGTGTCGCGTTGGCTTTGGCCCCTTCATCGCCAATCCACCATGCGTAGCGCCCGGTGGTAGTGGCAGCATCGCCGTCCTCAATATCAACCAGCGGGGCAGCAACGAAATCTTCAGTGGATGAGGCCGTGCCCGCACCCATGAGGAGCACCTGCGTGTCATTCGGATCGGGCTTGGCGTTGACCTGAGTCAGGTCGACTGCGCTCGTTGGTAAGAAGGAAAATGCATTGGGAGCATTGAGGATATGCCCGTCGGCGGCGACGTCGTTTTCCGGGGTGAAGTTGACGTTCTCATTGCCGCTGACCAGCCAGTTTAGGAGCACTGCCTGCGAGCCCTTGGCGTTGGCATAGCTGGTAATGGTTTCGGCAACCGTTGATGGCTTCTCGGCATAGTCGATGGGGGCAGCGTTGCCATAAACGCCGATCCAGTTGCCGTTGGCGGTGGTGGTGTTCGCCAGGGTCGCGTCGATGTTGGCGCTGGCGGTGGTGCGCTGGTCGGGGCCCGCATATTTCTGCAATTGGCCGATGGCGACGTTGAGCGCGAACAGGGCGTTTTGTCGGGCAATGGATGACTGCTTTTTCTGGGTGGAAAGCTCGGTCTCGACCCGGGTCAGTGTTGTTAAAGAAATTAACAACAGGACCATCATGGCCATGAGGAGGATCGCAATCACCAACGCGAAACCGCTGTGGCGAGCGGTGCGGGCAGCGGCCCGCTTTCGGAGTTGGTTTGGGTTTTGCATAGAGTGAAGGTCTTATTGGTTATAGACTTTATCGGCGCTAATGTCACTTCTTCAAGTGCTCCATGATGAAGCCCTCGTATTCCCGACGTAGCTGGGCAGTCGGAACGGACATTTGATGATGCCCCTGGTTGGGCACGCTGATGATGCGCTTCGGTGAAGGCAGTTGGTTATAGGCGGCAAAAATTCCGGGCGGCGGGCAAGTCGTGTCGATCAGGCCTACCGACAAGAGCATATCGGCCTTGACGCGAGCGCTGAAGTAGACGGCGTCAAAGTAGCGCATCGTGTTGACGATGGCGTCGCCCTCGGGCGTACCGGCTTCGACTTTGCCCAAGCCGGGCCAGCCGGAGGCATCGCCTGAGATGTCACACAGGCCGGGCACGATGGCAACTGCGGCGGACACTCGCTCGTCGAGTCCGGCGGCAGCGATTACCTGGCCACCGCCCTGGCTGATGCCATAGGCGATCAGGTGCTGGCCATCCCACTCCGGCTGAGCGCAGAGGAAGTCGATCGCACGCATCAGGCGTAGGAACATGCCGAGGAAATAAAAATCGTCACGGCTTTGATTGCCCAGATAGCGGTAGTCCTTCAGCTCACCTTTGGCGAGCTCGTCGTAGTATGATTGCGGTTGTCCGTTGAGCATGCCGTGGGCGTTGATGTCGATCACGATGGCGTTGTATTTTTCGGCATAGGACAAGGTTTGCACGAGGCTGGAGCGACACCAACCGCCATTGACGCCGGCAGCGTGAAATAGGATAATTGCCGGGGAACTGCCGGGCGCGGCGTCTTTTGGCGCGCTGTAGTAGCCGCGCACGGGTTCCACATCGAGGCAGGGAATTTCGACATTGGCGTAGGTAAAGCGTTCGGCGATGCGATTGATCTTATTGCGGTGGTCCGGGTTTTTGGCTTCCAGCTCAAATTGCTCCGGAGTCAGTGGCTCAATGACCGGACTCGCCGGCGAAGCGGCAAGACGCTCCTTTTGTGCGGCCCAGAACGCATCGAAATCTTCTGGTGCCGGATGCGCGGGTTGAAACTTATCCGTGCCAAAGACAACGCCAGCTTCCGCAGCCGGGCGCTTCACGTCGGGCAGGCGCACTGAGCAACGGAACCACCCTAACTCCGGCGGTGCGAAGCTAATGGCTTGATCGTCCAATTGGGAATCTAGCGGCTGCGTGGTGATGGTGTCCCAACGGTTTTGCCAAATGCGGTATTCCGCGCTATCACCAATGGCTGCTTCGTCGCGCCGGACCTGAAAGACTGCGGTCTCGCCCTCGGCGTAAATGCCGTCAGCATGGTTAACGCTTAAAGTGTATTGCGACTTCGCTGCTTGAACCGAGCCCCACGAAAGGGTGACGAGTAGGGCGGCGAGGATGGTTGTTTTGAATTGCATTACAGTGTTATCGAAAAGTTGCTTTCCGCCATGTTTTCGGAGGATTGCAGGTAGGCGACGGCGTCCACGAAAACGCCTGCAGTCCAACCCATCATGGCCGGTGGTTCTGCTGATCCATTGGCCGGTCGTTCCGTTGCGAGATTCTCGGGGTTGATCAGGTAGCCAGCTTCTTCAACGGTGCGGTGCGTGCCGTCGATTACGTTGTATTTCTCCCACAAGTCGCCGGTTTCCTCGAAGGTTTGAACGACACTGGTTATGTATTTAGCGGCAATGCGACGGGCATCGTCGTGATAGCCATAGCGGGCCAGCGCGCGGTAAACCAGATGCTGAACGCAGGCCCACGCATTGGGATAGTCCCACTGCTGAGGCTGTTTTTGCGGAACGCCGCTTGCGACGCCAAATGCATGCTCCAACTGCGGCAATACATTTCTCACGACGGCATCTGCCTGCGCCTCAGTTGCCAACCCGGCCCAGAGTGGCTGGAAGGCGGCAGCGGTTGGCTGTGCGCCGGGCGTGCCTTGCGCGAAGTCGTAGTCGGTGAAGCATTGGAGGTCTTCGTTCCAGCAAAACTTTTCAATCAATATCTGCCGGTCAGCTGCTTTTTGGTGCCATTGCCCGACCTCTTCCTCGGGAGCCCATTGCGCCAGAAGCTTTTCATAAAGCCACAGGTTGGCGTTGAGGTCGATCGGGCAAAACTCCGGGCAGCGATGATCAAAGCGGGAATTAAAGTCCCAGCCCGATTCGCATTCCGCGAGGGCCAGCCCGGTTTCGGTTAGGCAGTCCTCCGGCTGGCGATGAGCCAAGCCCAGGCGGTATTTGATGGTTTCAAAAAAGGTGAGCAACTCGTCCCGGCTGGCGTGTTGCCCATAGCGCGAAAGACCGGTGGGGGAGAGCCGCTGCGTCGTCCAGAATGCATATTCACGCTGAATCAGCGGATAAGCTTCAACGGTGAGCGTCGGGTGGTTCAGCCGTCGGGCTACGACATCCACGAGCGGTGCCAGATAGGGTGGCTGGGAGCGTGTCAGGTAGTAGGTGCGATTACCATTGGGGACGAAGCCAAAGCGATCCACCTGCGCCAGCAGATTACGGGTGTTGCTTAGCGCTAAATCGTCAAAACCGGTTTCGAGCAGACCCAATGTCGTGAAATAGGTGTCCCAGTAATAGAGCTCTTGGAAGGCCCCTTTACGGCAGGGAATCGTATACGGATGTGGCAGCCCGATCAGCGTGCCGTCGTCCTCGGGGCAATGGCGCACGGTGTCCTCCCAATGTCCGGCGATGAAATCGCGGACTTGGTTAATGCGTGCTTCACTGATGAAAATTGAGCTCATGCCAAACCTTTACGGGTTAAGAATCTCCGCTGAATCGACTATGACATCGTCGATATATAGGTGATAGCTCGCCGGCGTATCGCTGGAGCTAAAATAAACACGGTCAATGAAACTGACCGGATTGCGTAAGGCGGCACCTTGCAGGCATAGTGTTCCGTTAAGATAGATGTCGGCCAGGTCGGAGCCGGGATTGATAATCGCTTCGACCTGATGCCAGGTATTGGCCGGGATGGCACCGAGCACTATATCGCTGCCGCCTGATTGCCGATAAAGCAGGTTACCAGCGCCATCCGTGACGAGCTCGATCGCGGCGCTGTCTCCGGCTAGCACTTTCATGGCGTGTCCGTCGACAAGGCCGTTTTCACGGAACTCCCACGATACGGTCACGGGATTACTTTGCGGCACAAAGCTTTTCCAAAGACTTGGGTAGCCGCTGGTGTTTCCATCCCAGAGTTGAATGCATTTATCAGTGGCGCTGGTGATCTCACGCACGGCAACATTGGTGCTGCTGTCCAGTTTGTAAGTCCAGCTTTCCGGGCGGCTGTTGGTCGCCAATTCGTCAAAGGTCTCATGAAGCGCCGGTGTCAGGTTGGAAATAGCGATGTCATTCACGTAAAGGTGGTAGGTGTAGGACTCATCGCTTGTGCCAAACAAGATGCCGTCGAAGTAGTTTGCCGATGTTTGAAACGTAGCGCCGCTAAGGCGACGCACACCGTCGACATATACATCCGCGTGGCCTTTTGCCGGATCCACGACGAGATCGACGTCATACCATGCTCCCGTGGGAACGGCTTGCAGCACGTGATCACCATTGGCATCGCGATAGACGAGATTGCCACTGAGCGTGAGCAACTCAATCGCCGCATCGTTACCCGAGAGCAGCACCATGTGATGCCCCTCGCCAAGCAATGATCCGCCGCCAGTTTGTTTGAAACTGAAGTGGGTGTTGAACGGTGCCGTGAGCTGGGGAATGCTGCGCCATGCCTCAATTTTTCCCAACGGATTACCGTCCCAAAACTGCATAGATTTATCAGCGGTACTGGGCGTCTCGCGGACGAAGACATTGGTCGTGGAATCGTTGTCCACACTCCAACCAGTAGGCCAGGAGCCAGTGGTCATCGTGTCGTAGGTCTCGTTGAAAATTACATCGCCAAGGGTGGGCTGATGGTAGCCGGTTCCGTAGTCGCTCGGCTTGACCAGATTGAAGGCATTGGCGGGATTGCCGACGATGTAGGCAATGTCGTCGTAGAAAATTTCGCGCGTTTCGTTAGTGTCATAGTGAGTGTGGTCCCAGCAATACTGACCCCATTTTACATACGCGCCGTGGGTCATTCCCTCGTCAGTGTTCCAGGCACCGTTGCCGAGATTGATGCCGGTGTATTCGACCGTGGGCGCGGATTCAGGAGCGCCGTCATACCATGCGAGCAGAATACCCGTTTCATTGCGGGAAAGTTTGCAGTAGAGGATGAAATCGTGCCACTCGCCCTTGGTCAGGCTGGGAGCGATCGTGGAATAAACGGTAACGGTTTTGCCGCCATTTCCGTTGCCATAGGCACCCTCCAGTATGAGCGCGCCCGTTGCCTCAACACCGACGGTGATCGTGATGTTTGTCGCGGGCAGGCTTGAGTGCCACGCATGAATCTGGCCTAAGACAACGGCTTTGCCCGGAGTGGGAAAGCTCTCTGGCGCATACAGGCTAAAGCCAAACCAGCCTTCGCCCGTGATGCGCTCCAAGTGGAAGCCGGAGGAGCCCTCGACGCCTTTACTCGAGCGATTGCCGTTATAGAACTCGGAGTTCCAGACCAGGCGGTGCACTTTGTTGCCAGAGCGCGGGGAGAAGCCGATTGGTGTGATGATCTCTGAAATATTGCCAGAGATAACCTCTACATTAAAAGGAGACAGACTGACGTCCTCAAAGTCTTCATCAATAATTTGCGCATTGGCATAAATAAAACTGAGGGCGAACGATAAGCTAAGCCTAAGGATTGCGGGGATGTATTTCATGGGGATCGGGGATACTTCCACCACCTAATTACAAACCCTCTTTAGCGGCAATATTCGGCCTGCTCAAACTGTTGAGCATTGTTCAGATACCCATTGGATCAGTGGTCGAGCTTACGTAAATCAGTCCGCATCGCTCTCTGGGCTACAAAGACCAATCCAGTTCGCCCCAAAAGAAATCCAAATACTGTACTAACGTATGGGCTACGTTTGGCCTACGGCCTCTCCCCGGCGATAGCCTCAGTCGTCGTTTTTCTGAACGAATTTGATGCACAACTGACGGATGGCTTGCATGCGGTTTTGCCCTTTGGTGTTAACCGTGCGCTTTGCCGCGTATTTAAGCGCGATCAGGCAGCGATGCCATGCGATCAGGTTTTCGGCGTGACCAAATTGGCGTATTTTTCGAGCTGGTTTTTGCCGAGTTTTTGGCTTTTTCGACGAGGCTGCGACGCTCGCAGTCGTTCAGTGCGAGTTTCTTACCAGTGGTGTCGAACTGCTGTTTGAGCGCTCGATTCTCCTCATGCAGATACTCAATAACATCCTGTTGTTTTCGGTTCATCCAACCAGCCAACGTTGCTAGAATCATTCGTGCTTGCGTCTTCAAGGCAGGAATTTCTAGAGTTTTGTATAAAGGCTTACAATCAGCTTGTTCATCCTGTGCGGCGTAAGTTTGCGCCCACCACGTTGCCAATCATGTAATCTAGCATTGCTCGATGCTGGCCTGCAAACAGGGTAATAACCCTCGACGAAAGTCCGCAACTGATCCTTTATGGTCGGGCTGAGAGGATTCGAACCTCCGACCCCTACACCCCCAGTGTAGTGCGCTAACCAGACTGCGCTACAGCCCGCCAAAAAACGGAAAGGACGAAAACATGACACCTGACGCCCCTTGTCAACCTATTCTTGGCGGGAAATTCGTTGGCTTTCGCTTTAAGCCCTAAAAATAAGAAGGGGTCGACGGAAACCCCGAAACGTCGACCCCTTAACAATTGGTGACTTCGCATTAGCGGAAGCCGCCTTCGATTAAGTTTAAGCATCGCTTGTGCCAATTCTCGGGAGTTTGTCGATTTGGCCAATATTTACTCGAATTGGTTGGTGCTTTGGAGTTGGACAAACAAATTTTTTACAATAGAGTCTTAATCCTATTTATGGCCGAGATCTCATCAATCGACGCCTCGGTGCGGCTGTTGTTGGTCGGCGAGTGCGCTGAGCATTTTTCCCCAACACGAGTTGCTGGCTATACTTGCGTCAATTGCCCTGCAGAACTGGCTAGTGTTGCGAAAGCCGTTCGCAGCCAAAGGGATAGCGATTGGGTCGTGGTCGCGCCGGTTGCGCTTTTTAACGTAGATGGGGCCCGTGAAATATTTGCCTCTCTGCGAAAAAGTGCAGCGATTCTCGGTTTAGGCGAAGGAACTGAGCAAAATGCTTCATTCACTTTTTACGATGCATTATTGCCTGTAACGGCGATGGATGTGGGCACAGTCACGCTTTCGGCTTTAGCTGAGTTGGCGCGAGCACGTCGACAGTTGAAAAAGATGGAGGCGGACTTCGAGCAGCAAGTCCGGATGATGGATCAGGTGTCGATGGCTATTATTGGCACGGATCTGAGCGGTAATATCAAGGCTTGGAACAATCGCGCGGAGACGATGTTTGGCTTTGAAAGTGATGAATGTCTGGGGCAGCCGCTCAGTGCTGTTTTCCAGAAGGGCCGCTCGTCGGATTTCAACATGCACACCTTGTTGGAACCGCTGCTGATTCATGACCGCCATCAATTTGAGACAGATATCCGACGACGTAATGGCGAGTACCTGCCGATTCAAGTCTCCCTGAGCCTGGAAAAAAATAACCACGGCGACATCGTTGGCATCATTTGCTGTTGTCGGGACATCAGTTTGCGTCGTCGCGTGGAAGGCGAGCGGCGGGAAGCTTTTCAACGGATGACATTTTTCATTGAAAGCATGCCGCTGGGCTTCATTGAGTGGGATATCAATGGGGACATCCTGGCATGGAATCAGTCTTCGGAACAGATTTTCGGTTACAGTCAGCGAGAGGCAATTGGCCAGTCATTTTCAATGTTGATTGAAAAGTCCTTCACCGAAAACGCGCGTGGCATTTTTAATCAGATGCGCGAACGTAAAGGTGGAGTGCAGAGTCGCAATAACAACATAACACGCGATGGTCGGGTGATCATCTGCGACTGGACCAACTCCGCGCTCATCGATGATAAAGGCAACGTCGTTGGGTTTGCTTCGATTGTCTCTGACGTTACTGAGCAAATTCAGATCGAGGAGGAGCTAAAGGCGTCACGAGAATCCGCCTTTGCCGCGAACCGAAGTAAAGATGAATTCCTCGCGGTGATGAGCCATGAGGTGCGGACGCCAATGAACTCTATCATCGGCTTCGCTGACTTGCTCATGGAGTCACTGGAGGACGATGAGCAGGGCGAATTGGTAAACATCATTAAGGCCAATGCGTTTAACCTGCTGGAGTTGATTAATAATGTCCTGAACTACAGTCGCCTGGAGGCGGGCGAGGTCAACCTCATGCAGCAGGAGACGGATTTGATCGCGCTGTTCCATGAGATTGAGGAGGTTACACAGGCTGAAGCTAAGGAGAAGGGCTTGACGTTTGCTGTCGAGTTCATGCCGGAGACGCCGCATCAGGTCATGGCCGACCATTCGGAGTTGCGGCAGGTCTTACTCAACTTGACTGCGAATGCGTTGAAATTCACACAACGTGGGGGAGTGGTGATCACAATCAGCGCCAAGCCCTTACCGGGGGCAGATCCGTGGTCTTGGGAGCTGCTTTTCGCGGTGAAGGACACCGGAATCGGCATTGCACAGGCCGATCAGGGAAAGCTCTTCCAGTCATTCACGCAGTTGGACTCCAGCTCTACACGACGCTTCGGCGGCACGGGATTAGGGCTGGCGATTTGCCGCCGTATCGTGGAGCTTTGGTCGGGGAAGATTTGGGCAGAAAGCAATGTCGATGAAGGCTCTACGTTTTTCTTCACCCTGCCGACGACGGAGTGTCAGCGCGAAGGCCATCGCCGCAATAGCGATGTTCCATATGAGGAGATCGAGGATCATCGGTTTGCGGAAATTTTCCCTCTGCAGATACTGCTCGTGAGTAACACCAATGCGACGGTGGAAGTAGTGGAGAAGATTATGGCCAGTCTCGGCTATGAAATCGGTATTCAGCAGGACGGCATTGAAGCGATCAGCCACATGCAGGACGCTGCCTATGACATCATCTTGATCGATGATGACTTGAGTGATTTTTCGAGCGCCGAAATGCTGGAGATCATAAAGACGGGTCAAGCTGGAGCGCAGAACGAGACTGCGCACCTGATCGCTCTCATCGAGAAAGGTCCGCAGAACAAAGACTCTTCGCCGTCCGTCTCATTGCAGGTTGAGGTCGTGAACAAGCCGATCATCGCGCGCAACATTCGTATGGCGCTGCGCAAGATCGCTATTGGCCGCGACGTGGCGAAGTCCAAGCACTAAGACGAGCTGACTTAAGCGGTGACTTCAGTTCTGTGTGCGCCGGGCCCGGTTTGGGTGTGGAAAAAGGTAGCCTGCTGGCCGAATTTATCCTGATAGGCTTGGACATTTTTCTCGGCCTGCTTTTGGTCGAAGGCGGAATTCGTCACGGCCATTACGGCACCCCCAAAACCACCACCCGTCAGGCGTGCTCCCCAGACATTGTCCGTTCGGCGCAGCTCGTCAACCAGCAGGTCGAGCTCGGCGATGCTGTTTTCAAAGTTGATGCGCGAGCTGTCGTGCGATTCAAACAGCATTTTACCGACCGCGCGCATATCGCCGGATTTTAGCGCGAGCTCAACGGCGCGGACACGTTCGCACTCACCTACGATGTGGCGTGCGCGGCGGAGCAGCACATCGCCAAGTAGAGCGTGGTTTGCCTCAAGTTGCTCGGAATTCACCTGTGCCAGGCAGGTAATGTTGGGTAGCGCGGCCTGCAGCCGTTTGACCGACTCCATGCATTCGCGGTGACGCTCGCCATACAGCGAGTCTACAAGGGAGTGCTTTTTCGCGGTGTTAAAAACCCAGAAGTGTACGTCTTGGGGGAGGGGGAGGCGGTTGAATTCCTCGCGCTCGCAATCGATCTTCACCAGGCAATCGACGTCGCCAAAGGCGGACACGCCTTGGTCAAGTATACCGCATGGCATGCCAACAAAGTTGTTTTCGGCACGACGGCCTACGCGGGCCATATCGGCGCGCTCCAGTTCAAAATCGAACAGCGCGCTCATGCCATAGCCGCAGGACAGCTCGAATGCGGCGCTGCTGCTGAGGCCGGCACCCGGCGGCAAGTCGCTATCCACCGCCATATCGAAACCGTGAGGTGTTTTCATGCCGGCATCAATAAGCTCTTTCAAGACGCCGAGAGCGTAGTTGGCCCAGGAGTCTTCACCGGTAAGCGGGGTGATCGAATCGAGATTCGTGATCGTTTCGCGGTCCATTGTGGCGCTCCAGAGGTGTACTTGCCGATCGGCACGCGGTGCCAGGGCTACGGAAATGCGCCGATCCACGGAGACGCCGAGCACGGGCCCGCCATTGTAGTCGGTGTGGTTCCCGATAAATTCCAGGCGGCCCGGGGCTTGAGCGGAGACCGCTGGTTCGCGGTCAAATTTTTGGGTAAACTGCTGATTGATCACGCAACCCAAGGAATGGCTCGCTGCCGAAGTGATCAAATCAAAAAATCAACTTTTGCTAAGGGCTTTGCAGCGCTACAGAGGTTACTTGGGAACGCCAAAGGCCAACCAGCAGGTTGGCCTTGAGGCTAATTCCTGGCGTGAGTATTATTGCTCGCCTTCCGGGGGAGCGTCTTTTTTGGGCTTCTTCTCGCCCTTGATGATAATTGCTTTGTCGGTGAGGGCTTTGGCGAGTTCGTCCGCGGAGAGTGATCCGTCGCCGTTGGTGTCGTATTTCTCGATGAGGGCGGTTGCCTTTTTCTCGGCAGATTTCTGAGCTTTATCAGCCTTGTCGCCTTCTGCGTGGGCGATTGTTGCGCCAAAAATGGCAAAACTAAGGGTCAGCAGACCGAGGGTTTGAGTTAACTTCATGTCGTTTATGTTCGCCTTGCCAGCCAACACCGCAACCCGTAGCAGGCGTCATGCACTGCGACCCACGTGTGAAGGCTGGAAAGCTAAGATATATATAACCTCAAATATCTGAAATTGTTGATGCTGGAATGCAGATTTTTTCGAAATATGCGTAGCCAGCCTGGAGCGCAGGCTAATTACCAAATTTCGGCCTGGTCGCTTTGCTAAGTGCCTGATATGCAAAGACTTGATTGCTGTAGGTGCCCCAAAAAAAACCCGCGCCATGAAGCGCGGGTTTTTAAGTGAGATAATCTCGTAGGGGTTAGGCAATCAGAGCCTTGAGGCCGGTGCCGGGCTTGAACTTGACCGTCTTGGAGGCCTTGATCTTGATCTTTTCCTTAGTCTTGGGGTTGACACCCATGCGAGCGGCGCGCTTGGCGACAGTGAAGGTGCCGAAACCGATGAGCTGAACGCCCGTCTTGTCCTTCTTAAGGCCCTTCTTGATCGCATCGAGCACTGCTTCTACGGAGCGTTCGGCTGCTGCCTTGGTGGCATCCTTGCCGAGATTCTTTTGTACTTCGATGACCAGTTCTGCTTTATTCATATCTATTTAGATTAGGATTTTTGCGTTAGTATAATGGTGTTTAACCGCAGCCCTTATGACTCTTTCCGAGCATGCTCGTCAACGAAATTAGCACAAGAAAGTGCATTTTTTTTATTTTTTGAAACGGCTCTAGCCTTTTTCTGGTGGGCGATCTAGAGGATTAATCCCTTGACTCCCGCTTATCAAAAGGGTTAACAAGTGTTCCATCGCCTCAACCCGCTTTATGCCACGTTCTCGGGCGATCTGTTCGGACCGTTTCAATAGCTGGCGGGCCATCTGCCTTGCCTGCGCTTCCGGTGCCCCCAGGCGCTGGCATAGCTGCGTTAAGCTTTCTTCGTTCTGACCTGCGTCGTCATCCATTTCAAGCCGTGATTTCAGAAATAATTTTCACCGGCGCACCATCTTGCTTTGCGATGCAAAGTTGGGCGTCGTTGTTCACGTAGCGTCGCTTCAGTAAGGCTAGCCCAACGCCATCTACATGCGAGGTAATACTTCCCACCTGACGCTCTCCCGAAAAGACTGGCAGCAGACCCGTTTCACTTTGCGATGCAAAGCTTACGCGGTAGATCGCACGCTGAGCTTGCCCCATGGAGTGAAGGCGCGCCATGACTTCCTGGCCGAGATAGCAACCCTTGGTGTAGCTAACGGCGATCTTCGAAAGGTCGCCGCCTTCGTGTGGTAAATCACTGCTGCCGATGTCCTGAGGGATCGCCGGAAAGCCTGCATCGATGCGGGATGCGCGTAATGCGTCTGCGGTGGATTCTGTTGCCGAAAATCCAGTGGGGCACCAGTCGATATCCGATGGAATCAAGCAATCCAGGCTGCCCACGCCACCCATGCGACTGTGGAAAATAAGCGCGCCATCCACTTGGCTAAAGCAATTTTTTGCCGGCGAAATTTTTGCCAGTGCGTCATCGTCACCCCATAGCGTGATGAGCCGAAACTGCGCGGAAACGTCTTCAATCACCACTTCGTCAGCGATGATATTTTCCTCTACTTTGTGTTGCAAAGTTTCTGCATCACTGTGGTAGCTGATCAGAAGAAAATCTTCCGGGCCCCGCTGAAGGATGAACGCATCGTGCTGCACCTTGCCCTTGCGATCGAGGAATAGCCCGTACGTTACCGGGTTGCTTTCGCTACGGCGCAGGTCGTTGGAGAATTGACTTTGGAGATAGCTGGCTGCGTCCTCATCGGTTACGGCAAGGACGGTGGGTTGCGAAGTGTGGCACTGGAGAGTCGGCATGTAATTCGGGATTAATCAGGCTGAACAAATATCAGGGACGGCTTGCCTATGATTTGGGCGTCCTCTGGCAATACCTTGAACAGCTCGGTGATGTTGTCAAATTGTGCGGTTTCTTGGGCTTCGATGAAGTAGGACGTCCGCCAAATCATGGTTTTCTTACCTTCTATGGTCTTACTTTCCATATTTTGCTGCGTGCTGACCACCTTGAAAGTCGGGGATTTCTTGAGGCTTAGTTTTGGTTGGGGGCTATTTGCAAGAATGTGAATCAGGCCGATTTCACCCACCGGGAGCTCACTGTTTCTATTTAGAATAAGAACGCTTGTCTCCGGCGCTGGAATCACGGTGTAGGTAACGCGGTTCGAGGTGAGCTGCGAATTGCCGAAATCAACCGTGTAGGGGCCCGCGGTTTGCTGCCCGGTAGTCTCGGCTAAGAGCATGATTCTCTGTGAAAAGTTTGGGCTCTGGTTGGAAAACTTTGCCATAGGGCTTAGTTCCCCGGGATCCGGGGAAATTTCCACGTCGGTGATGACGAGTTTCGCCATAATCTGCTCACCCTTAATGAAAACATCGCTATCCAGCAACAGTTTCAGCTGAGCCTCCGCGAGTAGATTGGCGGCTGAGGCAATCAGTAAGAGCAGTATGGAAAGCGATTTCATCGGTTGGAGCAGTGGGAGGCCTCAGGGGCAGACGGCCTGGCCAAGGTTTTTGGCTTGAGTCTGGCGCTGGCATGGGCGTTGATGTCCGTTTTTTCCAAGCCTAATTCTGGCCCCAGTCAACATGCAAGTTCAGCCCGTGATTAACACGACCGACATCAATATCGAATCATTCCGCGAGTTGCCGACTCCGGAAGAGCTGCTCGCGTCCATTCCCAAGACCGACGCGCAGGCGGAATTCGTCACTGAGGCACGGCAGACCATTCACCGCATCATTTTTGGCGACGATCCTCGCCTGCTCGTGGTGGTGGGCCCGTGCTCGATCCATGACCTGGAGGCAGGCCGCGAGTATGCGCGCCGCCTGGTCAAGCTCGCGGAGGAGCTGAAGGATCGCGTATACATTGTCATGCGTGTCTATTTTGAAAAGCCGCGCACCACGGTTGGTTGGAAGGGCCTGATCATGGACCCGCAGCTTGATGGCCAGTGCGACATCCCTGAGGGCTTGCAAGTCGCGCGCAACTTCCTGCGTGAGGTGATCGACATCGGCCTGCCGACCGCCACGGAGCTGCTGGACCCGATTACGCCGCAATACATTGCCGACCTCATTTGCTGGACGGCGATTGGAGCGCGCACCACGGAGAGCCAGACCCACCGCCAGATGGCCTCAGGCCTCTCCATGCCGCTCGGCTTTAAAAACAGCACTGACGGCAGCATCGAAGCGGCGATTAATGCGATCAAGGCCGCCAGCCAGCAGCAGACATTCCTCGGAATCGGGGCCAATGGCCGCGCCTCCGCAGTCACCACCCGCGGTAACCCCAATTGCCACCTCGTCCTGCGTGGCGGTAAGGCGGGCCCCAACTATTCGGCGGACCAAGTCAAGGCTTACACGGAACAGTTAAAGTCCAAGGGTCTGATCCCGGCGGTCATGGTTGACTGTGCGCACGACAATAGCGGCAAAGACCCGGCCAAAAGCCCGGAAATTCTCGAAGAAGCCGTGCAGCAAATTCTCGATGGCAACCACTCAATGATTGGCGCAATGGTGGAGAGCAATCTGAAGCATGGCAGCCAGAAATTCCCGCAACCGCTCGAAGATTTGGAATACGGCGTCTCGATTACCGACCCATGCCTGGGCTGGGATGATACCGAGAAGGCTTTGCGCGCCGCCTACGAAAAGCTGGCCCCGCGCTTTCAGTAAATAAAACGCATTTTGCCATGACCACTGCCGACATCATTCGGTTGGGCCCTGATGACGAATGTCCGGGCGTAACGCATGAGGCCGACGTTAAGCTGCGCGAAGTGGACGGATGGACGCAGACGGCGACCATCGTCCAACCGGAAAAACCGACCGGTGGTGGCATTGCAGTTTTGATTCATGGCGGCGGTTTTAGCATGCGCAACCTTCGGCCAATGACGAACATGGGCCGTATTCTGGCCCGTGAGCTTGGCATGACCACCGTAGTGCCGATTTATCGCCTCGGTGGGGAGGGAAACCCGAGCTATCCGAAGCCAGTGGAAGACGTCGCCTTTGCCTGGGAGTGGGCGCAAGCTCACGCGGCAGAGTGGGGTGCGGATGCGGAGAAAATGGTCGCCGGCGGCTCATCGGCGGGCGGCACCTTGTCGGCTCTGGCCTTGGTTAAGGGCATGCTGCCGGGCTGCCGTGGATTGCTCGAATATTGGGGGCCGTTGGACTTCATTGCCCGCTGGTTTGACAACGGTGAGAAGCAGGGCGGCGATTTCAATTTACTGGGCGCAAATTACCCGGACAATGTGACGCTCTACCATGATGCCAGCGTGGTGACGCATGTTACGCCAGGCCTGCCGCCAGCGGTTTTCATCTACGGACGCCAAGACCAAACCGTGCATCTGCGCCAGGGAGAACTGGGCTGCTCTGCTTGGAAAAAAGCGGGCAACGAAGCCGATCTTCTCGTGCTGGATAATATTGGCCACGGTATGGTCGGTGATAACACTGGGCAAATGGTCAAGGTGGCAGATCGCTCGGTTGCCTTTGTGCACGGGCTGTTTTAGGGGTGTGGCGTCTGCGGGCCGTTGAGTGATTCTGCAAAGTTATTGCTCGTCGCCGCTATTTCAATTTGTGCGCAGTTGGTTTAAGCTATCGCCTGATCAGCTAACCCAAGACATCAGACCATGCCCCACATACTCGGACTCGACGCCTCCACGCAAAGCTTCTCGGCTTTGGTAATTGATACCGATAGCGGTGCTGTTGTCGCCGATGCGTCGGTTAACTTCGGGCAGCGATTGCCCCAGTATCAGTCGCCTAGCGGGTTTCTGCCGAATGGTGCTAACGGTGAAGTTCATACGGACCCGCTGATGTGGCTGGATGCCTTGGAGCTACTACTTGACGATTTGCGCGCTCGGTGTGACCTCTCTCAAATTGCGGCGATTTCCGGAGCAGGGCAGCAGCATGGTTCGGTATATCTAAATGATAAATGGCCAGCGTGTATTGGCGAGCTCGACGCAAACGGCAAACTAAGCGACCAAATAGCACCCTGTCTTGCTCGGTCGACCTCGCCCATTTGGATGGACACTGCCACTGGGGAGGAATGCCATGAAATTGCTGAATCCGTCGGGGGCAATGCCGAGGTGTGCGCGAAGTCTGGTTCGGTGACGATCGAGCGATTTACCGGGCCGCAGATTCGCCGGTTCTTCAAAACATCTCCTGCTGATTATGCGGCAACGGCGAGCATTCACTTGGTTAGCTCTTTTGTTTGCTCGGTGCTCTGTGGCGAGGACGCGCCGCTGGATACCGGTGATGGCGCGGGCATGAATCTGCTAAATGTCGAAAGCTGGCAATGGGACGATGATTTGCTCGATGCCACGGCACCGGGCTTACGTAATCGGCTACCATCCGTCGTGCCCGGCGCGAAGCAGGCCGGGGTTGTGTCGACGTTTTTCGTGGAAAAATTTGGCTTTCGCGTCGGGACTCCGGTGACGGTTTTTACCGGCGATAATCCCAGCAGCCTCGTTGGCATGGGCGCGAGCCAGCCGGGCAAAGTGGTGGTGTCGCTGGGGACTTCAGACACTTTTTTCGCCGCGATGCCAGGCATCGTTACCGATCCCGATGGCTGCGGTCATGTCTTTGGAAATCCGCTAGGTGGCCCGATGTCGTTACAATGTTTTGTCAATGGCTCACTGGCGCGCGAGGAGGTAAAAAATCGTTTTGGTCTGGACTGGAGTGATTTCACAGCGGCGCTGAAGTCCACCCCCGCTGGCAATGATGGTAACGTAATGTTGCCGTTTTTCCGCCCGGAGATCAGTCCGCGTTTGGATTTGGAGGCACCGGTCCTGAGCGGCGCAGAAGGCTTTATGGACTGGCGTGATCCGCGGGCCGCGGTTCGCGCATGCGTGGAAGGGCAATTTATGAATATGAAGCTCCGCAGTGCCTGGATGCGTTTGGCACCCGATGTGATCTACCTCACGGGCGGTGCTTCGCAAAACGACGCCATTGCGCAAGTGGCAGCTGACATTTTCCAGACCCGCATCGAACGGCTCACGGTGAGCGGTTCGGTGGCAATGGGGGCGGCAATGCGTGCGGCAAATGGCTGCCTGGGCATTGAGATTGCCGAACTGGAAGCAGCGTTCTGCCAACCGGAAGCTGGCAGCGAAATCCAGCCTCAGACGCTGGCCGGTAGCTACGATGAGGCGCTTGAGCAGTTCGCCCAACTGCTAAGGAGACAGAATTAAAAAGCGCCAATGCTAGATAGCATTGACGCAGAAAATTGAGCGAGTGTTGGCTCGCTTATCGTTTGCGCCGACGGATGACGAAGAGCAGCACGCCGGATGCGGCAAGTAGCGCATAAGTGCTCGGCTCGGGGACCGCAGTCAGCTCGTATATGCCCTCGCCATCGATGATGTTATAGCCAGCACCAAAACCGTCGAAGATGATTTCGCTTTGGTCCCAAATGCTGGTAAATTCGCCGGGTTCGCCACTGAAGGTCAGGTGATCGCCGCCCAGATTCCAGTTAGAGATGGTGATTGTGGAGCCATCGGTTAGCTGTGTTGGGGCGGAGCCGAAGAGCAGGGTCACGTTGTCACTGGAGCCGAAGTCGAGGGTGGAGGTTTCGCCAAAGGCACCGGCAATCGTCAGGCTTTGGATTTCCTGGGTCGTCGTTGCGTTGGTGGCCGATGTCGTGAGCACGCCAGTGCCGCCACCGGTGCGGGTTTCGGTGTAAATGTCCTGCCCGATGATACCAGTCACGAAATAGGTGGTGATACTGCCGTCCTTGTCGATGGTCAGCTCTTGGCCAACCGTCAGCTCGTCGGCAATAGCCTGTGATGATACGGTGATGTAGTTGCCATACTGTTGGGTGACAACGTTGTCAGTCACGGCTCCGCCGTCTTCGCGACCGACAATGGCAAATGTCGTTCCGCCGCCCATTGTGAGGTCTGATGTCGTGGAGAAGTAGTTCGCTGCGTCGCTGGTTTGGCTGATGCCAATTTGGGTGAAGTCGACCGTTAAGGTGCCTTCATTGATCGTAGTGCTCCCGGTGTGCGTTGCAACGCCAGCAAAAGTCTGATTGCCGGACCCGATCTTGGTGACGCTCAACGTGCCGGTAGCGCTGCTGGTATTTGCTTTATCTCGCACGCGCCCCATGAAGTTGGCCGTTGTGTCATTTGCGCCAATTGTGAGCGTGGAGTTCGTGTCCCCGCCGTTTTCGATGACTTGGTTGAAGTCCTTGTTACGCATGTTGGGCTCGTAGTAGCCCTCCACACCATTGACAGTTTCATTGAACCCGTTGAGGCGGAAAACTGAGGAGTGGGAACCTTCGCCGTTGGCCTCGATCTGGATGTTGCCGGCGCTGGCTCCGTCGGGAATTACGTTGCTGGCACCGAGGGTCAATGCGCGGATGCCACTAACCGTGCCACTGGTATAGATGCGAGTGTTGCCGCTCCAATTGTTGGAGGTGTTGGTCAGCGTAATGATCGCATTATCGCCCGCTGATCCGGAGAAGTCGATATTGAACGCGCCGCTGATCTGTCCGTTGAACGTGACGTTGGTATCCGTGGAAATATTGATGTCGTCGGACAGGATGATGTTATTGTTTACAGTCAGGTTGGGTTGCACGCTGCCGCCTGGGCGAATTGAAAAAACGGGACTCGTCGATCCATTCGCTACGAAGTTTAAAGCGCCACCAGAAAAGGTTATTTCGGGGGCGGTGCCGGTCGCGGGACCGTCGTAGCTGAAATTTAAGCGGTTGAGCAGAAACGGATCGGAGAGGTCATTGTTGCTGGTCAGGGTGGCACCATCGGCGAGACTACCGGAGTAGGTGAGAATCGTGTCTGATGCACTGACTGGGATTTGGCTCCAGTCAGTACCGGATGACCAATCGTTGCTACCGGACAATCCGGTGAATGTGTACTCAGTCGCCAAGGCGCTGGAGCACGAAAGCAGCATCAAGGCCGCTGATGCGGGTACAAGCTTTTTTGCCATATATTTGGGGTTAAGGGTAGGGGTTTTTAGGGTGATTTATCGTAGAATGAATTCTATGACGTGGTTGGTCAATAGTTAAATCAAGCCCTTGCATGCAGGAGAATTAAATTCGCATGTGCGATCCATTTGAGCGGCCATGAAGGCTGCAGATTTGCTTGCGGTGGGCGCTGGCAAACTGCATATTTGCGCGTTTTACCGGCAATTGGGGGAGTAGCTCAATGGATAGAGCAGCGGTTTTCTAACGCGAAAACAGCAAATTTTCCCACTTTTGCCCGAGTCTTCAGGCCTAATCAACTTGTTGAAATTCAGTGATTTCCGAGTTTTTGATTTTGTCCTGAATCATCCCGAAAAGGCCCATTTTTTTCAATGGGGTTACACATGTGGGTTACACAAAAGCAACGTTTTTGACCGTTGATCGATCTAATCTCGTTAGGACTCGCTGTTTAGAGCTTTTAGGATGGCCTTTTTATAAACGTTTTCCTCGGGAAGGGTGACGTTGTTGAAAGCTTCCTGAACTTTGTAAACGGTCGTTGAATGATCTGAAGTTCGTTCTAACTTCACTAGCTCGGCATCCGTCGTATTTGCTGAGTTTTTAAAGTCGTAGGCTAGGAACGAAATGGATGCAGGTTGAAGACTATATTTTACAAGCCCTTCTTTACCTCCCAGCCTAGTCATGATTTTTCTATAGACCGGTTCTGGGCAAACAAAGAACAAACCCTTCTTGCACAGTTCTTCCCTTTGTAGAACTTGGCCCTTATAAATCAGTTGAGGCAAAATTCTCTTTGAGACGTTTTCCCAATTTAAGCCAGCAGTAGTTTTTACGATTTGACGATTTTCAGTAAGAGCATGGTAGCCATTGCGGTAATTTCCGGTCGTATCAATCGTCTGAACCTCAACGGCGATAAATTCAACTAATTGCCCATTCGAATCGATCTTGGCCAGAATCCAATCAACAAAATAGCTCCCGCTTCCAGATTTTTGGGGCAGTCTCAATTCTCCTCCTTTGCGTTTGCCGAAAACGGCGACACACGCGCATTTCTTTGATTTTGCATGCGCTATCGCAAGGGGGCCTGTTACTAATTCGAGGCGCTCCTCGAAAGCCTTCAGGGCGACATCGCTTAGGATTTTGTAGTTGTCAGCATACAGCCTTATTGGGCAGCAGATGACGGGGCCAGTAGTCATCGGCTTTACGCTACAAACGCCAGAAACGATTCCATCGTTAAAAGTCTTTTCGCAGCGTTCGTTTATGATTGGACAAAGCTCCTTTTGGGCTGCGTCGACTGCGCGATCCGATTGGTCATCTGATCGATAACCAAAGAATTCATATATTGTAGATGCCATCTTAGGCTTGTTTTCTTATTTCGGAAAAACCGCTCAGAATATTTGATAGCGAGCGACCAATGGCATTTGCAAGTAAAGGTGGCACGGCATTCCCAACTTGCTCATATTGCTCTACTCTAGAGCCTAGGAAGGTAAAGGAATCTGGGAACGTTTGTATTCTTGCTGCTTCTCGGACAGTGAAAATCCGATCTTGGTTATAGTGGATATAGGCACCCCAGTGCGGATCGCATTTTGTCAAAATTGTAGATGCAAGGCCATCAGGAGAGACGCGACCATATCTCTTTGTATGATCTGACCTGCGGGCTCTCTGCATACCCTTGGGGAGCAACTCTGTCGGAATATTGGTCCAATTGCCGCCTGGTGGAATGAATTTAAGTCTTTCAAGGTTTACGTTTCCAAGCCGGGCAGACTCATGATTGGTGACTTGTGTCGAGTTTAGACGCATCAATCGCTGAAAGTCGTTTTGCGGTTGCATGCGATATTCCTTAGTCTTGGGACCTGATTCACCATTTTTAAGGACTGGTAAATCATCCAATGCGTCTTTTACGGAGACGTGTGCTTGCAACTCAATGTTCGTTGGCATCGACACGATATTGCGCCCTTCAAAATTGGAGGTGAAATTTACCCTGATTGGAGCATTATACAGAGGAGTGGGAAATGCGTCTTCAAGACACTGACTATGGTCTCGTAGGCCGACAATGATAGTCCTCCATCTAGTTTGCGGCACTCCAAAATGAGGTGCATAAAGAATTTTCACATCAGCTTTGTAGCCGCGGTCCGCCAAGCTCGAAAGAATTGATTGAAGTGTTTGACCGCCTTCAAAAGACACCAGCCCCGGAACGTTTTCAATCAGAACTGCACGCGGGAAAAACTCATCAACAAACCTCAAGAATTCTTTGAAAAGGTGATTTCTCTCGTCTTCGGTTGAGCGAGTAGGCGCATTAATCGAATATCCTTGGCATGGGGGGCCACCTGCAATGAGGGCTAATTCACCTCTTTCAACACCAAGAAGATTACGAACAGATTTTGCATCTAGGCTCCTGATGTCGCTGTTATCTACTGTCGTATGTGGATGATTTAGGCGGTAGGTCTCAGCATAACGATTGACTAGCTCATTGGCATATACGCATGAGA
The DNA here is from genome assembly GCF_027257155.1 of Cerasicoccus sp. TK19100. Lineage (NCBI taxonomy): Bacteria > Pseudomonadati > Verrucomicrobiota > Opitutia > Puniceicoccales > Cerasicoccaceae > Cerasicoccus > Cerasicoccus fimbriatus. The sequence goes on from NZ_JAPWDU010000001.1 coordinate 435,204, forward strand.
ATCCTGCCTGTGTTAATCCCTCGGACAATCCTCCGGCACCAGCGAATAGATCAATCATCTTGAGTTCTTGGGCTGGATTAGCAGGTCTCATGGTTTTCTAGGCTTAGGATTAGCGGCGTGCAAAGTGAAAGTTAGGCTAGTCTGGCTACTTTGAATCGTCAATAATCGAGCTCAAAGTTTTATAGCGTTATGAGACATTGGACAGTTATTGACTATGTAAACAAGGAAAAAGGGCGGGTGGTGCGCGCACCCGCGCGCATCCACTCCGCCCTAAGTTCGCTTGGATTGGCTATGCAATGACTTGGCCGCGCTTGATGACGGTTCGGCCTTTGCTTGCTTCCATTGCTGATACCTGGACCGTCACCGGCTTGTAGAGGTCAAGCTTGGGGTATTCGGCTACTTGGTCGTCTTTTAGGCGAACGTCGGTTCGCTCGCGCGGGTCTAGGAATTGATCCCAGATCACGACGCCAGGTTGAGTCCCGATTTCGTGCGAAATGATGACCCGCGGGCCGCTCCCGTCTTTCATTTGGATGGCTTTGGCCGTGGAGCTGACGACGACCCCACGGACGAACAGCCCATTTTCAGTGATGTTTACTTTGTTGTTTTGCATTTTATGTATGGTTCGAGAGCCATGAAATGTGGCTCACTGGTTATCTTGATTTGCCCTCGGCCTAGGTAGCGGCCTGCCAGAGCAATGTTAAAAACGATTTCGCCGAGTAGTTGCTGATAGGGCATGGTCAGATCGTAGGTCGCAAAGCAGTCGTTCATGTCGTGGAAAACAACTTTGTGCTCCCATTTAACTAGACGCTGCTCGATGGTCAGGGCCTCGGGCTGGTCGGCATTGGCTTCCTTACTATCTCTTTTCGACTTCGGCGGATATTGTTTGCGGGGAACGGCATAGAAGTCCTTCGACGTCTGGAAAATGCGAATCCGCTCTTTCTTCAACACCCACTCGGGAATGTCTCCGCCCTTGGTGACGTACTTCAGCAGGTAATTAAAATCCTCGTTGCTGATGCGCTTGACGTTGGTTCGCCCCATTCCCCAAAGATGGTTTAACAGAGCACTAGGCAGGTAACGTTTCGTCAGAAATATGACGTGGAAGTGTGGCCAGCCGTTCTCGTGGAATTCGACTTTAACGCAGTAAGGCGAATCGAGCTGATAGCGTTTCCCATCCCATTTAACGCCTTTGCGGAGTTTATAGAACAGCTTGCGGAGTCGCTTTCGGGCGTAGTCGAATGCACTTTCGGGGCTGGAGAACTCAACTAGATTGATGGTAAAGGTCAGGAACAAAGAGCCTGAGACGTCAGGCAGGCGTGGCGTTATGTCGGCAATGACTTTGTAAATTCCGCGAGGATGAAACCACGATTTCGGGATGAATTCGGAGAGGGTCCCTGGGATCATGACGCAACCTTTCCGGCGTTGGCGGTTACGCTGTCGGGCTGACATACCAGGTCGCCGCCTTGTCCGTCCGTCGAAAGCGACCCTTGGGGGCACGCTTTCTTTCGCCGTCCGGGGCGGCTGGCTGCCCGGGCTTTCGACACGCCATGGGAGCGCGAACGCGGGCCGTTCAGGTTGTCGAGGATTTCACCGATTTGCCGAGGCGCGTTTTGGTGCGTAGTCTCGGCGGAGATCGCTTCGGATGTTTCCCGCAGGAACCGCTCAAGCTCCCAGCGTGGATACATGGGACGCCTCGTTGCCCGCGAGGGGTGGAGGAGTCCGCGTTTGGTCAGGCGATCCACCGTTGCCGGCGATTGCCCGAGGATGTCCGCCGCTTCTTCTCTGGAGTAAGCTAGGCGGGGAGGGTGGCTTGTAGTGCTTTCTGGCGTTTTCATGATGACGCCAGAATATGCCAGGAAACCTCAAATCAATCAGTTCTCAGCGTTCCCTAGCGTGAGTATCGTTTCGCCTCTTAGTCCTTGCATAAGAAACACATGTAAAACCGACTCTATTACACAGCAGCCTAAATGATTCATAAGAATGCTTGTGGTACTTTGGCCCCAAAATAGACTCAAAGACCATGTGCACGGCTTTTACTGAAGGTTGCCTTCTAAGCAGATCACCCATCAAGAGCAGCAGCATATAAACATTAGTTGCATCTGTCGGTTTCTTGAGCCTGATTTCACCAGTTTCGTCGACAGAGCCAATGACACCATACCCTTCACCATACCCAAGGAATAGCTTTTCCATTTCACTTGGCTTCTCTTTCTGAACGTACTCTTGAAATTTACCGAAGTCGAACAAACGCTCCCAGTAATCAATCTGCTTTTCGGCCTTTTCTACAATTTCTTCATCTAGCGTAAACCCACTGCAACCGATCTCCTTAGCAAGCTCATCCAATTCCTCAAACTGCTCCTCCATGGAATCCAGCATGGCCATAGCCTGACGATAAGCGCCCATAATGAATGCAGCTGATCTAACATCCCCTTCTGGTTTGAATGAATGAATGTCCTTGAACACTGTTTTTAGAAGCTTTTTCCATATCCTAAGCCTCCATCCTACCGGCCTCCTGATATTTTTGGACACATCAAACCGATCAAACTCTTTGGGCCTAAACCCCTTTTGAATAATGACGTATTCCAACTGAAACCGGATAACGCCAGCCCAATAGCAGTCGAGCCATTCGGCAGGTGAAAATGGTTTTATCTTCGTGGTCTTTGGCATTGAAACTACATACGTTTAGCCATCTCGAACGAATGCGTATCGCGCAGATGGCCGTAAGTTTTAGCGACAAGTATTCCACCGTCTTTGTGTCCGACCCAAGCCGCAATTGTTTTAAAATCCACTCCTTTTTCAATGGCGTTACTTACGAAGTAGTGGCGCATACAGTGATGAGTGAAATGGGGAAGCTCGTTTTGGGTGCAAACGGTGATGAGAGCGTTTTTGGCGTCTTTGGCGGGGACGACCGGCGTTTGCGGGGCCGGTTTACCGTTGGGAGTGTCGGCAGCCTTCCGCTCTAAGAAACCCTTGAGCGTAGGGAAAAGGGGGACGACGCGGGCCTCGTGGTTCTTGGTGCCGGTTTCCCCTCCTGTGACGACGTAGGAGCCACGCTCCCAATCGATGTCGCCCCACAGGAAGGCATTGGCTTCACCCTTGCGCATGCCAGAGTAGGCGAGTAGCTCCACCAGGTCAGCTGCGTTCCAGTAACGAATATCCATCGAGCGCAGTGATTTGATCATGGTCGCGAACTCGGCCTTGCTGGGGATCAGGATATGATTTTTGCCGAGTCGGCGGCGCTTGGTGACGGTCGCCGGATTCTCGAGGATGACGCCTTCCCGTATGGCGTAGTCGAAAATACTGATGAGCGTTTCGCGTTCATTGTTGAAGGTGGACGCGGCAATCTTAGGCGAGCGCTTTTGAACCCAGGCGTCGCAGTCGTTGCGGGTAATGCTCCGAATGGTATCCTTGCCAAAGTAGCGGTTGAGTTGGTTGATGCTGGTTTCGCGGCGTCGTGTCGAGCTTGGTTTCAAGTGTGCGGTGATCGTTGCGCGCCATTTCTCGGCAAGCTCTGCAAAAGAGATTTTCGACTTTCCGTCCGTCAGGTCCAGTCGGCTGACATCCTTGCGGAACTGGCCTAAACGACGCTTTGCAAGCTTGAGATCTTTGGTCTTCAAAGACCTGCGGATTTGCTTGCCGTTGTTTTTAACAAGAGCATAGTAGCTCCCCGATGTTTCGTGACGATACAGGCATTCAGCAACTTTTACATACGTGGATTGACTCGATTTCACGGGCTCAGGCATGCCTTGAAATCTATAGGGTTACACAATTGGGTGACAAGGGCGAATTTGTCTCGCGAAAATATATTTCTAAGTCTTTACTTATCAGTGATTTGGGGGAGTAGCTCAATGGATAGAGCAGCGGTTTTCTAAACCGTTGGTTCCGGGTTCGAGTCCCGGCTTCCCTGCCACTTTTTGGCTGGGAAAAGGATTCGTCTGCGAGTTCATGGCGCTATATCGAGCCTGGACGAAACACCGCCACAAGATGACTGCTAGGGTAAGAGGCGCTCGATCTTTTTTTGCAACTCATCGAAGTCGATGGGCTTTGTTTGAAATTCGTCGCAGCCGGCTGCTAAGGCGCGTTCGCGGTCGCCACGCATGGCGTGGGCGGTGATGGCGATGATAGGGATGGCCCGGGTCTCCGGTTTGGCGCGGAGGCGGGAAGCGACGTTCCATCCATTGATCACGGGCAGGCTCATATCGAGCAGAATCAGATCGGGCTGTAGGGTATGCGCGCGATCCAGCCCGGCTAGGCCATCACTCGCGGTAGCCACGTGGTAACCCCGGCGTTCTAGCCTGCGCCGGATCATGTCGCAGAGGGTCGGATTGTCCTCCACGACGAGAATTTGGGGCGCGTTCATGTCCGCTGGACGGAGTGTATTTTCAGTTGCTCAGCTGGTATGGGTTCTTCCGTTGGGCTCAGGTCGGCGGGTAGCGTTATGGTGAATGTCGACCCCACGCCCGGCTCTGAGGCAACCGCAATTTCCCCGCCCATGAGGTGGCAGAAGCTGCGGGTGATCGCCAAGCCCAGCCCCGTGCCGCCGTATTTGCGGGTGGTGGAGCTGTCGGCCTGGGTGAATGCCTCGAAAATATTTTGCATCTGTGCCGGCGTCATGCCGATGCCAGTGTCGCTGATTGCAAAAATGATGACCTCTCGCTCGTCTTCGTTGAGCTTGCGCGAAACGACCAGCTTGACCTCGCCCTTTTCGGTGAACTTTGTGGCGTTGGAGATCACGTTGAGTAGGCATTGCTGAAGCTTTATTTCGTCGGTAACGAGCACACCGAGATCCGCCGTGGCTTTAACGGTCAGGGTGTTGCTGTTCTCTCGAATGAGCGGCTTGACGGTTTGCGACAGGCGATTGACCAGGTCGGCGATGTCAACCGGGACCAAGTGGATCTCCAGCCTCCCGGATTCGATTTTGGAAATGTCGAGCACGCCGTTGATCAGGTGGAGCAGGTGGTTACTGGCGTCAGCAATGGTCTGTAGATCCTCGCCGTAGCCGGAGATGCCGTTGTCGCGGAGTTCCTCTTGGACGAGCTCGGTGTAGCCGGTGATGATGCCGAGCGGTGTGCGGAGCTCGTGGCTCATATTGGCGAGAAATTCGTTTTTGACGCGGTTGGCACGCTCGGCGTCGTTGCGGGCATTTTGTGCGGCAACAATTGCTTCTCCGCGGCGCTTGAATTCTTCTTCGACCTGGGCAATGACGCGGTTGTATTCGGTGGCAATTTGGCCGACCTCAGTGTGCGGCTCCACATGGACTTGGTGGTCGAAGCTGCCTGCGCGGCGTTGCTGATCCATTTCTGTAATGAGGTCTACGAGCTCAGTGCTGGCACCGTGCTCGGAGACGTTTAGCCCGGCGTGCTCTTGCTCCGGCGTTACGCGCAGTTTACGCAATGTTTTGAGCGAAAGAAAAAGCACGCCGGCGATGGAAAGGGTCCACACCAGGCAAACGAGAATGCCCAGTGATTGCGCGCCAAGCTGCTCTATGCGGCTCAGCCCGGTGCCCCAGGCTTCCGCTTCGCCAAACAAAGCCACGGATAGCGTCCCAAACGCGCCGCAAAATGCGTGGGCGGGCACGGCACCGACGGCGTCGTCGATTTTCAATTTTTCAAACCACTGCATCCCCATGAAGCAGATGATGCCGGAGATCAGCCCGACCAGTGCTGCCGAGGGCAGGGAGACGACGTTACAGCAGGCGGTGATGCCGACAAGGCCACCGATAATACCATTCATGATGGCCCAGGTCTTAGGCATGCCGTAATAGGCGTAGGCAATGAGCATGGCCGATATGCCACCAAAGCCACCCGCGATAATTGTGTTGGCAATAATGCCCGGGACGCGCTCATCAAGGGCCAGGGTGCTGCCGCCGTTAAAGCCAATCCAGCCGAACCACAGAATCAGTGTGCCGGCCGAAGCGAGGGTTAGATTATGACCCTGGATTTTAGGTTGGTTTTCCTCGAACTGGCCCAGGCGGGGGCCGATAACCAGCACACCGGCAAAGGCGACCCAGCCGCCTACGGAGTGTACGACGGTTGAGCCAGCAAAGTCGAGGAAACCGACTTTGGCCAACCAGCCAACAGGGCCTTCTTCATTAAACGCCCACGCCCAGTGACCAAACACCGGATAAACAATGCCGGAGACGATGAGCGCTACAATCAGGTAGGCGCTGAAGCGAATCCGCTCGGCCACGGCTCCGGATATAATGGTGATTGCCGTGCCGCAGAAAACTAACTGAAAAATAAAAAACGCGAGCTCCTTGGGCTGTTGTCCTGGATCGAAGAAAAAATCCGTCAGTCCGACATAGCCAGAGATAGGGCCGTCGCCAAACATGAGCCCGAAGCCGACGATCCAGAAGACTGCTGCGGAAACGCAAAAATCAGCCATGTTTTTGATGGCGACGTTGATGCTGTTCTTAGCGCGCACCAAGCCGGATTCAAGTAGGCAAAAGCCTACCTGCATTGTCATTACCATCGCTGCGGTAAGAAGAATCCAAGCAATATTTAAGCCGTCAATTTCCATGACTATGTTGTAGTCATTGCGCATCATGCAATTATCGAGCCAAGTGTTTGGGTGGTTAAGTGGATAACCCTACATTGTTGAGGTCGAAAGGTTTTTACAGCTTTTTTACACACATTTTTGGACGGCACATGTTGGTATCGCACAATTTTCTTCATGGGCACCTCAGTCCCGGGATATTCCGGAGCTTGCCTTGCGTCTTGATTTCCTTTGCCTGAGAGCGTGGGTTTGCCATCTCCCCAACCAACCAGAACGCACATTGTCGCTGGTGCCATAGGTAATGTGCTCGAGTGGTTCGACTTCGCCGCATATGGATTTTTTGCCGCGGTGATTGGTCGTCAGTTCTTTCCTGGTGCGAGCGAATCGGCTTCGCTTTTAGCAGCGTTTGGCGTGTTTGCTTCCGGCTTTTTGGCGCGTCCGGTGGGGGCTGCGTTTTTTGGGCATCTGGGGGACCGAAAGGGACGCGAGGTGGTGCTGCGCTGGTCGGTGATTTTGATGGGGCTCTCGACTTTTTGTCTGGGTGCCTTGCCCAACTACGCGACGATTGGCGTGGCGGCACCCATCCTCTTAACCGTGCTGCGCTTAGTGCAGGGCTTCTCGGTGGGCGGGGAATTTACCGGTTCGATTATTTATCTGGTCGAGCATGCTTCGCCCCGCCGCCGTGGCTTCATCGGGGTGTGGGCCTTCCTTGGGGCATTTGGCGGCATGCTGTTGGGATCGACGACCGGCGCAGTGATCAACAGCCTGTTGACGCCTGAGCAGGTGGACCAATGGGGCTGGCGGATTCCGTTTCTGGGCGGCGTGGTGATCATGGCAGCGGCGGCTTTTTTCCGGCGTCAACTCAAGCCCCGTAATGCCCCGAAGCCATGCCAGGCTTCGCCCCTCATAATGGCGGTAAAGACGGAGTGGCGCACGATGCTGCAGATCATGGGGATGTTTCTGCTAGGCAGTTCGGGCTTCTACATGTTGTTCATTTATATGACCACCTACCTGCATACGGAGTTCGGCATGGCTGAGGGCAGGGCGCTGGAAATTAACTCCATCTCCATGCTGGCGCTCATATTATTCTCGCTGGGGATGGCGTGGCTCAGTGACCGAATTGGGCGTAAGCCAGTGCTGCTGTTTTCCTCGATTGGCTGTCTGTTGTTTGCCTATCCGCTCTTTGTACTCGTCCAGATGAAGCAGCCGCTTTACACGCAGCTTGCGCAATTATGTTTTGCATTCTTCCTAAGCGGCTCGATTGGTGCCTGCACCGCAGTCATGGTGGAGACCACGCGGCAGACGTATCGGTGTTCGGCAATTTCGCTCGCGTATAATATTACCCTGGCGATCTTTGGTGGGACGACTCCCATGGTGGCCACTTGGCTAATTTCGGAATCCGGCAATGCGCTGGAGCCGGCGTTTTACCTGATGGCCTTATCTGCGATCACGGCAGTGTCGGTGTTCTTTTTGCCGGAAACCTTTCGCATCGAGCTGGACCGAGAGACTCGCTAGGTTAACCACTTGGCCCAGGATTCGATGGGCCCGCGTTTTTCACGAAGTTTGCCTGTGGCGGTTTCCACGCCGTCGGCGTCGGTGGGGAAAAGAAAGATCGCACCGAGGAGAATTTCCTTCTGCGGAATGGCGAGCCAGTCAAAGACCTGTGTTTCGCGTAACGCGCCACCGCTGGACCAGTAGCTCTCGAAACTGCGGGCTGTCGCGGCGAGTAACATGTTTTGGATCGCGGCCGATGCGGCGGCGATGTGCTCCATGTTCTCCAGGGTGGCCTCGAATGGGGCGTCTGTTGCCCCCTTGGGCGGATTGGGCAACCAGGTTACTTGGATTAGCGCCGTTGCTGCGGCAAGCATCTGCACGATCTTGGTATCGTCACCTACGTTGATGAGTTTTTGGCGGAGGCGGTGGCACGCTCCAGCGTCGAGTGCATATGCGCGCCAAGGCACAAAAGAGCTCATCTGTGAGCGGTGCTCTGTGGAGCTTGGCTTATGAAACGGTGCCCACGCACCGGCGGCGATGATTTCATTAACCAATTCGCGTGGTGTGGTCTCGGGAAGTGGTTCATTGGCGAGCACTTTCAGGGTGCGTCGTTGGCGGATGATTTCATCGAGCGCGGCAACTTTATCAGCAGATTGCATAGCGACATCTATGCACGGCTTGCTTGCCGCGTCGAGCGCTTGGCGGCAAAAGTTTACGTTTGGGGGCTTGCCTCGCGTCCGCCTTGGTAACATTTTCTCATGAGGTGAAAAGCTTATTGATACTGCTACTCGCGCTCTTGGCGACTTTTCCGCTGGTGGCGCAGGAAGATGGGCACGGGGTGCACGATAAATTTAACCTCGCTCGGATATCGAGTCCGCAGCGCACTTGGGAATCGTTGATTCACCTGACGGATATCTACTGCGAAGTCATCAAAACGGAGGGCTACACGTCGGAGAATGAGGAGCGTTTGTATAGTTTGGAAAACCAAATTACCAAGCTCTTTGACTTGCGTCAGATCGCACCCTCGGTCCGGGAAACGACGGCCATCGAAGCTGCGGTTTACCTGCGGGAAATTCTCTCGCGCTTTGAGCCTTATCCATTCGATGAACTGCCGACGCGCGGTGAAGCTTTTGCTGAAATGAAGTCCGGCGCGCCGCCGATGTGGTCGATTAACGATACGGACATCGTCATCGTCTTTGTCGATGAAGGGCCGTTCGTGGGGAGCTTCCAGTTTAGCGAACGTACCCTGGAATACGCCGATGAAATGTACGCCGTCGTCAAGTCAATGGACTATCGTGACGAGAAAATTGCCGGATTTTACGAAGCGTATTTTATGACGCCGGGTCCGTTGATTCCAAGCTCTTGGATTCGGGCTCTGCCCAAGTGGATGCTCGTGAGCGTCGCCAACCAGAGCATCTGGCAATGGATATGCCTGGTCATCGGATTCGCCTTTCTGATTTTGATCATCCTGCTGTTGTTCAACGTGCTGCTTAAGCTAAGCGCCAATTGGCTGCCGCCTTTCCGTGGGGTGTTTCGACTGCTCTTACCGCTCTTGGCCACTTGGCTGACGGCCATGCTGGTTGAGTTCCTGGACGATCACATCTTCATCACCGGCAATGTGCTGGCCGGTCTCTATTACATCGATGAAACCGTCGAGCTCATATCGCTCATGGCAGCAGTGCTCATCTTCGGCAACATGCTAGTTGGCATCATTGCACAACGGCAAAAGAAGAACCCGGTGACGATCGATACGCAACTGATTCGCTTTGCGATTCGAATACTTTCCATGCTCTTATCGGTGCTCGTGTTGATCCAGGGGCTTTCGCGAATGGGCGTTCCGCTGGCCACTGTGCTGACCGGCGCGGGTGTCACCGGTTTGGCCATTGCGCTCGCCGCGCAGGAATCACTGCGAAACATTTTTGGCAGTATGATGATCCTGCTCGATAAACCGTTTAAAGTCGGCCAGCGCATTGTCGTTCGTGGGCAGGATGGCGTGGTAGAAGAGATTGGTTTACGCTCCACACGCATTCGTCTGCTGAACGGTCACGTGGCAAGTCTTCCCAACGAAATCGTCGCCAACACCGACGTCGTCAACATCGGTGAGCGGCCCTTTATTCGTCGCTTGTTTAATGTGCGCATCGCCTACGGCACGCCGCCGGAGAAAATCGACGAAGCGCAAGCCATCATTGAGGATGTGCTGGCGGTGAAAGAAGTCGACGGTGTGAAGCAGAATGAGTCGATCAACGCCGCGGACTATCCACCGCGCGTTTTCTTCAATGACCTCAAGGACGACGCCCTGAACATCATGGTCATCTATTGGCATTTTCCACCGGATTACTGGGCCTTCATGGCGCAGGTGGGCAAGATCAACCGCGAGTTGGTGCGACGCTTTAACGAGGCGGGCATTGAGTTTGCGATGCCGACGCATACGGTTCATCTGGCCGGTGAAACCGGGCAGGAGGTCGCGCTAGATCCCGAGACCGGGACGCCGGAAGCACCGGCCGGTTAATCAATGAACTGGCCATCCTGCATGCGCAGGCAGGCGTCGGTTTTTGTGGCGAGTTCGGTGTTGTGGGTAACCATTAGAATAGCCTGGCCAGTCTCTTTGCTCAGGCGCTGAAGGAGATTGAAAATCATGTCGGAGTTCTTCGCGTCGAGGTTGCCTGTGGGTTCGTCGGCAAGGAGTAGGGCAGGGTCGTTCGCCAGCGAGCGTGCGATCGCGACGCGTTGCTGCTCACCACCGGAAAGGTGAGTGGCCAGGCGGTCGACTTTCTCGCCCAGACCAACCAGACCTAGCAGGTATTCCGCGCGTTCGCGCATCTCATCTGGTGTGCGGACTGCCAGCTTGCGCATGGGCAGCATGACGTTTTCTGCGGCGCTAAATTCCGGCAGCAAAAAGTGAAACTGGAATACAAAGCCGATGTGGCGACTGCGTGCGGCGGTGCGCTCGGCATCGGAAGCGTCGGACATCAGTTCGCCGCGAATCCAAATCTTGCCTTTGTCCTGCCGGTCGAGCAGGCCCAGCAAATACAGCATCGTGCTCTTGCCACAGCCAGACTGCCCGACCACGGAATAAGTCGTGGCCGGCTGCAACGCCAGGTTTACGCCGCGCAGCACATGCACCCGCGATTCGTCTTCGCCCAAAAAGCGGTGCAGCTCCTCGGCGCGGAGTACGGGTTGGTTGTTGGCTGGCGGTGCTTCGGACATGGCTTACATGCTGGTTCCGCGAATGATACTGCCGGGCTCCAGGGCGGCGGCGCGGCGGGCGGGAATGTAGCTCGCGATCATGACGGTGATCGCCGCCACGACAGCGGCCCACAGGTAGTGGTTGATGTCCCAGTTGACGATAAAGGAGTCGGCGGTGAAGATGCCGCGAATTTTGATAGGCAGCTTCGAGATGGCAAAGGTGACGAATGCGCCAAAGGCCCAACCACATATCGTGCCCGCGATAAGCACCAGGAAGCCCTGCCACAGAAATATGCGTGATATGTCTTGTCGCGTGTAGCCGATGGAGCGCAGGATCGCGATCTCCCGGGTCTTCTCCATCACCAGCATCGCCAGTGTGTTGAACATGCCAAGGCCGGAAATCAGGATGATGGTGGAGACCGTTATAGCCGAGGAAATGCGCAGGACATTGAACACCTGCAGCCAGGATTTCTCGCGCTCTTGCCAAGGGATTACGTTGTGCTGAAGTGTCTCCTCAAGGCGCTCGGCGACGCGGTCTGCCTGGTTGGGGTCACGCACGCCGATCTGAAAAATGGCCTCGCCAAAAGGCTTTTTGAACAAGGCCCGGGTTTCGCCGATGTGCATGAAAACGCGCTGCTTGTCGATCTGCTCGATGCCGGTCTCGAAGATACCGGCAACCTTGTAGCGGCGGGTGTCGCCCGCGTATTCAAAAAGAATGTAGTCGCCAACTTCCACGTGCATGCGCTCGGCAAACTTGCGGCCCAGCAGCACCGCGCTCGGGTTAAAGCTAAAGTCGTCGAGACTGCCCCACAGCATTTGGCGGTCGAGGTCGGTAACCTGTAGGTGGTCCTTCACCCGGATGCCAAGCACCCGGGCAATTTGTTCGCTGCTTTTGCTGATGGCGCGCGCTTCGCCTTTGAGCACTTCGGACACCGCAGTCACGTCGGAAAACTCCTCCACCGCGATGCGCAGTTTATCGGGGTATTCGATGCCGCGGATGAATTTTCGGCTGGGGTCCGTTTCAGCGATGAAGCCACTTTGCTTGCCATCTTTGTCCGCGGCTTGGATGGAAAGATCGATGTGTTGGAAGCGGTCTTCGATGCGGATCGGGCTGTCGGCACCAACAATCGTATCGATATAAAATTGCTCGAAGCCACTGGTTTGCGCCTGGGTGACGATAAAGAAACCCACGCCGAAAACAATGCCCGCTAAGCTCATGAACATGGAGCGCTTGCGGGAGACAATGAATCGAAACGCGATGGCGAAATTGGGGCTCACGGTCGCTTACTCGATGACTTCCACTTTATCGCCATGCCGGAGCTCTCTGGGATCTTCGACTACCACTTGATCGCCCTCCTGGAGGCCGCCGGTGATCTCTGCCTGCACCAGGCCAATGAAACCGGTTTCGACGATGCGCTCTTCCACGAGCTCGCCATTGACGACATACACAATGTTGCCCAGCAGTGCGCGGCGGGGGATGATCAAGGTGTTGTCGCGGCTGGCCTTGGTAACGGAGGATTCACCGGTCATGCCATCGACCAGGTCCCCGTCTTCGGCGTTGGTCAGGTTCACGAAAATGTCGCGGCGCTTGGTCTCGGCGTTCGACGTTGGCAGGAGCTGGGTGACTTCGCCGGTAAAGAGTTTGCTGCCGACGCCGAGTAGCTTGAGCGATACGGGTTGGCCGGGGCGAATGCCTGGATAGTCCTCCTCGCTGATGCTAATACGGACCAGCTTTTGATTACTCAGAATGCGCCCCAGCACGGTGGGCCCTTCCACGTAGTCTCCGGGGAAAACCTGAGCATTGATCAGCAGGCCGTCGATGGGTGCGCGGATCTCCATGTCGCTGCGTCGCTCTTCGAGTTGGCGCACTTGTTGGGTGAGCGATCGCTCGGATGCCTCCCAGTCAATGTATTGCTGGCGGACTTGGCGCTCCAGCTTGGTCACCGAACGCTCCAGCTTAATGAGCTCGGATTTCGGGAATTGCCCGATGTCGGAGAGGCGTTTGCTTTCTTCAAGCTCTTGCTTGGCGGTCTCCAGGTCGGGCTCGAGCGGTGAGCCGTTAGCAATGCGCTGTTTGACGGTTTCCAGCTCCAGCTTGATGTTCTCGATTTTAAAATCGAGGTCGCGGGTGTCTTGCTTGAAGACCACCTGATCGGCACGCACGGGCACGCCACCCAAACTAGGATCGTAGGCCGACTCGACAATGAGACCCGGTTCGCGGTTTTTCAGCTCAATATCGAGCGCTGCTTCCACGCTGACGTTACCGGAAATCGCATCCAGCGCTGTGCCGCGTTGGACGGGCACCGCCTTCACCTGCGTGCGGGAGCTGACCATGGTGAACGCCACGATGGCACCGACCACGATCAGGATAACAAGTATTTTCCAGAGGCTTTTCATTACCAGTAAAAGTCTTCGTCGTAAACGTCTTGGACTGGTTCTTCGAGCGAATGTTTCGGCGCACCGAATGGATCATCGCCAAAGATTGAGAGCAACTCAGTCGAATTCGTGAACAGGCTCAGGCGGTAGTTAACCAGCGTTAGCCGGTCGGCGAGCAGGGTGTTCTCGGCGGCAATGAGATCGCTCTCGGTCGCGGTGTTTTTCTCGCGCTCGGCTTGCACGCGCTTTACCTGGTTTTCGCTTAGTGCCACACGGCGCTCCCACAAGTTGATATCGCGCTCGATCAGCTTACGATCGCGCCTCAGGCGATCGACCTCGAGCTTATCCTTTTGGGCGATGTGCTCGGCTTGCAGCTTGAGTGCGCGTTGCTGGGCCTTGGATTGGATCTTGTCCCACTTGGTTTTGAAACCGTCGAAGATATTCCAGTTTACGCGCAGGTAAACTGCGACCACGGTGCGGTCGATGTTGTCCTGGCCCTGGGAGGCAATCTGGTCTTGGTAGGCCTCAGTAACGAAGTCGAGCAAAGGCATGTTCTGGGCGCGGATGCGTACGTATTGGGCTTCGGCAATTTTTAATTCCTGCTCCTTGTTCTTGTAAGCGAGCGAGGGGGGAGCCGAGCTGGAGATAACTTCAGCGGCCATGGAGGCCTCTTCTTGCTCCAGCTCAGTGAACCGCTGGAGCAGGCCTTGAGTGGGGCCATCGATGGGGCCTTGCCAACCAGTGGCCAGGCGAAGGTCTTCTTCGAGCATTTCGGCTTCGCTGGTGGTGCGCTCCAATTGGATGTTGGCCTCTTCGAGGGCCAGGTGGTCGTTTTCCAGTTGGTCCTGGGTGATGCGACCCGATTCCGCCTGCTGCTCGCTGCGTTCGAGGGACTGCATGTAGCGCTCGCTCTCGGCGCGGTAGTAGGCGATTTGCTCACGGGTAAAGAGCAGGCGCAGGTAAAGCGTGCGGACACGGAGGGTCAGTAGCCGGTAAGTTTCGGCGTAGTTATTTTCCGAAATGGCCTTTTGAAATTGCCCAATGTCGCGCTGGGCGTCGAGTGCGCCCCAGTGGTAGAGGTCCTGCTCCAAACGCGCGATGCCAAAGGGCTGCGTGGTGTTCTGGTAAGTTGGGTTGCTGTCGCGGAATTCACTGCGATTGGTCATTTGCAGATTCAGGTGAATCTTCGGCCACTTGGGCGACAGCTGGGCTTTTTCGTTGGCTTCGGCAGCCTGCACGCGGGCGCGGTGGATCAGCATTTCCGGGGACTCGTCTTCCATCTGTTTGAGGATGGATTCCAGCTCCGGGAAAACCGTTTCCGGCAGATGCAGTGGCTCTTCTGCCTGAATCATCGGCCCGGCCAGCAGCAGGGCCATCGCGCTCAAGACGCGCAACAATTGGTGGGTGAGTGGTGAACCGAACATGTGAAAAAACGAGTAACAAGCGGGAAGGGCGGGGGGATGGCAAACATTTTCCAAAATCACCGTGGCCGAGCCCGTGATTTATAGATTTGCCGCTCACCGATTCCGCGCAATCGTTGGCGCGGTGAATCTGATTCTTTTCAACTCTGCCCACGAGGCCAGTGAGATTTCTGCCAACGATCCGCGGGCGCGGCACATTCGCGAGGTCATCCGGTTGGGGGTGGGCGACCCGGTTTACGTCGGCGTGGTGAACGGTCCACGCGGGTTGGGAAAAATCATCGCCGATAGCGATGCGGGCCTCACTTTGGCTATCGATTGGGAGCCGGAACTGCCGATCCAGCATCCCGTTCGGTTATTGGTGGGTGTTCCGCGCCCGCAGACTGCACGGCGGGTGCTCTTTGATGCGGCTTGCCTCGGCGTGACGGGCATTGATTTCTTTCAAGCCGAAAAGGGCGAGCCCTCCTACGCCAAGAGCAAACTGTGGTCTACCGACGAATGGCGCGAACGGCTCTGGCAGGGCGCTGAGCAGGGTTTTGCCACGCAGTTGCCCGAAGTGCGGCATTTCGGAAAATTAACCGACGCGCTGGAGGAAATTGAAACACCGGGGCGGGCGGCCTTGGACGTCTATGAAGGCGTCGGTCCGCTGTCCTCCTTGGATTTGCCAGAGCAGCCAACTACGCTGGCCATCGGCGCGGAGCGGGGTTGGTCGGCTTGTGAGCGGGATCAACTGCGCGGGGCTGGTTTTCAGCTGGCGGGCCTCGGCGAGCGAGTCTTGCGCACTGAGAGTGCGTGCATTGCCGGAGTTTCCGTGCTTTTGGCGAAATGGGGCCGCATGTGATTTAGCCTCGCTTCTCAAAGCGACTGCCTATTAACGTCTTGGCAATGAAACTCAGCGTTGTGATTCCCTGCTACAACGAGCGCAGCACGATTGAGACCGTGGTGGCCGCTGTGAATGCCTCCGTCATTGAAGACAAGGAAATCATCGTCGTCGATGACTGCTCCAACGACGGGACACGCGACATCCTCAAGGAGAAGATCGAGCCTGTCGTGAGCAAGGTCGTCTACCACGAGGTTAACCAGGGGAAGGGAGCCGCGCTGCGCACGGGGTTTAAATCGGCAACGGGCGACATCGTGATCATCCAGGATGCCGACCTGGAGTATGATCCCAAGGAGTATCCCAAGCTGCTTCAGCCAATTCTCGATGGCAAAGCGGACGTTGTGTATGGCTCGCGCTTTGCTGGCGGCGAGTCTCACCGCGTGGTTTATTTCTGGCACATGATGGGCAACGAGTTCCTGACGTTTCTCTCCAACATGTTCACCAACATCAACCTCACCGATATGGAGACCTGCTACAAGGTTTTCAAAAAGGAGATCATCGACCAGATCGAGGTGGAGGAAAACCGTTTCGGCTTCGAGCCGGAGATTACGGCCAAGGTCGCCCGGATGAAAGTGCGGATCTTCGAGGTCGGCATTTCCTACTACGGCCGCACCTACGAAGAGGGCAAAAAAATCGGCTACAAGGACGGCTTCCGGGCTATTTACGCGATCTTGAAATACAATCTCTTCAAGTAGGTTTAGCAGTCGATCCGTTGAGTATTCCCTTTTGGACCGCTTCGGCTTGATTGCTAAAGATTGCCATGGCGGTGTTCATCGGCAGGAAGCCGAGTTTCTTGTAAAAGGGCTCCGCGCCCGGGTTGGCGTAGAGGATGATTTTCTTATGGTCGCGGGAGAGCTCCACGAGTTTTTCGATAATGCGTTTGCCGAGGCCTTCGCCTTGGCAATCGGGGTGGACGGCCACATCGCATATGTAGGAGCAGTCGGCGCCATCGGCCAAGGCGCGGCCCACAGCAATGATTTTTCCATCGCGGAAAACAAAGCATTTATAGCGACTGTTGCCAAAGACCAACTTGAGCGTTGCCGATGGCTTCTCGCCCAAGGGGGCAATGCGATACAGCTCCGATAGCTCGTGCCAGTCGATGGCTGCGTCATCGCATACCCAGGTAAGATCGCTGCTCTGCGTGGTCATTTCGCGAAAATATTCGCTGCTCGTATCACGTCAATGAACGCTTGAATTAACTTACGAAAAAACGCGCCCCAAACAGGGACGCGTTTCGAAAAACTTTCGTTTGTCTCACAGCCATCGGCCATTGGCCGACTCTCCGGTGCAGCGGGACGCTGCTAGTCGGTGAGGATTTCCTTGGCGGACTTCTTCTGTGGGATGAACGGCAGCACGTGCTCGGTGTAGGGCACGATGACGTCGAGCAGGAAGGGCCCGGGCGTGTTGATCATTTCTTCGATCGCTGCCTTGAGGTCTTCCTTCTTGTGGACGCGCTTGGCTGGGATGCCGAAGCCCTGAGCCACGGTGACGTAGTCCGGGTAAATGGCTTCCAGGTTGTCCGGGCCGCCGATGTTGTTCGGGTCACCAAGGATGGTGTGGCCGCGAACGCCGTCGTAGAAGCGGTCTTCCCACTGCACCACCATGCCGAGGTGCTGGTTGTTGAGGAGCAAAATCTTGGCGTTGATCTTCTCAATCTTGGCGGTGGCCATTTCCTGAACGTTCATCAGGAAGGAGCCGTCGCCGTCGATGTCGACCACGACCTTGTCCGGGTGGGCAACGGCGGCACCGAGCGCGGCCGGGTAGCCAAAGCCCATCGTACCGAGGCCAAGGGAGCTGATGAAGGTGCGCGGCTCACTGATGTGGTAATACTGCGGTGCCCACATCTGGTGCTGGCCCACGCCGGTGGCGATAATGGCCTCACCCTTGGTGACTTCGAACAGCGTCTTAATCGCGTCCTGCTGGAGGATGTGCTCGCTCGGCTTGTAGTGGAAGGGATACGGGTGATCCTTCTTCCATTGGTCAATCGTGGCGAACCACTCACTCAGGTCGGGCTTTTTGAACTGCCCGGCCTTGATGAGCTCAATCATGCGGGTCAGCGCGTATTTGACGTCGGTGTAGATCGTCTGGTGCGCGAACTTGTTCTTGTTGAACTCGCTCTTGTCGATGTCGAAGTGGATGATGTGCGCATCGGGCGCAAACTTGGAAACGGTGCCGGTGATGCGGTCATCGAAGCGGGCACCGAGAGTCACGAGGACGTCGCTGTCGCACACGGCCCAATTACCCGCCACGGTGCCATGCATGCCGAACCAGTAAAGGCTCTGGTGGTGGTCTGCAGGGAAGGCACCGAGGCCCATCAAGGTGGAGGCAACGGGCGCACCGGTCAGCTCGGCAAATTCACGCAGCTCGGGAGTCGACTCCGAGGAGATGATGCCGCCGCCGATGTAAAGCGCGGGTTGCTTGCTGGTTTCCAGCTTCTTGAGGACTTGGAGCAGCTCTTCGTCCGAGGCGTGGGGAACCGGGATCATGCCGGGGATTTCCACTTCCGCCGGGAAAACGGGCTCCCAGATTTTTTGCTGAACGTCCTTGGGAATATCGATCACGACCGGGCCAGGGCGGCCGGTGGTGGCGATTTCAAAGGCTTTCTTGACGATCATGGGCAGCTCTTCGGCCTCGAGGACGAGGAAGCTGTGCTTTACGATCGGCAGGGTCATGCCGAAAAAGTCGGTCTCCTGGAAGGCGCTCTTGCCAATGAACTCCTGGAACACCTGGCCAGTAATGGCGATCAGAGGGATCGAGTCCATGTAGGCATCGGCAATGCAGGTGACGAGGTTGGTCGCGCCGGGGCCGGAGGTGGCCATACAAACGCCGGCCTTGCCAGTGGAGCGGGCATAGCCGTGCGCCATGAAGCCGCCGCCTTGTTCGTGGCGAGGGAGAATGGTGCGGATGTTCTTGGCGCGGGTCAGGGCTTGGTGCAATTCCATCGAAGCGCCGCCCGGATATGCGAAGACGACGTCGACACCCTCACGCTCAAGGCAAGCGACAAGCACGTCAGCACCTTTCATGGCGGGACCTTGCTCATCCTGTGGCGGGAAGTTAACGACTGATTCGGTTTTCATTGTCTTCGATGTGTTTGGGTTATTTTCGGTGATGGAAAACCCTCCATGCTTGCCACCAGAGCAGCAAACGCAATCCCAAAGCGGGAAATCGGGCTTTTAGGGCGCGGGAAGTTAGATGGGGCGGGGAGCCCGGGCAAGGATATTATTGTGCATAAACTGTAACACGCCATCGCTTGACAGGCGCACGTAATTCCGCACGCTTTAAGCCATGAAATCGATAACGGCAACTTCGGCGCGTTCTGACCTGTATCGCCTGATCGATACGGCCAACGACACGCATGAGCCGGTTCAGATCACTGGTAAGCGCGGCAGTGCCGTTTTGGTTGCGGAGGAAGATTGGCGGGCTATTCAGGAAACGCTGCACTTGCTGAGCGTTCCCGGGATGCGCGAGTCGATCATCGAAGGCATGCGTGAACCGGTTGACGAATGCAGCCGGGAGATTGACCTGTGAGCTACACGCTGGTCTACACCCGGCAGGCGCGAAAGGACGCCAAAAAGCTGAAAGGCACGCCATTGGCGGAAAAAGCCAAAGAATTGTTGGCCGTCATCGCGGAAAATCCCTTTGTCGAACCGCCGCCTTATGAATCATTGGTAGGCGACTTGAAAGGTGCCTACTCGCGGCGTATTAACATCCAGCACCGCTTGGTTTATCAGGTGCTTGAAGAAGCAAAAACCGTCAAAGTCCTGCGTCTTTGGACGCACTATGAGTAATGAAAAAAGTCTGCATCGTTGGTGCCTCGGGGAAGCTCGGGCAATACATGATCACGCATTGCCTGGAGCGGGGCTATGAAGTCGTCGGCGTGTGCCGGCCGGAGAGCGTGGGCAAGCTCGATGCGGTTAAGGAACGCATTACCATCATTCCGGGCCGGACTAATGACCGCGCGGTGATCGAAAAAGCGGTTGCTGGCTGCGACGGCGTGCTGGTGGTGCTGGTGCCGTGGGGCGTGGATGATTATTCCTCGGGCACGGCGCAGGCGGTGATGGATTTTGCCGAGCCTGGCGCACGGCTGATTTTCTCCTGCGGCTGGCACATTACCAAGGATGGTAAGGACCAGTTTTCCTTGCTCTTCAGAGTGTTCATCGCGGTTGTCACTTGGGGGGCGCGGCTGGTGAAATTTGCGGACATCAATGACCAAGTCGAGGCCTGCCGTCGCATCTTTGCCAGTGACACGCGTTGGACCGTTGTGCGCGGCAGTGATTTGGAGGAGGGCGAGAGCGAGGGGCTGCCGGTCTGGTCGCCGCACGTAGGCGACGCCATTCTCAAGAGTAACCGCACGCGCCGCATCGACTTCGCGTTGTTCATGGTCGCCGCGCTGGAGGACGATTCGCTGATCCACGAAGCCCCGGCGATTGTCAGTTGTCAATCGGCGTCGGCGCTGGCGCATCGTTGAGGCTGGGTTGAATGCCTCGCCTCGGTATGAAGTGCTTGCACTAGTTTGACCTGTGTCCTAGATCAATACGATGCGTTTACTGGTATTGGTTTTGTTTGCGGCGTTGGTTGCGCAGACTTCGTTTGGCGAAAAGCCTTTGCACATCGACACGGTGGTCATCCCGTCGAGGAATCACACCCGCATGCAGCCGGAGATCTTCTACGCCTTCAATTCGGCGACTCGGGAATACACACCCGACATGAAGATGACCTTCACGCTGTTCAATCCGTTTCAGGCGCGGTTTGCGGGGAAGTCCGCTGAGTCCCAGAAGGAGCTGCTCAGCCTGTTGCGCAACAGCGTGCCAGAAGTCATCGAGATCAAGCAGGACAATCCCAAGAGCACCGACCTGCACACGCTCATTCTGGAATACATTATGGCGCATCCGGAGTCGAACTTGGCGAAGACTTACCGCGCCATTGAGGACTTCATGGCCGACCACCAGTTTTTGGTCATCGAATCCAGCGACACTTACGGTGCGCATCCGATGTTTTACAAGGCGGACGTTACCACGATCGACACCCCGGATGGTGCGAACGAAATGGACATCATCGAGACGATTTACGGGTTATTCTTTATCGATGCAGCTTTTGCTCAGGATAAGCTCGTCTGGGGCACCTGCCATGGGTCGCAAATCGGCTACATCCATTCCGGAGGCCAGCTTGGGCGGCTGTTTGAATTCAAAGACGGTGGCTACGGCGACACGGAGCTAAAGGTGAAAAAAGCCCCCGGATGCCCGGTGCAGGAGGAGACATGGCGCATTGGCAAGCATCTCTACACGCAAGACAAGGGCTCGAACTACAAGGACTACAAAACCATGCTCTACCCAGTGCCGGATGAGTTCGCCCAGGGCAAAGACATGGAGGGCAAATTCATTAACAAAGACTTCCAGCACTCGCTGGCCTTGGTGGAGCCAATACCGCAAGATATCGAGGTCATTTCTTATCATCCTCTCTCGAACTACGAGCAACTCGTCGCCGAGGGTGGAGCAGAGGCTAACCCGGATTTTGCTGAGGCGCTTAAGGACCAAAAAATCGTCGATGCATACAAATATAAGACGATGATCGGCACGCAATACCACCCGCAGTATACCTACGACGATTACGACACCGACGTCGTTTTTGAATACCTGGTAGAGCGCCTGCACGACCAATACGCCGAGGACGTGCCAACGGCCATTGCGCAGTAGCGTAGTCTAATGGGGTGGGGCTAACTTTACCCTTTAAACTTTTTCTTCCGCGTGCGTGCATGGGGCATGCGAATTTTATTCATCGGCGATATCGTCGGAAAGCCCGGGCGCAACTTTGTCAAAGCCCAGCTCAAGGTGCTCCGGGAGGAGCTGGAACTCGACTTCGTCGTCGCCAATGGTGAGAACGCTGCCGCCGGTTCCGGCATCACTGGAGCCATCGCGGGGGAGATCCTTGATGCGGGGGTAGACGGCATTACGCTGGGCGACCACGTGTGGGACCAGCGCGGATTTGTGGATGAAATTGACTCGTTGCGCAGCGTCTGCCGTCCGGCGAATTTACCCGCGGAAAACCCCGGCCGCACGCACCTCATTTTAGAAAGCAACGGCTTCAAGCTGGGCGTCTTCACCGTGCTCGGTCGGACCTTTATGAAGACCAATGCGGACTGCCCGTTCCGCTGCGCCGACCACCAAATCGGCGAGCTGCACGCCCAGTGCGACGCGATCCTGGCCGAAATCCACGCCGAAACGACCTCAGAAAAAGTCGCCATGGGCTGGTATCTCGACGGACGCGCGCAAATGGTTGTGGGCACGCACACGCACATCCCTACAGGTGACGCGACGATCCTTACACGGGGCACTGCCTACCACACGGACGCTGGCATGACGGGCCCCTACGAGAGCATTCTGGGCCGCGAAATCCAGCCCATCGTCCTGCGCTTCCTCGACGGGCTGCCCCGCGTTTGGCCGGTGGCGAGCAACGACGTGCGAATTTGCGGAACTTTGGTGGATATCGATGTCGAACAAGGCATCGCCACCAAGTGCGAGCAGTTCACCCTGCGCGCCCGCTAGGCGAAGTTTGAACTACGAATATCGCCGATGGACGCAGATGCGGTTACTTTTGTTGGAGATTGCAGGGATAATGCAATTCACGGTTTGAAATCTGCGCCCATCTGCGCCATTCGTAGTGAATAATTTGTTTCTAAATCCTTTTCTATGACCGGCTTCGACACCCCATTCCCCGTAATTGCCATTGTACTGGCGGGGCTGGCGGCTATTGGTTGGACGCTTTGGAAAAGGCCGGTAGTCGCGCCGAATTCCGCTTGGGGGCTGGCTGCTTTGCGCGCGGTCGGGGCGATGTTGATCACGTTGCTCCTGCTCAATCCTTTTGTGTCGCGGGACTACCCGGACGCCAGCCAGTTCGCCGTCGCGGTGGTGGGAGACGTTTCCCGCAGCATGGAAACAGCCGACCTGCCCGATAGCCAGACCCGCCTGAGCCTTCTGCAAAACGAGCTGGCACCGGACACTTCGGGCAATCTCTGGGCACGCCTGGCCGAGCAATATGTCCTCGAGCCCTCCACGATTGCCGCTGATTGGCTGGCAGGGGCCGACTGGGCTCCACGCAACGGCGACACCGCCCTCGGCAACGGGCTTAACCAATTGCTTAACAGCCGCTCACCCGACAATGCTCAACTGGGCGGCGCATTGCTGCTCAGCGACGGCATCAATTTACAAGGTGAGCGCCTGCCCGATGCAGCCATTGCCTGGCGTGATGCCGGGGTGCCGGTCACGGTAGTGGGCATTGGCGAGCCGACGCCGCCGGGCGACATCGCGCTGAAGTTTACCAACGCGCCGGAGTCCGCCGCACTCGGCGATCCGCTGGAGCTGCAAGTCGCGCTGAACAACTACTTTGGCGAGGCGCGCAATGTGGAGGTCCAGCTGTTTGCTGAAGACCGGCTCGTGGAGACGCAGGCCGTCCAATTGCCCGCCGGAGAGGAGAGCCAGTTGACCTTTTCGCACGTCCCCGAGGCTCCGGGCCTGCAGGTGTTTCGCGCGATGCTCAAGCAGCCGGCCACGGGCGATTTTAACCGCGCCAACGACTTGGATTACGCTGCGGTCGACATCACCATGCCGAAGAATCAGAGCTTGTTTTACCTCTCGGCGCGCTTGGGGCCGTTTTGGCGCTACTTGCAACAAGCTCTGGGCGAAGACGACCAATTACAACGCCAATGCGTGATCCAAACGGGCCCAGAGCGCTTCTTTCGCCAGGGATTCGGCGAGGAGGATGCGATGGACGAAAGCACAGCGGGCTTCCCCGAAAGCGCAGAGGAATTTTTCCCGCATGCCGTGCTGGTGGTCGACATTTCCGCCGTGAGTGCGATGACGCCCGAGGCCCGCGAAGGCCTGCGCGAATACCTGCTGCGGCGAGGCGGGGGCGTGCTCTTTATGGGCGACCCTAACGCGATGCCGGACGATTTAAAACCGCTCTTGCCCGTCCGCGATGGTGAGCTGGGCCGCGTTCTTAAGCGCACGCCCATCGAGCTGGCGGCGCAGCCGGTGTTTCGCGACGCGGATGCCGGAGTGCTCTCGATGCCGCCTGGGCCGTATTTGCCCGAGGAGACGCTTTTCTTCCAACCCGCTGATCTGAGCCTGGGCGTGCGCGTGGCGGCAGAAACGGAGTCGCCGGGCTTGCCGGTGTTAACGGTCCATGCCTACGGTGCTGGCCGCGTAGCCTACCTCGGTACGGAGAGCACTTGGCGCTGGGCGCTCACCAGCGACCGCGAGCAGGAGCAGCACACCGCTTTTTGGCAACAGCTGATCGCCTGGCTGGCCACGGGTGGCAAGCCGCGCATCGAGCTGCCGATCCAGGGCGAGGTGGTTGACTTGGGCGGCCCGGTCGCGCTCGATATCGATGTGCGCGGCAGTGATTTTCGTCCATCGGAAGATGCCCGGATTCGCGCGACGATTACCGCGCCCAATGGCGATGTGCTGCCCGAAGTGGACCTGTTGCCGGAGTCGGCGGACCCCGGTCGCTTTGCGGGAGAGGCGCTGCTGGAGTCGCCCGGCGAATACCGCGTCGACTACGCGATTGAATTTCCTGACGGAGAGACGCTCCAGCACACAGCCTATTTTGCGGCACACCGTGCGGGCCGTGAAGACGAGGATTTACGCTTCCGTGAGACAGCCTTGCGGGACTTGGCGCGGATCACCGGCGGCGAATATTTTAGCTGGGAGCAGATCGGCGAAATCGACGAGCTGATACTCTCGGACGCCGTGCCACTGCGCGAAGAGCGCACCTACTGGACGCGGAACGCGGCATTTCTTCTGGCCATTTTGCTGGTATTTGGCATTGAATGGTTCTGGCGCCGCAGCCTTGGTTTGCGATGATTTTTTGGAAACAACAGCGATTGAAAAAAGCTTTGCCATGGGCGGCCATGGCTTTGGCTGCGCCACTTTTTGCGCAAAGTAATGGCTTTGACCGCTCCATGCTGCCGCCGGAGCTGCTGCCACAGCCGCGACTTTCCGCCCAGGAGCAGGAGACGATTAACCGCGCGATGCAGGACCTGCAATCGGACAATCCCGAGATTCGCGCCGGGGCCGCCATGCTGCTGGGCAAATATCATGCGCCAGTCGCCAAGGCCGCGGTTATCGACGCGCTGGACGACCCTAGCGCCCGCGTGCGCCGCGCGGCATTGGTCTCGATTGCGGAGTGGCGCCATGGCCTGCCGTCGGACGCCGTGGAGCCGATCCTGATGCACATTGCCGATGAGGATGTGGAGGTCCGCCGGATGGTTTCCTCGATGTCGCCCCAGCTGATGAGCATTTGGCGCACGTCGCGCATGATTCGGCCCGATCTGAAAAACCGGCCAATGAATCCCGCCGTGCGCGAGGCGCTGCAACGCGCTTTTCAGGACGAAGACGCCGTCGTGCGGCGCAACATGCTGATCAATTTCAACAACCTCAATCTGCGCATCGAGCCCGAGGTGTTTATTGCGCTGCTCAGCGATCCCGACCGGGGTGTCCGCCTGGATGCCATCCCGCTCGCCATTGCTTACGCCGAGCCCCGTGATTGGCAGGCACCGGCGCAGAAAATCGTGGAGGGCGATGACGCGACCGCGCTGCAGCGATTGACCGCCGAGCTGGGCCGCCGGGGTTCCGAAGAGGGGCTGGAGCTGCTGCAACAAATTGCTGCCAGCGACAATACCGAGATCGCCGCCGAGGCGCATCTGGCTTTGTTCCGCTGGACGGGTGCGCCTTATGAGCTGGACTGGCTGATCAAGGCGCTCGCTGCCGACCGCCTTTCGCAAGACCAGGGGCAGCGGCTGATCCAATCGCTGCGCGGCTATCGTGAACTCGCCACACCGCTGGCACCGACTTTAACAGAACTGAAAAGTTCCGTGCTGCGCGCCGAAGCAGTCCGGCTTTTTCTCAACCTGAATCTGGCTGAGCAATACCCGGAAATTACGCAGCGCTTGTTGAGTGATTCGAGCCAGGAAATCCGCACGATGGCGGTAACGCATTTTTACGCACGTGCGGACTTGGTGACCGATGACTTGGTGGTCTCGCTGCTCGATAATCCGTATCCGGATGTGCGAGCATCGATGGTGCAACTCGCGATTCGGCAACCACCGGAGCAGGCGGAAAACATGCTCTTCGACCTGATGCTGGATGAATCCGTCGATGTGCGCATTGCGGCGATGGAGGCGATCAGCGCCATGCAATTCGAGGGGTGGACGGATGTCGTTGCCGCTTCGTTGGAAGACCCCGATCTGGCCATGCAGCGCAGCGCGGTGGTGATACTTTTGCGCGAAAGGCAGTTCCCGCGCCGGACCGAAATCCTGCGCGGCTACATCGAGGACAACCCGAAAAGCCCACTCGCGCCGCGTATCCGCACCGAGCTGGGCGGCGGCAAAGTCATCGAGATCGACATGAACAAGCTTTAGATGGAGCAATGTCGGCGCTGACTTTCTACGAATTTTTCGCTGGTGGTGGTATGGCGCGTATGGGCTTGGGGCCGGGCTGGACACCTGTTTTTGCCAACGATTGCGACGCGAAAAAAAACGCAGCCTACCGCCAAAACTGGGGTGCTGATGAGCCGTTGGACAGCCGTCTGGTGCAGAATGTAGCCACGCGAGATTTGCCCGGATGCGCGGATTTAGCCTGGGCTTCGTTTCCTTGCCAGGATTTATCACTGGCAGGCGGAGGTACCGGGCTGGCGGGGGAGCGCTCGGGCTCATTCTGGGCGTTTTGGGATCTGATGTCTTCGCTTCAAAAGCAGGCCCGCGCGCCGCGCTGCATCGTGCTGGAGAACGTAGGCGGCCTGCTGACTTCTCACCAAGGCGAGGATTTCCGGGCGCTGGCCGATGCGCTCGGGCAGGGTGGATATCGCTTTGGTGCGTTGCTGATGGACGCCGTTGATTTTTTGCCGCAGTCGCGGCCGCGTTTGTTCATCGTGGCATTGCATCGGAATGTAGCAATTTTAGAGGGATTGAGCAGTGAGCTGCCCGCGCAGTTTCACCCGGTAGCCTTGCAGCAGGCATATGCGCGACTCAGTGCAAAGGCCCAGCGCAATTGGGTTTGGTGGAAATTGCCGAAGCCGCCTGAGCGCAGTATCGATTTGGCGGATGTGATCGAGGCTCAGCCAACGGGCGTTGATTGGCATACGCCGGACGAAACACTAAGCCTGCTTTCCATGATGCATGAGCGGCATCGCGACAAACTGGCCGCAGTGCAAGCGAACCGGAAGGCGACCGTGGGCACGATTTACCGGCGCACGCGCATCGATAATAACGGCAATCGCGTGCAGCGGGCCGAAGTGCGTTTTGACGGTGTGGCGGGCTGCCTGCGTACGCCGGGCGGTGGGTCGAGTCGACAGACCTTGATCTTTGTCGATGGCGAGTCGGTGCGCACGCGCTTGGTGTCCGTGCGTGAAGCGGCTCGCCTGATGGGGCTGCCCGACAGCTATCAACTGCCCGCGCGCTACAACGAAGGCTACCACTTGATCGGCGATGGCGTGGCGGTGCCGGTGGTGCGTTACTTGGCGGCACATTTGCTGGAGCCTTTGTTGGGAAAAATTACCCGGCCAGAGGCGGCTACGATTCCCGCTTAAAGGAATCTGCGGTCAGGGTTTGGGCATATCAGAAAGGAGGATGGCTGAAGCCAAACGCATGCGCCATTATTTCTTTGTAAAACGGTTTTCCGTCCCGGCGAGGAGGCGCTGAATGTTGCTCTTGTGGCGGACGACGATCAACACGGCGAGCACGGCAAAGAAGCCGATCAACAACCAGTCGGAGCCGGCCATGAGCGCGAGCAGGGGCAGGCTGATGCCGAAGGCGATCGAGGCCAGCGAGACGTAGCGCGAGGTGTAGAATGTTGCCACCCAAATGAGCAAGCCGCAGAGCAGGACCAAGGGTGCCAGCGCCAGCAAGCCGCCCATCGTGACGGCGACGCCTTTGCCGCCCTTGAAGCCGATGAACACCGAGAAGCTGTGCCCCAGAATCGCGCCAACCAGTCCGATGATGGCAAAGGCCAGCGTGTTCTCATCCGTCACGAAGAACTGCGGGATCAGCGTCGCGGCAAAACCCTTGAGTGCATCGAGCGCGAAGCAGGCATTGCCGGCCTTTTTGCCGAGGACCCGCTTGACGTTGGTGGCACCGGGGTTACCGCTGCCTTCCTTGAGGATATCCACGCCGTGCTTTTTGCCGATGATGACGGCAAACGAGATTGAGCCGAGGAAATACCCGACGAGCAAAGCTCCAATGGCGGCGAGGATGTTCATTTAAGGTTCGAAAGTTTGAATGTTCGTAAGTTCGAAGGTTAGGCGGTCATTTTGCATTGCGCAACAACCTTCAAACCTCCGAACCCGGAACCTTCGAACCTGAATTACAGCTCGATTACCTTGAACTTCTCGATGTGCTCGTGGTTGGAGATCTCGGTTTGTGTGGCCTCGGAAGGGGCACTGTCGAGCTCGACCACGCTGATGGCAAAGCCTTCGCCCTGGTCACGGGCCAGCGAGAGGTTGGCGATGTTGACGCCGTCCTTACCAAGCACGGAACCGAGGAAGCCGACCATACCGGGGACGTCCTTGTTCTTCACGACGAGCAGCGTGCCGGAGGTATTGACCTCGACGCCGTGACCGTCAATGGAGACGATGCGCGGGCTCTGGCTTTTGCCGAAGAGGGTGCCGGCGACCTTGCGGACCTTGCCGGTGACTTCGACGGTTTCCACCTGAATGAGCTCGGTGTAATTGGCGTCGACGCTGCTCTTGGTCGTGGTGACTTCCACGCCGAGCTGTTCCAGCTTGCTGGGCGAGTTGACGTCGTTGACGTTCGGCGAAATTTTACCGAGGTAGCCACGCTGGATTGCGCGCGAGAGCGGCGTGGTGTCCAGCTTGGTGATCTTGCCGTAGTAAGTGATGTTGAGCTTTTCAACGGTGTCCTTGGACAGCTGTTGGATGAAGCTGCCGAGCTTTTCGCCAAGGTTGAGATACGGCTTGAGGGCTTCGAGGGCCTTCGGGTCGATCGAGGGCATATTGATCGCGTTGCGAACCATGCCGCCGCTGAGTGCGTCGACCATTTGTTCGGCGATTTCGATGCCGACGCTTTCCTGGGCCTCGGTGGTGGAGGCACCGAGGTGCGGGGTCAGCGTGACGTTGTCAAACTTGCGCAGCGGGCTGTCTGCGGCGGGTGGCTCGTCTTCAAAAACGTCCAGACCGGCGGCGGCGACCTTACCGCTTTCGAGGCCGGCGATCAGCGCGGCTTCCTTGATGATGCCACCACGGGCGCAGTTGAAGAGGCGCACGCCGTCCTTCATCTTGGCAATGGCGTCCTCGTCGATCATGTATTTCGTCTCGGGCGTCAGCGGCATGTGCACCGTGATGTAGTCCGACTGAGTAAAGACTTCTTCGAGGGTGACCTTCTTAATACCGAGGGTTTCCGCGCGGCTTTCGGTCAAATAGGGGTCGTAGGCGAGCACGGACATGTTGAAGGCCTGTGCGCGCTTGGAGACTTCGGCACCGATGCGGCCGAGACCGCAAACGCCGAGGACTTTCTGGTTGAGCTCTGCACCGGTGGGGAGGCTCTTGCGGGGGAAGCCGCCTTCCTTCATTTCCTTGTCCGCGCGGGCAATTGGGCGGCTGCCGCAAAGCAGGTGGGTAAAGGTCAACTCTGCCGTGGCAATGGTGTTACCGCCGGGGGTGTTCATGACGATCACACCGCGCTCGGTGGCGGCGGGGATGTCCACGTTGTCGACGCCAACGCCGGCACGGCCCACGACTTTGAGCTTGGGCGCTGCGGCCATGACCTCAGCGGTCACCTGGGTGTCAGATCGAACGGCGATGCCTTCCACGTCCGGATGCTCCGCCAGCAGTTTGGTTACCTGCTCTGGGTTTTTCTTCGGAGACCAATCCGGCACGACTTCCCATGCAACGATGACTTCGGCGCCAGGCTGCTGCTTGAAATGTTCGATGCCCAAAGGCGAGATTTTGTCTGCGACCAGGATTTTCATAAGAGGCTCGTGATTGAACGCTGCCGTACGCAGAATGCAACCGTAGAAAAGATTAAAACCAGCTTGAGGGTGGTTTTAATTAGCAAAGCTTTTGATTGCGATTAGTTGGCCGGGGCCAGTTTGCGCAGTTTCAGCTCGTTGAGACGGTAGGGCCCGAGACCGAGCGTCGAGGCATACTCGAAGAGCGGCGGCTCGGTTTCCTGGACGGCGAACTGTGCCGAGCGGCGGTCTTTCATGAGCTTGCGCCACATCAGGTAGTCAATGGCCACAGGATTGGCGCTGAGCCAGAGTCGCTTTTCGCGGCCAGTGTATTGTGCATTGAAGCGGGGCCCGCCAAGGAATTGATAGCGCTCCAGAGAGACGATGCTGAAGACCCATTTATCATAAAGCTCGGGAATGGCACCGATTTCCGCCGCGGCGACGGGGGCGTTGGCCGAGCTCTGGAAGAAGCGTTGGTTGTTGGTCACGTTCCACAGGGTGGCATTGGCAATGGCACCGCTGACGCCGAGGGCCTCGTTGTCGGAAACCATGGGCAGGTTGATCCAGAAGTCGGTCTCATTGAAGAGCTTGGAGGCCAGAAAGCTTTTGCGGTCGTTGGGATCTTCCTCGAAGGAGAAGCCGCGGCCAGAGGAAATGGCGCGGGCCATGCGCTCGCGGGAGGGCAGGTTGCTGTCGTAGAACCACAGATCGTTGGTCATGTCGGCACTGGTATCGAGTGCGTAAACGGGCACATCGAAGAAGGTCTCATCGCCCATGCCGCTGCGGGAGGGCAGATAGCCGCACTCGCGCAGCCGGGACTCGGTGCCGTCGATGATAAAAATCTGGTAGCGGGAAAATCCGCGTTTTTCGAGGGAAGTGATGACGGCTTTGGTCAGATTGGGGGGCGTCATCAGGCCGGGGCCGGATTCGGTGTATACCTTTAGGCCGACTTTGCCATTGGCACCCGGGGCCAGCGTTTTGCCGGTGGTTTTTTCCCAGTGTGCAATGAGAGACTCTACGCCATACTCGTAATCCGTCTGGCTAAAGCCGTTCAGGGAATATTCCCAGACAAATGGCTTTTCGGCCGCCGTGGGACGGTAATCCTGGCCCCAAAGGGTCGCGGCCAGTAGCATGCTCGTGAAAAATTGTGTAAATTGACGTGTGCCCAACATTATCAGCGCTTGACTCGTTTTCGGTAGGTCCGATGTTTATAACTGCCTCTGCATGAAACAGCAATACAGCAACCAGACTGCCCTTCTTTGGCTTTTGCTGGCAACACTTTTTCTAACCGCTTGCGGTGGGAAAGATGGTCCGCCGGATGAAGCGTCGATTCAACAGGCCATTGCCGCCGCTAATGAGTTGGTTTACGAGAACCAAATTCCGTTGGCGATTCAGCGGCTGGAAGAGCTGGAGAAACAAGCGCCGGGAAACCCTCAGGTCATCCAGGCCCTGGCCTTTGCCTACGCGAAGCAGCCGGATGCGATGATGGCCGCGTTGTATTTCGATCAGGCGTTTCAGCTCGACCCGAGCAATGCCGACCTGGCCCTCTACGCGGCGCAGGCCTACCTCGACAGTGGCAACCCGAAGGCCGCGGCCAAGGCCTACACCGATTATTTAGCGAAAAACCCGGACGACTCCGCCGCCTGGAAGGCGCTGGCACGGGCAGAGTTTGAGCAAAAGCACACCCAGGCGGCGCTGGATGCCTTTCTGGAGGCTTTTCGCCGCAACCGCCAACCACCGACTCACGAAGAGGCGGCTCTGGTCGGGCATCTCTACCACTCGCTGGGTAATCGGGCGCAGGCCACCAAGTGGTATATGCAGGCGCTGCGGCCGGGTGGGGCGTCAGCCGATCGCCTGAATGCGCAACTGGGCTTGTTTGAAATCGCCTTGCGCGACAAGCAGTGGCCCCGCGCTGCTGAGCTGATGGACCAGATCGAAAAAGAATTTCCCGGAGAGCTCGCGAACGGTCCCTATGCGAATGCCCGCACGGAGCTTCGCAAGTGGCGCTCGGCGCAAAGTGCCCTGCAGGGGACGATCGGACAGACTGTGGCCGAAGCACCGGAAATCGCGACGACCAAGGAAGAAAAGCCTGCGACCGCGCCTATGACCGAGGAAGAGCTGCTGGCCGCCAGTGCTGCTGCTCCGGCCGTGTCGGCCTCCAATGTGACGGTTTCCGACGCTACCGGCCAAAGCCCGGCGGTAACGACTCCAGTTGCCGCAACGCCGACGGAATCGGTCTCCGTTGCCACGGATGAGGGCGTCATCACGCCTACAGCCTCGGGGGATCTGGTTGTCGCCGATGCGGGCTCACCCGATACCAGCGCGAGTTTGGGTAATGTTAATGACGGCCCCGACCTCGTCATGGCGAAAGCCTTGCCCACACCGGGCGGCGAAACGATCGACTTGACCGCAGAAATGCAGGCCGAAACCGAAGAAGCCGCCCCGGAAATGGCAGACGACGAAGGTGCCCTGGAGGTTGCCGATGTCGAAGTTGCAACGCCGCCTCCGGGCGAGGTCGAGGTCAAGGAAGTCAAAATTACGCGCACGCCGGATGGTGGCGTAGAGGTTACGACCGTGGATGCCGAGGAAACCGCCGACGGTAGCATGGCTGCCAGCGAAGGCCGTATTGAGATCGACCCGCCATCACCCACGATGACGGCCAGCGATCGGGCCAAGATGGCCTACGAGGCCGAAGACTACGTGACTGCGGTTCGTTTTTATCGCGAAGCGATGGCCACGGATTATCGCAACCCGGAGTTAGCCTACGATCTTTCGCGCGCCTATTATAATAACGGCCAATATCGGGAGGCGGAGATTTATGCTTCCGAGGCTACGCGGCTGGCACCCAACGACGTCCGCTATACCCTGAATTACCTGCGTGCGATCCAGCGAACTCACAGCCGTGACGCTCTCATGCGCGAACTCGTCAAGGCCAAGGAGCGATTCCCCAATAGCCCGGACATCACCCTCGCTCTGGGCCGTGCCTATGAGGTGATCATGGGCAATACCCGTAACGCACGTTTCCTCTACGAGGAGTTTGTGATCATGGCTCCCAATCATCCCCGTGCCGGGGAAATTCGCACAAAGCTGCAAACGATGCCGTAGTCGCCGCGTCTCTGGCATTTTTACCTTTTTCCTCCGCGAAGCGATTTTTCCGCAACTTTTCATGAGCGGGTTGGTTTTCCTCTGCATAACCCAACTCGTAATCATGACTATAAAATCCTCTCTCAAAGTATTACTCGCAGCCCTCGTGGGCTTCTGCCCGCTTTGGGCCTTCGCCGGTTCCTCTGGAAAAAACACTGCCGCCTACGTCAAAGCGATGGGCGATCAGCTCGAAGGCGAAAAGGTCAGCTTGGACGTGGCGTTCATTCGCATCAATCGCCACGCCCCCGACGATGTGCCTTACGTCTTCTTTTGGGCAGCTACTGTCGATGACGACGAAATGGCCAAAGGCGGTGCGATCCTCGTTGTAGCCGACAAGGACGATAAGGATAGCCTGATTCGTCGCTTTGGCACCAATCTCGAGCGCGATCGTGGCGATGGCCCCGAGACCAAAAGTATGCGCGGCACCGTGCGGCTGGTTGGCCGTGAAAATGGCCCTAAGCGCGTCTATCTCGATATTACCGATGACGGCGTCGACCTCTCTGATGCACCTGACCGGGTCTTCGACGAAGGCGACATTTCCGGCGAAATGGGTATGCCTCCTGGACGCCGCGGTGGTCGTCCCGGGTTCGGTGACTAATCTCCGACTTTTACTAAACTAGGGATTAGTAAAAAGATAACAGCAGCAGCAAACGGGCCGCCCTGGCGAAACTGGGGCGGCTTTGCTGTGTCCAATTTCTCGGTTAAAGGGTGAGGCTGGTGCAGTGAATTGTCTTAAAATGCTCAGCTAAGCATAGGCGATTTTGGCCATTTTTGGGCGGAAAAATTTAATTCAGTGGTCTGATTTCGAGATCTTTTACCGAATTGTTTCGTAAGTAGCTGATAGTTAATGAATAAAGTTGATAATGGGATATTGTTTCCGTGCTCTGTCGAGGCTGGAATGCACTGATTGGTATAGGTGGAATAACTTATGCTTGCGTTGGGGAATCTAGGATTTATAGGCTTTTTACTTAGTTAGCTGGGTTATTGGTCGTTTTACATGGTCAGATTAACCCTAACTGAATCGCTCTTATGAAAGAAACAGTCAGCATCGGAACACTTCGTTTTCAAATGACCTCGCAGGAGTTACGCGACTCCTGGTGGTTGAACTGTGACGGTGTCACCGTGAAGCAGCCGATGATGCTGAATGCGCTTGAGCGACAGTTTCAGGAAAATCCTGGTGCCCAATACCTGGTGCTGCACGCCGACGAGGCCAGCAACCCGAATCCCGATTGGAAAAAATTGGAGGGCCGCAGGCGTCCTCCGCCCAGCAACTCACGACCATCATTTAAGATGCCGAAGCCATCTGCGGCCGAAGTGGAGCTGCCCGAGTCGGATGAGCTCGTGGCCCCAAGCCCGCTCACGCCCAAGGTGATGGCACGTCTCGATACCATTGAGGCATCCCAGCGTGAAACCCTGGCCGCTTTGCGTGAGCTCTGTTTTGCGGTGAAGGAAATCGGTGCGCACCTTTCGACGAGTAATGGCATGCAGGAGCGCGAGCGCTATGTGAATGAAGCTGAAGATCGCCTGGTTGCTGAGACTCACCGCCTGGAAGTCGAGCGCGCTGAGCTGGAGCAGATGCGTGCTGAGCTAACCCGCGGCAAGTTCACCGTGGTGGGCGCTTAGTGGCTAGCTTGCTCTGGGAAAATTCTTCAGGGATTATCTCCGTCTGCGGCTTGAAGCATGCCGTGATTTCACCTATGATGCTGCATGGAAAATGCGACAAGCAAAGGGCGAGTTATAGTCACCTACGGGCGCAGCATCATCGCGCTGGCCATCGCGCATTCCCTCGGGAAGCGTGGGGTAGAGGTAATTGGCTGCGACGATGTCGAGCTGACCGTCTTGCAGTTTTCAAAATACGTTCAAGACACCTTTCTCCATCGCTTAGCTAAAGAAAATCCTGAAGGCTATCTGGAGGATCTGATCGAAAACATTGAGCGCTACAAGCCGGAGAATGGCGAACCCTACGTTTTGATACCGTCCTTTCGCGATGCGACGATTATCGCCAAGCATCGTGAGCGCCTGGAGAAACACATCATCGTGGCGGCTCCGGATATTTCATCCATCGATGCAGTGCTCTCCAAGGCTGCTTTTGCGAAAACAGCAGAAGCGAATGAACTGCCCATCCCGCAAACATTGGTCGCCGATTCGGTAGAGGAGCTGCAGGACCGCGAGAATTTTCCGGAACCCGCTATTGTGAAACCACCGGACAGCCATGGCGGACGTGGCATTCGTATTTGCCAGACCAAGGAGGAAGCCGTCCGCTATTGCCACGAAATTGTCGATGCCGGTGGAGAGATGCCCGTCGTGCAAGCAGCGGTTCCAGGGGAGGATTATTGCTTCGCCGCGCTCTGCGACCACGGGCAACTGGTAGCGCATATGGCCTATCAGAATTTGCAGCAATTCCCGATCGATAAAGGGCAGGGAGTGGTGCGCAAGACCGTCGATGATGCACCCTTTCGCGCCAGTGCGGAGAAGTTGCTGGCGGCGGTTAACTGGCACGGCATCGCTCAGATTGATTTCCGCTGGGATGGCCAAGGCGAACCGATGTTGATCGAGGTGAACCCGCGCTTCTGGGCGGGCTTGGTGCATTCGGTCGAGTCGGGTGTCGATTTCCCCTGGTTGCTCTTTCAGATTATGACCGGGCAATCCCCGGAGCCCAACGAAGCGAAAGTCGATGTCACGACGAATACCCCTGGACTTCGATGGCTATCTGCACTGCAGGACTGCATCGACAGCAACGAAAGCTTCGAGGAGCTGGGCCGCCATTGGGAGAACTTTACCGCGCAGCTCGAAGGCAAGCGCTGGGAAGCTGCATGGCGTTCGTTTGCGGATTTTATGACGACTGAGATCGACACGGAGTCGACCAAAGCCAAGTGGCGCCAACTCAAAAAACAAAGTGAAAACGCGCACAGTGACCTGCTATTGGAGGACGATCCGCAGGCCGCGCTAGGTTTGTTATTTGTCGTTAGTTCGCTGATTCGCCACGGAGATTTACCGGAGGAATTCAAGGTATAGCTACCGCCGCATGCGCCCTCTAATCGGCATCACCAGCCCCACCAACGCAGATCCATTTGCCATGCTTTGCCTGGCGCTGGCTGTGCGGTTAGGCGGAGGTAAGCCGGTGAAGCTCAGCGCGAAAAGGCCTTACCGCGAAATGCACGTGGATGGCCTGCTGTTGGGCGGTGGCGTCGACATTTTCCCGGAGCTCTATCAAGAAACCGCCCGCGAAGATCGGCGTTATGATCGCCTGCGCGACGAGTTGGAAGTTTACTGGCTAAAGCTCGCGCAGGAAAAGCGACTGCCGGTGCTGGCAATCTGCCGCGGCGCGCAGCTAATGAACGTCGTGCATGGCGGCAATTTGCACATGGAGGTCAAGTCGGCCTATGAAGATGCGGATTACCCCAGTGGCGTTTGGGCGGCGACTTTTTTTCGTAAGCCGATCAAGCTAACGACGGGTAGCAAATTTCAGCGATTGATGGATACCGATGAGCTGATGGTCAACTCGATCCACAAGCAGGCAATTGCCAATGTGGGCGAGGGGCTGACCGCGGTTGCGCGTGAGCCAAACGGGGTCATTCAAGCCATCGAAGATGAGTCTCGTCCGTTTTATTTAGGCGTGCAGTTCCATCCTGAGTTTTTGATCTACCAAGAGCGCTATCGCCGCATCTTCAAAGCCTTGGTTCAGGCGGCTAAAGCGGACACTGATTCGCAGTAGTTTCTCGCTTATAACGATTCCGCAGATTTAAACTCTGCACTGCAAAGTAACTTTGCAAAAAAGAAAGCGCCCGGGGTTGTCCCCGGGCGCTGTAAGCATGCGGTATGAGTGGTAAGTTGGTTGCTTAGTCGAGCTTGGCAACCTTGGGAGCAGATACTTGCTCCTTGAAGTTGACGATGCCAAGGCTCTGCAAGGTAGCCGGAGTCAGGCCGCCCATTGGCAGGTTGTTGGCCATTTGGTATTGCTCGATAGCTTCCTCGGTGGAGGCGTCGATGTTGCCGTCGACTGCGCCGGGATTGAAGCCTTGCTTGTTCAGGCGGCTTTCAACTTCCCAGGCAAGCTCAGGTGAAATCGTATCGTCGCACAGCACGCGTTCCCAGCGGGTGTGGGCCGGCTCGATCAGAATATCGCGGCTCACGTTGGCATACTGAGGCTCGATGTAAACTTCGTTGGTCTTTTCGGGCGTCTTCAGCGTGCGAACTTGCACGGTGTCATACTGGGCAGGGATGGTAATTTCACGCGTGGTAGCGTCGGACACCATTACCTGCTTTTGCACGGTCTTGTATTGAGCCGGGATAGTCTTTTCCTCGGTACGTGCCGGTTGGTCAACAACTTGGCGGGTTACCGTCTTATACTCGGCAGGCTTTTCCACCAAGCAAACGATGTCGCCGGTCAGCTCGTTCGGGTTTTCAACTTCTACCTCGCCATCCATCCAGACCTTGGTGGCTGGGCGGACCAAGACGCGTTCGCTGACGGTCTTATAAGTAGCGGGGATGGAAATCTTCTCCGTGCGGGCCGGCTCGATCATGACCTTTTCGGAAACAGTTTTGTATTGGGCGGGCACAACTTCGAGGCGGGTTTCAGCTGGCTTCACCATCACCTTTTGCTCCTGCCACTCATACTGGGCGGCGGTCACATCGATGCGGGAAGATGCTTCTTGCTGCAGCACACGCTCAGTAACGGTCTCGAACTTGGCCGGGACGATCATCTCAGCGTAGCATTCGCCTACGGTTGCTTCTTCAGGGAAGGGCAGGTGCTTGCTCTCGGCGGTGATCTCGTAGCGCTCTTCGGGCTCGATGGTTTCCGCCTTCTTCAGCGGCAACTTCGGGTATGCCTTGTGGGCGTTGCGATAGCCTTCGTGGTCACCAGGGCCCTTCACGTATTCAGCTTGGGCAACTTGCTCTTGCTGGTCGGACTCGCCAGTAAAGAAATTAGCAACATCATCGAAAAAACTGCTTTCTTCAGCTTCAGCGTTAACAGCAGTTACTCCAACAATGCCGGCGGCACAGGTAATAATGATTTTCTTGTTCATATCTGTATCTGGTTTGAGTTAGTGTTCGGCATAGTAGTAACTCATTGCGTGCCAGTTTTGTTTTATGTTTTATAAATTACTTAACTGCATCATCTTAGGGAGTTTTATATTTTTGATTGATCGTTGGTTGAATGCATTGCGCAATTCAAAACTATCTTAATTATGTTCTTTTGCATTGTAGAGTTATCGCGATGTATTGAGCCAATTATTTAATCTTGTACGCAGAACGGCCGACCCCATCGGGGCCGGCCGCCTACTGCTGCTATTTATGTTTCCGGGGATCGGATTCAAAAAATTCCAGCTAACCTAACTGATGCTACCTAGCAGTTAATTCGTTGCATCCTTAACTTCGTCTTTGGCGTCCTCAGCAGCATCGCTGATGGAGTCGCCAGCGCTTTCAGCTGCGTCGGAGATGGAATCACCAGCGTCTTCCAAATGATCGCCGGCATCCTTTTCGCAACCAGCAAACAAGCTGAGCAGGCCGAGTGAGAGAATAGTGATGAGTGTTGTTAGTTTTGTTTTCATGATATTCGTAATTTGGTTCACCAATGTAATATCATGATGCGTGCCAGCCTTGATCGAATCTTACTTAAGATGCTGAAAATCAAAGGTTAGCAAAATTTAAAAATAACCCGTTATCATTTGCCTTCGTGCAATTTGTCGCAGAGCTGTGGAGGTGGTTCGCGCAATTTGCAATGCCCGCCGATTATTTTAATTTCCTACACCTGGAGGGCAAAATGCAATTTATCCTGCTTTTTGCGCATTGCAATTTTACAGACCAAAGTTCCTCGAAAATTTGGAATCGAAAATTTGAAAAGCATATCTATTTGGAATAGAATAGCTTACGTTACATGCATGCGCGCGGGCACGGGCTCTGCATTAGGCTTGGCATGAACCTAAATATTCCAAACTTCTCGATTGAATCCGAAATTTCTAATCTCTACGCCACCGAGCGCTGGTTGATTTCTCTCTGCCAGTCTCGTTCTACTTTACGTGAGCCAAATTTGCAGAAGTATGCTTGGGCATCTTTTATCGCTGGTAGCCGTGACCGTTGTGCCATGCTTCGCAAGCTGGCTCAGTTGGAGAATTGCCACATCACCTTTGATTGGATTGTTCCTAAGTGCGTGCTGAGTTATGATTTCGAGTGCCTGGCATGCGATCTCATGAGCGATACGATTTCAGATGACGATTTGGCCGAATCGCTTGATAAATTAACTCGGCACATCGCTCTGCAGTATGTGCGCCTGATGCGGATTGCGCAGGCGCAGCATGCTTACTCCGTTGTGATGGGGACTGAGTGCATACTCGAAACGATGCCGCGCGAATATGCTTCTTTTTTAAATGAGCCGATGATGCAGTCGGCCTAAAGACTCGATAGTTAGACCGCGCGCGCTTTTTGTGCGCGCACCCACAATAGCCAGCGCTACCAATGCGAATACAGCATGGTAGCGCTTGGCTCGTGTAAGCCGATAATGCCAGCGAGCAGCTCTCGACGCTGGTAATTTCACCCGTGCCGACGTCCCTGCATTTTCGGCAATCATGTCTTTATGGTTATGGTTGGGGGCGTCGTGGATCATTGCGATAGAGATTGGTTCGTTTAACGAAGGCAAACTGCCGCCATTACTGGCCTGGCCCCATCAACAGCATAAATCTCCACGGCCAACGCTTCACCGGCGGCTGGATGACCCACTCTGTAGAAAGGCCTCTACCTGCCCGCCTTGGAGGTGTCATCCTGGACCTCGGCGAGAATTTTGTTGGTACCTATTTCGCTGTGGGTTGGGGGCGAGCATGTTGACGAAGGGAATTGCTGGGTCAGGCAATCGTAGAATCCCTTAGGCATGCGGCTTTTGCATTTCTTGTAATAATCAACTCTAGGGTCTGGGTATATCTTCAATATAAGGGCCTACCGGAGCTCATGTTGTCTTGAAGATTAGTCGTTGTGAAAACTC
The DNA here is from genome assembly GCF_027257155.1 of Cerasicoccus sp. TK19100. NCBI lineage: Bacteria > Pseudomonadati > Verrucomicrobiota > Opitutia > Puniceicoccales > Cerasicoccaceae > Cerasicoccus > Cerasicoccus fimbriatus. Next base: position 475,122 of record NZ_JAPWDU010000001.1, read on the forward strand.
CTGCAAATTTCCCTGTTGGTTGTTTTTTTTGAAATGCATTTTGCATGTTTTAGGCTCACAGAAAATTCACTAAAAATACATAGGTTGTTTATATGCAATAGTTAATGAAATATTCAAGCTGCTTGGCATTTGCCCTGCAATATTAGCTGTCGATAACTCTGACAAATAACTCAACGAAAGGATAATCATGTTAAGCTGGGCACTCACATTCTTTGTAGTCGCATTAATTGCAGCCCTTCTGGGTTTTACCGGTATCGCTGGTGCTGCAGCGGGAATCGCTAAGATTCTGTTCTTTGTATTCCTCGTACTGCTGATCGTATCCGCCCTTGTTGGCGCGCTACAGGGCAAGAAACCCATGTAACTGCCGTCACCAGATGACGTTGAATAATGCAAGCGCCCGGCCTGTGGCGATATTCCCGGCCGGGCGTTGCTAAACCCTCAACCTGCAAGCCGCTATGCTGAACCTCGACATGCCAGAACTGCCGACGACTTCGCTCAAAGAGCGCGATGAAGACATCGCATCGCCATCGCGGATCGCCTACATGGAAAATGCTCTGGGCATCCCTTTTACCTACGGAAATACCGTAGAGCCGCTAAATAACGGCAATGAAATTTTTCCGGCCATGCTGTCAGCTATACGCAGCAGCCATGACCACATCGAGCTACTGACTTACATTTACTGGAGTGGCGATGTCGCCAAGGAATTTGCCGATGCACTCAGCGAGCGCTCGATGGCAGGCGTCACCGTGCGGGTCCTGTTGGACTCCTTTGGCTGCTCCGACATCAAGCGCGAATACCTTGACGAAATGGCGGAAGCTGGCGTCCAGATTCAGTGGTTTCGCCCGGTCAAGAAGTCGTTGCTCAAGTTTGACTGGCGCACGCACCGCAAGGTGTTGATTTGCGACGGTCGTATTGCATTTACCGGCGGCGTCGGAATTGCCGCCGAATGGGAGGGCGACGCCCGTAACCCGGATGAATGGCGCGAAACGCATTTTCGCGTTCGTGGCCCGGCTGTGAAGTGCCTTAGCGGCGCTTTCTGGGACAATTGGTTCGAGGAAAACGAAATTCCGCTCAAGATGATGACGGCCAACCCCAATGAGCGCCCCCATGGGCTGCCCTTGCAAGTGGTGCGGTCCAACTCTGGCTACCGCGTCAGCGATGCGCACAAGGTGCTGCACGCGATGATCAATCTGGCCACCGAGCGCCTGGATATCGTGACGCCATATTTCGTTCCAGAGCCAGGCCTGCTCAAGCTCATGTGCGAAAAGGCGCGCAATGGTGTGTCCGTGCGCGTGCTCATCCCCGATGCCTACACAGACAAGCGCTTCGAGCGCTTGGAGTCGGCGCGATACTTTGACGACCTAACGAAGGCTGGTGCCGAGGTACATCTTTACCAAAAAACCATGATCCACACCAAGCTAATGCTCTGTGACGACGAGCTCGCGCTGTTTGGATCCATTAACTTCAACCGCCGATCCCTGCTCAAAGATGAGGAAATCGGTGTCGTCGTTGGCAGCCCGACTTTTGTTCGGGAAATGCGCCAAACCGTCGAGCGAGATCTGGATGATGCCATCCAATTAGACCGCAGTAAGTGGTCTGGGCCGAATACCGTGGAGTTTCTCGTTCAGCGCCTGCTCACCCCGTTCCGCGATCAACTCTAGGCCAAACCGTTTGTTGCAGAATGCAGCATCGCGTACGCCTGGCGCATTGCAAAATGCAATAGTTGGGTTTGCGAATCGGTCATTCATATCATTATTTACACTTCTACCTAAGGACTTACATGGCATACCGTTACAACGCTGAAAGCCGCAGCAACAAAGCCACCCGCGCTAATTCAAAATCTAAAGCAGAGTCGAACGGCCCCGGTCTGCTCGATTCCGGGATGTATGACGACGAAGAGACCGGCATAGATCCAGCGTCACAGGTGCGCGGAATGAATATTCTAATTGTTGACGACGAAGCTAATATTTTGCGGACCACCTCCATCGCTCTCAAAAGCATGGGGCATACCCCTTTCACGGCAGAAAACTCACGCCGGGCGGAATTCATACTCGCCGAGGAGCGCATCGACGCGATGTTTCTCGACGTGATGCTGGGCAATGAGAACGGTCTGGATTACCTCACCAAACTCAAGGCCCGTAACGAAAAAGTCCCGGTCATCGTCTTCACGGCGCACTCGTCGATTGAGTCGGCAGTGGAGTCCATGAAGCGTGGTGCTTACGATTACATTCAGAAGCCGTTTATTCCGGAAGAGATTCGGCAGATGTTGGCCAAGCTCGAACGCAGCATCGCGTTGGAGCGTAAGGTCGAGGCGCTGGAAGAGCAGGTGGCGGACAAGGACGCCACTATCCGACTGGAGTCTGAAGAGCCGGATATGCAGAAGACGTTCAATGTAGCCTTCAAAGCGGCAAATTCCGAGGCGTCGATCTTAATTCTCGGCCCCAGCGGTACCGGTAAAACTGTGTTGGCGCGCAATGTCCACCAGCGCAGCCCGCGGGCCAAAGAACCCTTTATTACCGTTAACTGCCCGAGCCTCTCACGTGAGCTGCTGGAGAGTGAGCTTTTTGGCCACTTGAAGGGCTCGTTTACCGGCGCGGTCAAGGATACCTGGGGCAAGGTGGCCGCGGCGGAAGGTGGCACCTTGTTCCTGGACGAAATTGGCGAGTTGCCATTGGAAATTCAACCGAAGCTGCTCCGACTCTTGCAAGACCGCGAATACGAGCGCCTGGGCGAGAATCGTGTGCGCAAGTGCGATATTCGCGTGATTGCTGCGACGAACCGTGACTTGGCCGCCGAGGTCGAGGCCGGAACGTTTCGCGAAGACCTCTTTTACCGCCTCAAGGTGATCTCCGTTGAGATGCCTCCGCTGCATGAGCGTCCGTCGGACATCCTGCCGCTGGCCGAAAATTATCTGAAGCATTTTGCCGTGCGTGAGGGGCGCAAAAATCTGCGTTTCTCCACGGAAGCTGGTCGCCAGTTGGTCGACTACACCTGGCCGGGCAATTTGCGTGAAATGCGCAATGTCATCGAACGCGCGGTGATCCTCTCCGTGGGTGATGAAATCGAGGCGAACGACTTGCCGGATGATTTCTCGCAAGACGAGAGCGGTGGCCCGCGACCCGGGCAAATGATTTCGCTGGCCGAGCTGGAAGAGGCGCACATCCGCCGCATTTTGGCCAAGGCTGACAGCCTGGATCAAGCCGCCTCTGTGCTCGGCATCGACACGGCGACACTCTACCGCAAACGCAAGCGCATGGGCCTCACCTAATCATCGCGCATCCCGTCCGGTGATGAACCCCCACTCATGAAAAAACTTCGCAATCGGCTCTATGTCGCGCTTCTGCCTTTGCAGTTGCTGTTGGTTGGGCTGGCTCTGTGGACATTCTTCCTGCTCGCGAATCTCGAAGAGCTCGTTAGTGACGCAAAAACCTCACACGAGGAGTTTGCCGAAGTAACCGATAATGCCTTGTTCCGCCTGCGTGAAATGCAGGTGCTGATCGAGATGACTGCCGAGGTCGATGGCCGCAGCCTGCGGTCGGACATCCGTCAATCCAAGCTGGAATATCTGCAAGCCATCGAACTAATCCGCGTCAACCCCAACGCTCAAAGCACGGATTCCTTGACGGCGCTTATCACGATCAATGAGCAGATCGATCCGCGCATGGAGACGATGCTCCGTGCGATGAATGATCCGATGATTGCCCAACGGCGCATGGAGATGCTGAATCTTTTCCAGGAAGCAGAGACGTTGCTGGAGCGCCTGTCGACGGCCGCGATCGACGACCTGCTCAACCTGCAAGACGCCTTCCGCGAGCGCTTGCGGTTATCTTTTGCCGTCCTCGGCGCGGGTATTTTGCTGGGGGTCTTTGGCACCTTGCTCATTAGCCGTCAGATCGGGCGCATGATCCTCAACCCGCTGGAAAACCTGGAGGACAAGTTGGAGGATGTGAGCCGGGGTAACCTCGATGTGGAGGCCGATCTGAGCCGCCGCGATGAGATTGGCAAGCTGGCCCACGCCTTCAACCAAATGGTCCACAAGCTGCGTGAATACAAATCGCTGACCGACCAAAAGCTCCTCTCGACCACGCGGACTTTCCGCAGTGTGCTGCAGCGCACACCGCACGCGACCCTGTTCCTGACCAGTGACCTCAAGGTCTTCTTCGCCAACCCGCAGGCTGGTTCGCTGCTCGAAGCACCGGAGTTTAAAAAAGGCCTGCCGCGCGCGCTCAAGAAGTTTGCCCAAGACGCGATGGACTCGGGTGACATTGTGGTGATGGATCGCTTGCAGGAGGCACTGCGAATTAACGTTGGCGGCCAGCCATTGTATTTTCTGGTGGCTGCATTTCCCGTCGACCTGGTGGACACGGAAGACTTCGACTCCGGTGCTTTTAACGCCGAGGGCGTCGCGATTTTCCTCCAGGACGTCACCAAGATGAAGCTTGCGGACAACCTGAAGGGCAACGTCGTCGCCACCGTTAGCCATGAGCTGAAGACGCCGCTGACCAGCGCCCGCATGTCGCTCTACCTGCTCAGCGAGGAGTCCGTCGGCCCGCTGAATGAGGAGCAGCGAGAGCTGGTCGACACCGCCAAGGAAGACCTGGAGCGGCAATTGGCGACTATCCAAAATCTCCTCGACCTGAGCCGCATCGAGCAAAGCGATAAGCGACTGATCAAGGACACCTGCCGCGCCAATGGCATCATTGATCGCTCGATCATGGCGCACCGCGAGCTGGCGAACTCATGCGGAGTAAAGTTGGTCGCCGAGCCTGCGCCGGAGGACCCGTTTATCCATGTTGACGAGAAGCGCATTGAAATCGTTTTGAATAATTTCGTTTCCAACGCACTGCGCCACGCGCCGGAGCACTCGGAAGTCATCGTGCAAACCGTGGTAGAAAAAGACCGCGTGCGGTTCAGCGTTTTCGATGAAGGCCCCGGTGTGCCGGACGATATGCGCGACATCATCTTCGAGCGTTATGCGCAGGGGGAGGACAGCCGGCGACACGGCAGCGCTGGCCTTGGGCTGCATATTTCCAAGGAGATCATTACCGATCACGGCGGGGATATCGGCTGCGATTCCGTCTTGGGCCAAGGGAGCAATTTTTACTTTCTGCTGCAACGCGTGACCGAGCCGGAGTCAGAGCAAACCATAGAATCATCAACCGAACACAACCATGTCTAATAAAACATCCACTACAAAGACATCCACTGCGGATAAACTCGCTCAAGACCGCGACAAGTTGGTCGCTGATCTCAAGCTCTTGGTCGAAGACGCCAAGCACTTAACCGCTGACGCCAGCGACGCTACCTCGGAGTTTGCATCCGAAAAGGCAGAGCATGTGCGAGAGCAGCTAAATGACGTCATGGCCAAGCTCAAGGCCGAGGGGGAACATGTCGCCGGGAAGGCGAAAGACACCACTCAGGACCTTGAAAAGCTGATCAAGAAGCATCCTTGGCAGTCACTCGGCATCGCCGTAGTTGCCGGGATTGTTATTGACCGCTTTATGCGAGATTAAGCAATGAATCCGCTGGAATCCGCCGGCGCTATTGGCCAGACGTTGCTCCAGATGCTGGAGTCGCGCATCGAGCTCTTTGGCGTCGAATACCGCATGGAAAAGGCTCGGCTCGCGGCCTTGGTAGGCGTTGCCTGCCTGGCTGCATCGAGCCTGGTCCTGGCGGGCGTTGCCGGAATCGTGGCGCTGGCGATGGCCACACCCGAGAAATATCAGACCTTCGTCATGGCGGCGGTGTGTTTCTTTTTCCTGGTTATTCTGGGCGCATGCATTGGCGCTGCATTCTACCTGATGGACCAGAAACGCACGCCATTCTCTGAAACCCGCCAAGAACTTCGAAAAGACGTCGCATGTTTATCTTCCGTTCTGAAAAAGAAGAAATAGCCCGGCTCAAAGAGGAGATCAGTCGCGAGCGCGCGCAGCTCGGCCTGAGCACTCAAGAGCTCCTGCCGCAGGCGAAAAAAGCCGCCGCGATGGGCAGTGCTGTCTTCGCGATTAAGCGCTTTACGCCGCTGCTTCGCCCAGTGATTTTTGCTGTCGCCCAGCGTGGCCTGCGCAAGGGCACCGGCAAGGGCTTGTTTAAGATTGCCGCCCTGGGAGCCGCAGCCTTTGGTGCGTATAAATTGCTCGGCAGCGACGACGACGAATAAGCCGCCAAACCCGTCCACGGCGTTTGCCTGACGCGTGAAAATGGTTATCAGTGAAGCATGTCAACGGTTGCGCTGATCTACCCGCATCAACTCTTTCGCCAACCACCGGCACGAGGCTGCCCGCTCTACCTGATTGAAGACCCGCTGCTGTTTGGCACGGATCGGCACTGGCCGTTAAATGCCCACCGCCAGCGCCTGGTGCTCCACCGCGCCTCGATGCAAGCCTACCGCAAGGAGCTGGAAGGCAACGGCCACGATGTGCGCTACGTGGATCTCCCGCAGGGGGGCAACAGCGACTCTACCACCATACTGCGCGCGGCGATTCCCAAGAGCATCGAACGGCTCTCGGTTTATGATCCGCATGACGACGTACTCGAACGCCGCTTGCAACGCTTTGCCGAGGAGCGCGGCATCGAGCTCTCCACTGAGCCCACGCCCGCCTTTGTCACACCAGCCGAGTTTCTGGAGAAGCATACCGGCGCGGACGCGAAAAAGCCCTTCATGGCGACCTTTTATCAGGCGCAGCGCAAGCGGATGAAAATCTTGCTCAATGACGACGGCAAACCCGTGGGTGGGCAGTGGTCCTTTGACGCCGACAACCGTAAAAAACTGCCCAAAGACTACCCGGTGCCTGATGCACCACGCGCGCGGCGAAACCACTACGTCGACGAGGCAGTGGATTGGGTGAAAGACCGTTTCGCCGATAATCTCGGCTCGCTGGACAGGTTTGAGTGGCCCGTCACCCGCGTGGCTGCGCAGAGTTGGCTGGATACGTTTTTAGAAGAGCGATTTGCCGATTTCGGCCCCTATGAAGACGCTTTGTCCGGCCGTCACCGGGTGCTGTTTCACTCCGCCATCACACCCGCGCTCAACATTGGCCTGCTGACGCCGCAGGAGGTAGTCGACGCTGCGCTTAGCCATGCGGAAAAGCACGACATCCCGCTCAATTCGTTGGAGGGCTTCATTCGGCAAGTCATTGGATGGCGGGAGTTTATGTGCGGCATTTATCGCCACCGTGGCGTGGAGATCCGGAATGGGAATTTCTGGAATTTCCGGCGCAAGATGCCGCAATGCTTCTACGATGCGTCGACGGGTATCCCGCCGGTCGACGACGCCATCAGCCGCGCGCTCGAGCACGGTTGGCTGCACCACATTGAGCGCCTCATGGTGCTGGGTAATTTTATGCTGCTCTGCCGCATTCACCCGACTGCTGTCTATCAGTGGTTTATGGAATTATTTGTCGACGCCTACGACTGGGTCATGGTGCCTAATGTTTACGGCATGTCGCAGTTCGCCGACGGGGGGACGTTTACCACGAAGCCGTATCTTTCGGGCTCGAATTACATCCGCAAAATGTCCCGCTACGCCAAGGGAGACTGGTGCGATACGTGGGATGGCCTTTACTGGAGCTTCATCGCCGACCACGAAGATTTCTTTGCTGATAACCAACGACTGGCGATGATGGCGCGCACGTGGAACAAAATGGACGAGGCAAAGCAGCGAAATCACCAGCATAATGCAGAAGCATTTCTCCGTGGATTGTAGGTTCTGCTTAGCGTTTTTATCGCGAGCCATCTACTTCTGTATTGCTGAAATCTTCGTCGGTTATTCAGCACATTTGCTTGTTTCGTGAATAAATAGTGGGCTGTTAATAACCTTATTCATAACGTTGCTTCGTCACGCTATTGGCAGGCAAAGTCCCGCGATCCGTTACATTAGTCGGGGTTTTGTGTCGTTTGTGAGGCGGCTGAGTCACGGGCTTGTTAAGACTTGGGGGCCTCACTGATTGGGCTTTGACCGACTTATTCACAGTTATTAACATTCGGGACCCATACAAGCTCACTGACGAACGACAATGAAAAAGCCTGTCCTGAAATACAAAACCATCGTTCTTTCGGACGTTCACCTCGGCACGAATGATTGTAAGGCCGAGGAAGTTAACTTTTTTCTCAAGCACACCCGCTGCGATAAATTAATCCTCAATGGAGATATTATCGACGGGTGGAGTCTTAAGCGGAAGCTTAATTGGAAGAAGAGCCACACGTGGTTTATCCGCCGTATCTTGAAGATAGCCGAAAAACGAAAGTCAGAGGTGATCTACGTGCGCGGCAATCACGACGACTTTCTGGCTGGCTACCTGCCGCTGATGTTTGATCGCCTACAAATCGTCGAAGAGCACATCCACCACGGCGAAAAGGGCGACTACCTCGTCGTCCATGGAGACTGCTTTGACGCGGTTACGACGCACTCGAAATTCGTTTCGATTCTGGGCGATGTCGGCTACCAGCAGTTGCTGCGCATCAACCGCCTCTACAACAAGTGGCGCGCCTTCCGCGGTAAGGAATATTACTCGCTGAGCAAGGCGATCAAGGCGAAGGTCAAACAGGCCGTCAGCCACATCTCGGATTTTGAAGATCACCTGCAAGCCCTGGCTTCGAAGCGCGGTTGCATGGGGATCATTTGCGGGCACATCCACACGCCCGAGGACAAGATGATCGGCGACACACATTACCTGAATTCGGGTGATTGGGTCGAGTCGCTGACCGCGCTCGTCGAAGACAAAGACGGCAATTGGGAAGTCCTCGACTATGGCGAGTTCTGCATCCGCCTGCACGAAAAGGCTGAGCTCGAGCAACGCAAAACACCGCTGCCTCCCGTCCGCGATGGCGAGGAGATCAAGGTCGCCAAGGAAGACACGAACGTCATCTGGCTGGACGAGCTCGACGAAGAAGAACTTGCCGCGCCTCATGCCTAGGCGTGACTTTCAAAGGTAGGGCGCAGTCTCCAGACAAGCCGCCAGCATCCTGCTGGACCGAAAAATTTGCACACCGTGCAAATGCTACTCCACTGTGGCGGCTTGTCTGGAGGCTGCGCCCTACCTTTAACGCAAATGCTCCAGCATCACGCCCAGCACATCCGTCGATGCGATCGAACCTGCCGCCGACTGATCGCTCGCGCCAATAATCAGCGGCCAGTCCTGTTGGTCGGCTGGCCGATGTCCATGCGAGCCTTTGACGAGATTCGCGTCCAGCGGGATCACGTCGAACAGCGTGCGCAGACCCAGCTTTTTGCGAAGGAGTTTACCCGCAAGCTTGAGCTTGGGCATCGCAATTGACGGGTCGATAAAGAGCTCCACGGGGTCGAAGCCGGGCTTGCGGTGGATGTCCACCGTGCGCGCGAAGTCGGGTGCCTTGGCGTCGTCGAGCCAGTAGTAGTAGGTGAACCAGCTGTCCGGCTCAGAAAGCACGACGAGCTCGCCCGAGCGCGGATGATCCAGGCCGACGCGGGCCTTGGTGTCGGCGTCGTAAATTTCGCCCACGCCGGGTGTCGCTTCGAGCAGGCGGCTGACTTCGCCGAGGATGGACTCATCCTGCACGTAAATGTGTGCGCACTGGTGGTCGGCCAAGGCAAAAGCCCGGCTGGCACCCTTGTCCAGAGTCTCCGTGCCAAGCTCGTCCTTGATGCTCAGCCAACCTCGTTCGCGGAACAGGCGGTTGAGGTGCACGGGACGCGATACCGGCGTGATGCCGTATTCCGAAAGCACAATCACCTGAACCCCGCGCGCATCGTAGCAGGCGACGAGTTCACCAACGACTTGGTCGATGGCGTGTAATTCGGCGGGGATGGACGCATCGTCCGGCCCGAGCTTCATCATGCAGTAGTCGAGGTGCGGCAGGTAAACGAGCGACACATCCGGCGCATGTTTTTCCTCAATCCACTGCGCGGAGCGCGCTATCCACTGGGAGGACTCGATGCCGCTGGCGGGCCCCCAGAACTGCCGAAACGGAAACTCGCCGAGGTCCGCCTTCACGCGCTCACGCAGGTCCATGGGGGTCGTGTGGACATCGAACACCTTGCCGCCGTCGGCCAGGTAGAGCGGCCGTGGCGTGATGGCGTAGTTGACGTGGGCATACATGTTGAACCACCAGAATAGCTGGGCTACGGTCGCCTCCGGGCGGTCGCGGCGCAGGAAGTGCCAGAGCTTGCGGCCCTGCATCAGGTGGTTGCTTTGTTTCCAGAAATGATGCTCGGCCAGCTCGCGGTCATACCAGCCGTTGGCGACGATGCCGTGCTGGCTGGGCAGCTGACCAGTCAGGTAAGTCGCCTGCGCGCTGCAGGTGTTGGCGGGCGCGACGGGTTCGATGGCGGCGACCGCCGTTCGTTGCGCCAGCTTTTGCAGGTTGGGCGTATGCTGGCCCAAGTGGCGCTGGCTCAGGCCAACGACATTGAGTACGGCTAGGCGAGGTGCAGTGTTCATTAGGCGAGGGCTGCGTACTCGGCCAAGGCGAGGGTTTCCTGGAGCGCGCGTTGCAACGCCTCGTGGTCGACCACGTTGATGTCGCGGTTGACGCCCGGTTCGGTGACCATGCACAGGCAAAGCTGTCCACCCAGATGCAGGCGAAATTCTTCAAAGCCCTCCAGCAGCGGTGCGTGGTCGTCGGTCGCGGCCGCGTTAAGTTCACGCTGCACATCGGGCGAGGCCAGCGGACCGAGTAGGCCCATTTCGCGAGCCACGGTTAATATGCCGGACAGATTTTCACTGCTGAGCAGGCCCACGCAATGTGCGTAATGGAGATCGATTAGCATGCCGATGGCGACGGCCTCACCGTGGCTCAGGCGAAACTCCGAGAGCTGCTCCAGCTTATGCGCGGCCCAGTGCCCGAAGTCCAGCGGTCGGCCTTCGCCTTGCTCGAAGGGATCGCCGCCCTGGGCGATGTGCTCAGCGTGGATGCGTGCGCTTTCGGCCACGGCGTGCTGCACTGCCTCTGGTTCCAGAGCGTTCAATGCGCCTGCATTCTGCCGCAGGTAAACGTAAAATTGGCGGTCGCGAACCAGGGCCACTTTGAGCGCCTCAGCGAGGCCGGCGCGACGTTCGCGCTCCGGTTGGCTGGCGAGAAACGCGAAGTCGTTGACGACAGCCCAGGGCACGGAAAACGCGCCCGCCCAGTTCTTTTGGCCGAAGCGGTTCACGCCGCACTTTACGCCGACGCCGCTGTCGCCCTGGCTGAGCGTCGTGGTGGGCATTCGCACCAGACGCATGCCGCGATGAGCCGTGGCGACGGCAAAACCGACAACATCCAGCACCGCGCCGCCGCCGATGACCAGCACCCGCGAGTGACGCGAGAGCGGCAGCGCCGCCAGCTGCTGCCAAATGGTCTCGACGACCGACCAGTCATTTTTCGCCTGTTCGCCGCCCGGGACTAGCATGGGCTCGGCCACGAGTTCAATGGGATCGCCTGCGGCCTGTATCAGCTCGATTTTCCGGCTGACTTCGAGCGCCAAGTTGGGACGCGCCGCGAGCAAACCCTCATCCAAATACACACAGACGCGCAGCGGTTCGCCGCTGGTCTGGTCATCGCCCCGCAACGCCCGCTCCAGCGTATGATTCTTCGGCAAAAAGGCGTTTTCCGTGTGGAAAATGCGATGCACGAAGTGTGGGGTTACATTAAATTGCAAATCGGAACGAGGCATGAGCGCTTGTCGTAGAAAGGGATGCATCCTGCCGGGCGAATCAAGTCGCGGCAAAACTTTTTTGCAGCCAAAGGGCGAGGGGGAAAAGTAAAAGCAGACAGACAAAGGCCAGCACCGGATGAGGTAAGCAAAGCGCCAGTGCATCGGTTAAAATAATACCTGCCAGCAGCCTGGGGATCGCCTTGGGTGGAGGCAAAGGCCTGCGTCGGAGGGGTAGGGCAGGTGCGTTCCAGAGCAACCAAACGATGACAAAAAAGATCATCAGGACGAACCCGACTAACGTCGGGCTGTCGAAAAACGGCATCACTGCGATTGCCGCAATGGGCGTAAGCAGCAGCAGGCTTTGGGCTAGAGGGTAGTCGCGCTTTTTGGGGCCACTTTCCCCGGCGGCATTCCAGGTGAGTCCAATGATGTAGAGCGTGTGTGCCGCCGCCCAAATGATTGGCAGGATGGCAGAGTAATCACATGGCGCGGCGGCGCTGGCGGCCAGCAGCACCAAAGTGCCCCGAGCGAGCCCCATCGGCACACCGGCCCAGCGGGTTTTTTTATGGATGACATCGTAGCCGACGATCAGCGCAATCAATATGGCTAGCAGCAGCGGCGATGCACCTGCGAGAAGGACGATCGCGCTGCCAGCGAGCATCCAGCCAATGCCAATCCATGTCACTTGGCTGCGGGTAAAGATGCCGCTGGGAATGGGGCGCTCGGGGCGGTATTGGCGGTCGAATGCCGCGTCGCAGGCGTCGTTAAGCGTCGTGCCGCCGAAGTAAAGGCATGTCGCGCCAAGGATTAATAAGAACAGCGACGGCTGGACATTGCCCCCGGCGAGAATCCAGCCCAATATCACATTGCTCCACACCGTGGGCATGTTGGAAAAGCGGCAAAGCTGCAGGAGGGCGTGGCCGCGGGAGCTGGGGGCGCTCATCGTGGCTTATTTCGCCGGAATCTTAATCTTTTGGCCGACGGCCAGACGGCGAGGGTCCACATCGGGATTGGCCGCGAGAATGGCGGCCACCGAGACGTTATACTGGTCGCTCAGTTTGGTAAAAGTGTCGCCGCTGCGGATGGTGTGGACCTTGGTCTCAGTTGTCGCGACGGGCAGGCTGGAATCGTCGTCATTATCTGTCGTGGCCAGGGGCAGGCGCTCCTGAGCGCTGTTGGTGGGGGAGCCCGAGTTCGCTGGCGCGAGCGAACCGGCGTTGTCCGTGGTTGTACTGTTGCGGCCCGTGGCGTTGGGGCGGCCCTGGCGATTCAGCGAGTCGATCAGCTCGGTCAATTTGTCCGCGGAGGTGTCGATCATGTCGCGGTTTTTATTAATTTCCACGCTGACTTGCTTGAGGGCGTTGTTGGCGTCGCGCGCGAGGAGCTGGGTTTGCTGTTCGGCGGCGGCGAGCTTGCTGGCTTGCTCGGCGTATTTGGCCTCCATGTCGGCAAGGCGGGTTTCGAGGCCCTCGACTTTGGCGCTCATGGCCTTAAGGCTGGATTGGGTGTCATCCGAGGCTCCGGCACCGGTCAGGCTGAAGTAGAGGGCGGCTCCGCCCAGCAGCACACCGGCAAAGCCTACCAGCAGCGGCGCAATGATGCCGTTGTTACCCGGCGCGGAGCTGGTTTCAAACGACGAAAGATCGGAATCTACGGACATATCAGTAGTTAACGTAGAGCACGCCAGCGCTACGAATCAAGCTGCATGTTCCTTTAAGTGCGTGGTTTAACGGATTTTTTGGGGTCTTGGTGGAGATGTTGCGCTTTAGCCGCCACCTTATGATGAAATCTTACTTTAAATAAACGCGAAGCCGACGAACACTGCTGCGATGATCCAGGCACCAAGGCTGACTTCCTTACCCCGGCCGGTGAGGAGCATGAGCCCGCAGTAAAAGATGATGCCCGCCATGATGCCGTGGGTGATGCTGAAGCTGAGCGGTATGAGCAGCGCGGTCAGGATGGCTGGGGCAACTTCAAGCAGGTTTCCGTAATCGATGTGCTTCAGGCCCTGTGCCATGAAGAGCCCGACCATGATCAGCGCGGGTGCGGTGGCGGCGGCGGGGACCGCGGTAAGGATCGGCGTGAAAAAGAGCGCCAGCAGGAAGCAGCAGCCGACGACGACCGAGGTCAAACCCGTGCGCCCGCCGGCCTCAATGCCGGTGGCGGACTCAATATAGGCCGTGGTGGTGGAGGTGCCCAGGAGAGAGCCACACACCGTGGCTAATGCATCGGCGGTCAGGGCGCGGTTGAGCTTGGGCATCTCGCCTTTGTCGTTCATCATGCCGCTCTGGCGGCCCAGCGCGACGATGGTGCCCAACGAGTCAAAGAGGTCCAGGATGAGTAGCGTCGCAATGACCGGCAGCGCCGTTTCCCAATGTCGGAATGGGTAAAGCCAGTCGAGGGCGAGGAAGGTCTGCCCGATGCTGGGCGGCAGGCCAAAAAAGCCCTCGGGGGTCGCGGTGATGGTCCCGTCTCCGCTAGGAATGAAGAGGCCGGCCACGCTGAGGAGCAGCACCGTGGCGATGATGGCACCGGGGATCTTTTTTACCGTCAGTGCGCTCATGATGAGCAGCCCGCCAAGTGCCATCAGCGGCGCGGCTTTGAGAATGTCTCCCTCGCTAACGAGCGTGAATGGATTGGACACGATGATCTCGGCGTTTTTCAGGCCGATAAACGCGATGAAAAACCCGATGCCGCACTGGATGCCGATTTGCAGGCAGCTGGGCAGGGATTTGATAATTGCCCCGCGAACGCCCGATACCGAGAGTGCGAAAAAGATCAGGCCGTTCCAAAACACCATGGCCAGTGCACCCTCCCAGGGGACGCCCATGCCGACCACCACCACGCTCGCGAAGTAGCTGTTGAGCCCCATGCCGGGGGCCTGCGCAATGGGCAGATTGGTCAGCGTCGCCATGATGAAGCACCCCAGCGCAGCGGCGAGCGCGGTGACGGTGATCAGCCCGGCGTGGTCCATGCCGGTGCCGTCGGAGAGGATCAGCGGGTTGACCACGATGATGTAAGCCATCGCGGCAAACGTGGTCAGCCCGGCCAGGCATTCGCGGCTGATGGTCGTGCCCTCAGCTTGTAGTTTGAAGCAGCGTTCCAGCATTGGAAAAGTTCGAAAGGTTCGAATGTTTGAAAGTTCGAAGGTTGGGAGGTTGAGGGTGGAGCTTGGCGATGTTAATACGTTTTGGCCAGACTTAGGTCTTGGGTAATGCGAGGGCGGGGCCTAACTTCTGCGGCATGAAAATAGTCATTCTCGATGCTGGTACTTTCTTTTTTGAAGACGAACAACCCTGGGGCCCGTTGCGGGAGTTTGGTGAGCTCGTCATCCGCGAGCACACTAGCCACGACGATGCGAACCTCATTGTGGAGCGCTGCGCGGGTGCAGACATCGTGTTGACGAATAAAGTCCCGATGTCCGCTGACACACTTAAGCGCTTGCCGGACCTGAAGCTGGTTGGCGTGCTGGCGACGGGGTATAACATCGTGGATGTCGCGGCGGCGAAGGAACTAGGCGTCACCGTTTGCAATGCGCCGAGCTATAGCACGCAGTCCGTGGCACAGCACACGTTGGCGCTCATGTTGGAGCTGACTAATCATGTCGGCCTGCACAGTGAGAGCGTTCATGCGGGCGACTGGGTGGCGAGTGAGGAATTTTGCTACTGGAAGAAGCCGCTCTTCGAGCTGAAAGGCGCGACGGTAGGCTTCATCGGCTGGGGCGAGATCGGCAGCGCCGTGGGCGAGCTGGTGCACGCACTTGGCGCGAACGTCATTGCTTATACCCGGAGCCGTCGTGGCGGTCCGGATTGGGACTACGGCTTTGCCTGGGAGGACTTGGACGAAGTCTTTGCGCAGTCTGACCTGATTTCGCTGCATTGCCCGCAGACGGCGGAGAACACCGGGCTCGTTAACCGCGAGCGTCTGGCGCTAATGAAAGACACCGCCTATTTGGTCAACACCGCACGCGGGGGGCTCATCGACGAGGCTGCGCTGCTGGAGGCCCTGCAAAACGGCGTCATCGCCGGTGCCGCGCTGGATGTCGTCTCCAAGGAGCCCATGGCGGCGGACAACCCGCTCAAGGGCGCGCCAAACTGCATCATCACGCCACACGTGGCGTGGAGCAGCTTCCCAGCGCGCTCGAAGTTGCTGGAGATCACTTTCGGCAACATCCGCGCATTCCGTGAGGGTGAGCCGCGAAACGTCGTGAGCTGATCGACCGATTGACTGACGGAAGCCGCTAATTCGCTATTGCGCAGCGTCTTGCAGCGCGCATGATGAAGGGTTTGTTTACACCTCTATTCGGCTACTGTGACTTGGGAAATCATATTCGTTCTGGCGCTGCTCGTCTTCGCCATCATCAGCTTCGTTAAAGAGAAGCTGCCGGTGGACGTGACGGCGATTCTCGTCTTTGCGGTCCTGCTCGTCGTTGGCATGGTGACCGGGTCGGAGAAGCTCCCCAATGACCAGTCGCTGATCAATGTGTTTGCCAACTCAGCCCCGCTGACGATTGCGGCGATGTTTATCATTAGCCTGGCGCTGGAAAAGGTCGGTGCCATCGAGCTGCTTGCCGAGGCCCTGGAACGGCTTACGAAGCTGCCCATGCGGATGTTTATGACGGTGATGATTTTGTCCGTCGCCTTCATCTCCGCTTTCATGAATAACACGCCCGTGG
This sequence comes from Cerasicoccus sp. TK19100, assembly GCF_027257155.1. NCBI lineage: Bacteria > Pseudomonadati > Verrucomicrobiota > Opitutia > Puniceicoccales > Cerasicoccaceae > Cerasicoccus > Cerasicoccus fimbriatus. Next base: position 491,411 of record NZ_JAPWDU010000001.1, read on the forward strand.
TGGTCGTTTTCCTGCCAGTGGTGATTGGGCTGGCGCGCAAGATGAACACGCCCGCATCGAAGCTGCTGATCCCGATGTCCTACGCGTCCATTTTTGGCGGCGTCTGCACGCTGATGGGCACCAGCACGAACATCCTGATGAGCGGTGAGCTGGCCGAAGCTGGCTTGAAGCCGCTGGGCATGTTTGAGCTGACTGCGGTCGGCCTGCCGCTGCTTCTATTAGCGACGGCATATCTCGTAATCTTTGGGCCCAAGCTTTTGCCCACCCGCGAAACGCTGACTGCGATTCTTTCGGAGGAAGAGCGTCGCGAGTTCATCACCGAAGCCTTCGTACGGGCCAATTCCGAGCTGATCGGACAGAGCTTTAACGAGTCCTCGCTCAAGCGCGCGCGCGGCATTCGCCTCTTGGAAATCATCCGCGACGGCGTGGCGCTCGACACGAATTTCCGCGAGGCCACGTTGGAGGAGGGCGACCGTCTGGTGCTGTCCTGCCGCCCATCGGGGATCGCCTCGGCGCAGGCCACGGGCACGGTGGACTTTATCCACGAGAAGGGGCTGGACCTGGAGCAAATTGCCGCGCACGAGGGCGCGATTGTCGAGGGCGTTATCGGGCCGATGTCGAGCATCACTGGTAAGACAATTCGCGAGATCAACTTCCGCCAGCGCTACCGCATGATCATCCTTGCGGTGCACCGACATGGGCGCAACGTGCGCGAGCGCCTGGAGACGCTGCCGCTGGACTTTGGCGACACGCTGCTCATGATGGGCACCGACCAGGCCATTGAAAAACTGCGCAACAGCGAAGATATCATCTTGCTGGACCGCCCGCCGGTGTCCGCAAAGAATCTCAATAAATGGCTGCCGCTGGTCGTGGGCCTCGTTGTTGCCATGGTCGCGGCAGTGAGCTTTATCCAGTTGCCCATCGTGGTCGGCTCGATTGCGGTCATGGCGATCTTGTTGACGATGGGCATCGTGAAGCCCAAGGAGGCCTATGCCGCCGTCGAGTGGCGCATTCTGATGCTGATCTACGGCATGCTGGCGCTGGGTGAGGCTCTGGAGGTTAGCGGTGCCACAAACCTGGCGGTGGAGCAGATTGTGCATATTTCAGACCTGGCACCGGACCACTTGAAGCCGTTCATTATGTTGGCGGTGATTTACCTGGTCGCGAGCATTTGCACGGAGTTTCTCTCGAACAACGCCACGGTGGTGCTGATGGCCCCGGTGGCGATCAGCATTGGCGCGGCGCTTGGTGTGGACCCGCGTCCGCTCGCCATCGCGGTCTGCGTGGCGTCGTCGGCCAGCTTTGCCACCCCCATCGGCTACCAGACGAATACTTACGTTTACAGCGTTGGTGGCTACCGCTTCTCGGACTTCGCCAAGGTGGGGATCCCTCTGAACATACTTTATTTCGTGGTGTGTGTTTTCGTGATTCCCATCTTCTGGAAATTTTAATTAGTTCGGCGGCATGAAACGTTCCATACTGCTGACTTCGCTTGCCCTGATCATGGTATTGTCCTCGGGTTGCGCCATGTGGGAGGTATCCGCCGCTCGTGCCGCCAAAAAGCGTGAAACGCAAACCGGCCCCATCATGGGCGAGGTAGAGCAGGACACCGGTATCGAAGACCCCCTCGGCCGCAAGGAAAACGACATCGACAGCGAGGCGGACAACGTCGAAACCAAGCTGGATAATCTCTAGCGAGGATGGTGAGCCACGGGTATTAAGCGCCAACGGCGTAGTCGTTTCCGCGCTCAATATGGACTCCAGAGTTTGCCTACGTGTTTCGTGCCACGAAACCTGGGTGTATTGTGTCTGTTTGCCCCTCGGTTTCGCGTTAGTTTACCTATGGGCAAACTGTCAAGAAACACGTAGACAAACTGTCGCGAAAGGTATGGGCAAACTGCCAGTTTGCCTATGGGGAAACTTTTGTAGGCGTTGTTTGGTGTTGGCGCACAATCGGAGGCCGCTCGTGAACCGGAGGGTGCGGCGATGGTTTCTTTGGCGTTGGCTGGCGTGGCAACGGGGGAATCCGTGCGCGGGGCGCATTCTCCGCTTGCATGGCCTTGGGCGCATCTGTCAAAACTGGTTCATGAGACGCCTCAGGCTAATCCTGACTTTATTAATGTTTTGCATGCTGTGGTCGGCGTGTGACCAAACCCGTAGTGGGGTGGTCAGCGAGACCGAGGAGAAACAATACCAGCGCGGCCAGCGACTGCTGCGCGAAGGCCGCCAGGGCGAGGCGCTCAACGCGTTTTTAAAAGTGATCGAGAAGCGCCCCGATGCGCCGGAGTCCCACCTCGAAGTCGGCATCCTATACCAGCAGCACATCGGTGATCCCGTTGCGTCGATCTACCACTTGCGCCGCTACATCGAACTGCGCCCCGACACCGCCGAGGCGGAAAAAGCCGGGCAAATGATCGAGACCGCGCGCAAAGACTTTGCCCGCTCGCTGCCCGGGCAGCCTTACGACTCGGCGATTGAGCGCCTGGACCTGCTAGAGATGCTGGAGGCCGTCCGCGAGGAGAATCAACAGCTCAAGCGCGAGCTGGCCGCCGCGCGCCAAGGATTATCCGTGCAACGTACGCCCTCCGGCGAGACCACGGACTCAACCCGGGTCAGCTACACCTCGTCGAACAACAATACGCAGCGCCCCAGCGCGCCCACGCAAAGCTACGTGCCGCCGCAGCAGACCCGCGACACCGTGAGCCAGACGCGCACTCCGGCGGTGCAGGCTCGGACTTATACCGTCGTCACCGGCGACACGCTGACGCGTATTTCCACGAAGGTTTACGGGGAGTCGGCGCGCTGGCAGGAAATCTTTGAGGCCAACCGCGATCAGTTGCCCAATCCGAACGCGCTGCGCGTCGGCCAAACCCTGCGAATTCCCCAGTAGCGTGAGCCACTACTTCGACGCCAATGCTACCACGCCGCTCCTGCCCGAGGCCCGCGCGGCATGGTTGGAGGCCGTCGATGACTGCTGGCACAATCCATCCAGCCCGACGCGGGCGGCTGCCCGGGTAATGGCGCTGCTCGAAGCGGCGCGGGAGGGGATTGCCGGGTATTTTGGTGCCGCCCCCGAGCGGGTGGTTTTCAACTCCGGCGCGACCGAGGGCAACCGCGACGTGTTGGCCTATCTGCGCCGAATTGAGCCCACCAAACGTATGCTGATGAGCGCTGTTGAGCACCCGAGTGTGCGTGAGAACGCGCGGGCAATTTTTGGCCCCGATGCCAGGGAAGTTACCGTTGATGCGCTCGGCCGCCTGGAGCTTGCGGCGCTCGAAGAGGCTTTGTCTGCGGGTGGCGTGTCGCTGGTTTCCCTGCTGGCGGCGAGTAACGAGACGGGCGTCATTCAACCCTGGCGGGAGGTGCTGGCAGTGTGTCGTCGCCACGGCGCGGCGCTCCACCTGGACGCGACGCAATGGGTGGGCAAAGAAGATTTAGCCGGACTGGCCGAGGCGGACTTTGTCACCGTGAGCGGGCATAAATTTGGCGGGCCCAAGGGGGCAGGGTGGCTGATTGTTTCGCCGGCCTTCACGGGGTTCACTGGCCAGCGCGGCGGTGCGCAGGAGCATGATCACCGGGCGGGCACGGAGAACTATCCGGCCATTGCCGCCATGCGTGCAGCCCTGGCGGCAAGCGAGGCAACCCGCGCCGCCAACCACGCGCAGTGCGCCGCTGCCCGTGACAACTTCGAGGCGCAATTAATTGCCAGCATGCCGGGCGTGCGTATCTGGGGGCAGGGTGCGCCGCGACTGGCGAACACCTCTAGCGTTTGCCTGCCGGTGGGCGAAAACATGCGCTGGGTGCGTCGGCTCGATGCGCAGGGTTTTCTCGTCTCGACCGGTTCGGCCTGTGCGACGGGTAAGGCCGGCCCGAGCCACGTGCTAGCCGCGATGGGCGCTACCGACGACGAGGCCCGCCGAACGGTACGGGTGTCCTCCCTGCCGACCACAAGTGGTGACGAGTGGGGGGCGTTAGCTTCAGCGATGATTTCGCTATTGCCCGGGATGGGCGATGATGGTAGCAACTCTCAGGTTATCAGCATCTAATGAATCTTTGTTAATTATTATAAGAGTTATCCGATAACGCATGCGCACCGGCCGACACTGTTTAACCGCTTCACTCTCATTCCGCTTGCAATTGATGGTGCCGGGCCATTGATTCACGCCTTCTTGGTTTCCTAACTGCGCGAAATACTGGTGATTCCCTACGAGACATTTAATACACTGGTCTTGGCTATAATCCTATTGGTGGGTTTAGTCATGCTCTGCGTTGGCGGTGACTGGCTGGCCAAAGGAGCGGCTAGTTTCGCGCTGATCCTGAAGATTAATCCCGTGGTCGTCGGCCTAACAATTGTGTCGATTTCCACCTCGATGCCGGAAATGATCACCGCCTTTATCGCGGCTGCCGGTGGAAACAGTGGCCTGGCCGTGGGAAATATTGTCGGGAGTAATCTGGGCAACGCGGGCCTGATCCTTGGCGTGGCGGCGCTGATTTACCCGATCACGATTCAAAATCGCCTAGTCAAACAAGAGGTGCCCCTGCTGCTGATCGTGACGGTGATGTTCACACTGATGAGCATGGGCGGCTTCCTGGCCGCTGGTGAAATTGGCCGCTTAGAGGGGATTCTCCTATTGGCTGGCGCGGCGGGCTACTTGTTTTTCATGGTGATGCAGGCCAAGCGCTCGGGCCCCGAAGAGACGACCGAGATTGGCGAGGAACTGGCCGACGAGCTCAAGGACCCCATCGATTCGATGGGCAAGTGCCTGCTGTTTATCATCGTGGGTTCGGTATTTTTGGCGATTGGCGCAGAAATGCTGGTGGGCAGCTCAGTGCAGATCGCGACCCGACTGGGCGTCAGCGAAGTATTAATCGGCCTGACCCTGGTAGCCCTCGGCACGAGCCTGCCGGAGCTGGCGGCCTCGGCTGCTGCGGCCTTGCGCAAGCAGAGCGATATTATCGCGGGTAACATTGTCGGCTCGAATATCTTTAACATGCTGCTTATCGGCGGCTCGGTCTCCACGTTCTTTCCGTTGCAGGTGGAGCGCCGGTTGTTCGTGATTGAGTTTCCCTCGATGGTCCTGCTCACACTGCTGCTGTGGTTTGCGTTTTACACCGAGCGCAAGGTGACGCGCCTGGAGGGCGGCTTCCTGGTGACGCTTTATTTCGTGATCATCGGCCTGTCCTCACTCTCGCAGATGGGCAAAATTCTCCCGGGAATCTAATCCGTATGGCCAAAGGTGGCGGTATTTCTTTGATTTAGGCTGGCATGAGGCGTAACTTTTGTTACAACCCCGTTCCTACAATCGCCCCCTTTCATTACTATGCCTTCCGCTGACACCGCCAAGGATACTGCACCCGCCAAAACCGGGACGACTCCGCCGAATAAACCCGAAGAGACCGCCCCACGCCCGCAGGACCTCGAAATTAAAGACGCCCAGCTGATCTTTAACGCTGTCTGGCAAGAACTGGAAAGTGAGCACGGTCGCGAGAACCTGATCTTCCCGCGTGAGATCCACTGGCTCAATGGTGCCCCCGGCGCGGGTAAAGGCACCCATACGCGCACGCTGATGGTGTACCGCGATTTTACCGAGCAACCTATCGTCGTTAGTGAGCTGCTCAAGAGCCCCGAGGCCAAGAAGCGCATCGACGCCGGCATGCTCGTGGGGGACAAAGAGGTGACGTTACTCGTCTTTCATCGACTGCTTGACCCGCGTTACCAGAGCGGGGTGGTGGTCGACGGCTACCCGCGTTCGAAGGTGCAGGTGGAGTGTTTGAAGCTGCTCTACCGCAGGCTGAATGAGCTGCGCTCCGAGTATCGTGAGACGATGTTCAGCACGCGTTTTCAAAAGCCGCAGTTTCACATCATTGTGCTCTTCATTGAGGAGGATGAGAGCATTAAGCGCCAGCTGCTGCGCGGGGTAAAGGCTCGCGAGCACAACCGCGAGGTCGAGGCCTCGGGCATGGGCGAACTCAAGGAAATCCGTAAGACGGACTTGGATGAGGACGCTGCGCGTCGCCGCTACCGGACGTTCAAGGACGTTACCTATGACGCCCTAAAGTCGCTGCGCGAGGTCTTCCACTACCACTACGTGAACGCCTTTGGCTCGATCGACGCCGTCCGTGAGCGCGTCATCCGGGAGCTCCAGTATCAGAGCACGCTGGAGCTGGAGCAGGAAACATTCGATACGCTTTCACACCTGCCACTGTCTAGCCAGATCATCATGCATGCGCGGCAAGAGCTGGTGAAGCGGCTCGATAGCTATCAGCAGCAGGAGGGCGATGTTTTCTGCGAGGTCGTGAGGCTTGTTGGTGACAAGTTTATGCCGATCATTGAGCGGCACTCGATCTCGGGCTACGCCATCGTCAACAGTGAGCATCAGGTGTTTAACCACCCGCTGGCCACTGCCATGTTGCTCGACATATTTTCCGAGCGTGGCTACCACGCCACGGTAGACATCCAGTTCGAGGAAATTCCGCACAAGATCGACCCCAAGACCTTTAAAATTGAAACCCGCAAGAAGCGTGTCGTGCGCATTCATGTGCGTTTCCCGGGCTCGGAAATTCGTCGCGGATAATGAAGCGCTGGTTGGCATTTCTTTTCTTGTTTAGTGCAGCGTTGGCAATGGCCGACGTGCCGATGAACGACTGCAAACTGACGGCACCGGTATCGGCTCTGTCGTTGACCCCGGCCCAGCTCAAGCCGTATCAACAGGGCAACCAGGCCGTGCTTAACGTACAGGGGCTGATCTTTCCGGCGGGAACCGACAAGACCATTGATGCCGAGCCGACGGACGAAACTGACACCGCCTTGCGTGCGGCCATTAATTACCACCGCAGCATCAAAACGCAGGGAGCCGAGCAGATTGCCACTTACTGGCATCCGGCGATGCAACCCATGAAGCTCCAGCAGTTGAACCAGCCCGGCGTGATGCAGTCGACCAAGGAACTATACGCCAACACCGACTCCGTCGAGCTGCTGGGCATGCTGAAGCTCAATGGCCGCGAGGTAGTCTTCATCCGCCACGCAGGAAAGACGCAGGCCTATATCACCGTCGAGAGCAATGGCCAATATTACTTGGTCAGTGACCCGGGTTTGACGCCACAGGTTAGCATCGCGATTGCCGCCTTCGACCGTGGCACGGCGACGATGACGAGGTAGAAGTGCTGATTCATTGGCGAACCTTGCGCTTTTACCGCTTACATTTGTCGTCATTATAACGATTTTCCTTTTCCCCGCTGGGTGATTGTTGTTCGCTGGCTAGATGGATCCTCGTTACCTTGATCTCGCCAAAGTCCTGACTTCGTTTTCCACCAAGCTCAAGCGCGGTGAAAAGGTGCTAATCGACGCCTACAACATCCCGGAGCAATTCGTGCTGGCGCTGTGCCGCGAGGCTCGCCGCCGTAAAGCCCAGCCCTTTGTGGCTCTGCGTGATTCCCGTGTGCTGCGTGAGCTGATCGTTGGCGGAACCGAAGAGGAGTTTACCGCCGTGGCAGATTTCGAGATGCACCGCATGAAGCAGATGGATGCTTACATCGCGGTGCGCGGCAGTGATAATATTTTTGAAAGCTCCGATGTGCCGCCCGCTCAAATGCAGGCCTACATGAAGGCCATGCGCCCGGTGCTCAATTATCGTGTCAACGAAACCAAGTGGGTCGTGCTGCGCTGGCCGACGCCCTCCATGGCGCAGCAGGCGTTGATGGCCACGGAATCCTTTGAAGACTTCTTTTTCCGCGTATGCACGTTGGACTATGCCCGCATGAAGCCCGGCATGAACGCGCTGAAGCGCCTCATGGAACGCACGGATAAAGTGCACCTGAAGGGACCTGGCACCGACCTGCGTTTCTCGATCAAAGGCATCCCGGCAATCACCTGTGGCGGCCAATACAACATCCCGGACGGTGAGGTTTTTACGGCTCCGGTCAAGGACTCCGTGGAAGGCGAGATCACCTACAATGCGCCGACGGTTTACCAGGGGGTGTCGTTCGACAACGTATATTTCAAGTTCGCGAAGGGACGCATTATCGAGGCCAAGGCCAGTGGCAACGAGGACAAGCTCAACGCGATCCTCGACAGCGACGCCGGCGCGCGTTTCATCGGTGAGTTTGCCATCGGCTTCAACCCGCACGTGCTTAACCCGATGCGCGACATCCTTTTCGACGAAAAGATTGCCGGTTCATTCCACTTTACGCCGGGGCAGGCCTACGAACAGGCTGACAACGGTAACCGCTCGCAAGTGCACTGGGACCTCGTTAATATTCAGCGCCCGGAGTGGGGTGGCGGCGAGATTCACTTCGACGATAAAGTCATCCGCGAAGACGGCATCTTCATCCCGAAGGCATTGCATAAGCTGAACCCGGATTACTTGCTGGGCAGCGATTAGTGATAATCTGCTAGGTGTTTTTACAGGCGCTTATGAGTAGAAGCGCTCATTTTTGAGTGGTCATACAGGCTTTCTGTGGTTATCTTCGAGTCAACTCGTAGTTCAACCCTAGTAATCAATCGAAAGCTCCAATATGTTCACTAGAATCGCATACATTAGTGAAGCGACTTGTGCCATGGATGATCAAGCACTCAAGGATCTCGCCGAGCAATCTTCTCAAAAAAACCGCAAAATTGAAATCACCGGTTATCTTTACTTCTGCCGCAATCGGTTTTTTCAGTATATTGAAGGGCCACGCGAAGCATCCTTACAGTTGATGGATGTTATCCGGGCGGATGCGAGGCATACGGTGAAGGAAGAGCTGATGATTCATGGTCAGCCTAAGCGGCTATTCCCCGGCTGGAACCTCCGCTGGCTTCGGCAAATGGAGCTCCATGCGCTGCATTTGGAGCATACTATCTCTGACTTCATGGGCGGTAAACTCGCGTTTCGAGACATTGCATACTGGGAGCAGCGCATCTGGGAAATGATTTCCCAATTGGCCGAAAACCAACAACAGATTCCCGTAAAGACCGGGCCGATTGGATCCAGCAACATTCGACGAATTCTGGACTCCGAACTTTGATTGCGGCTACTGAGGCGGCGCATCCGTTCGCGGATCAGAGCCGGAAAAGAGCATCAGTCCGTATTGCAGATCGAGGAACCAACTGCCTACGGGATAGATCAGCAGTGCGGAGAACAGGGTGTCCATCAGCACGCGCTGAGTGTAATAGCTGCTGTCGGCATCGGGCGCGAGTAGTATACTTTGCCCAAGCATAAGCAGCGTATTGACGACCATGATGGACGTCAGCAACTGCAGGCGCTGGAATCGGCGAAGCTGGCTGCTGAAATTCCGGAAAATTACGTAGCCCGTGCCAAAGATGACGAGAAAAGGCGTCATATTGCCGCTGTAGGGCGCGGCGTAGAACAAGGCAGTGGCAAAGCAAAGCAGCAGCCCCCAGCGTGGCGGCGTGTGCAGCGCGGGCAGTAGCACGAGCAGCGCGGGAAGGCTCAGGTATATCCCAAATTGCGCGGAGGCGTCATTGACGAGGCGGAGCAGGGCGATCAGGAGCAGATTGCTGATCAGGAAAAGCGGCCAGCGTAAATCAACCTCCATCGTCGGCCTCCGCGGACTCGTGTTGCGCCGTCAGCTCCTGCTCAAACGGGATGACAACCGCCACCTCTCGCAATGCCGAGAGCTGTGGGCTCAGGCGAACAGACCCTTTTTGGAAATAGCCATCCGAGCCGGGCTCTAGCGCGGTGATTTCGCCAATGGTAAGGCCTGCCGGGAAAATGCCGCCGAGTTCAGAGGAGACCAGCTTACGTGGCTCGGCCGGGGTCACCGTGATGGTAGGGGGCACGTTCAGTGCCTCGCCACGGGGCGGGCTAAAGGGCGGATTCACCACGCCCAGATAGGTTACCGGTGCAGCCTCGCCCACGACGTTAGCCGCCATGCGAAAGCCCGGGCTGCTGACCAGCTCTACGGTCGCGGTGTAGGCATGGACCTCTCGTATGCGGCCCACGACGCCCCCGTTGTAAATGACCGCCGCACCTACGGGTATGTCATAATTCTTCCCCTTGCGAATGATCATCTGGTGCCACCAGGCTGAGATGTCGCGCTGCGCCACACGGGCGACCTCATAGCGAAACTCCGGCCGTGAGGGCAGGTTGAGCAGGCTTTCCAGGCGCGCGATCTCAGCTTCCTTGGTTTGGTTTTCCTGTTGGGCGACCTGGTAGCGGGCGTTGAGCCGCGATAGGTCGCGCCCGGCCTCAATGAGCTCGTTGTCGGAGCGTGTGCGCAGCGCCCAATATGTCTGCAAGTCCTTGGCGTAGCCTTGGGCGGCAATTATCGGTGCCTGAAACTCGTAAAACGCATCCTGTCCAAACCGCTTGATCACGACCGGTGTCAGCGCCCAAATCGCCAGAAACAACAACAGCACCAATATGGGCTTTAGCTGGCGAAGGAGTTTCATTGGGGAAGATTAAAGTGAGCAAATGAAAAATTAAAGATGCATGATGCTGGATGGCTGGCCAACATCATTGGGCAATGCTGGCCCATACCGCGCATTCAGTGAGCGCAAGAAAACCAAGGTCCTCAAGCCCTTTAATTTTTAATTTGCTCACTTTAATTTAGTGAATCCGCTACGCGGAATCACGCAACCACCAGCTCAAGTCCTGGAGAACGATGCCGGTGCCGTTGGCAACGGCGGATAGCGGGTCTTCGGCCAAGATCACTGGCAGGCCGGTGGCTTCGCTGATGAGCTTGTCCAGGTTGCGGATCATGGAGCCGCCGCCCGCAAGCACGATGCCACGGTCGACGAGGTCTGCGGAAAGTTCCGGCGGGCAACGCTCCAGCGCGCTGCGGACCACCTCGATAATGGAGTTAAAGACGTCGGCCAGTGCCTCACGGATTTCCTGCGAGGTGATGTGCAATGTTTTCGGCAAACCAGCTACGGAGTCGCGGCCCTTGACTTCCATGGTCAGCTCTTCTTCGAGCGGATAGGCCGAGCCAACACGAATCTTGATTTCTTCCGCCGTGCGCTCACCGATCATCAGGTTGTAAGCGCGCTTCATGTAGGCGATGATTGCGTTATCCATCTCGTCGCCACCGACGCGGAGAGAGCGGGTAAAGACGACACCGGCCAAAGAAATAATTGCCACTTCCGTCGTGCCACCACCGATGTCTACAATCATGTTGGCGGCGGGTTCTTCGATCGGCAGGCCAACGCCAATGGCGGCGGCCATCGGCTCTTCGAGCAACAGCACTTCACGGGCACCGGCATGGATGGCGGACTCTTTCACCGCGCGGCGCTCGACTTCGGTGATCCCACTGGGAACCGCGATGACGACGCGGGGTGGGACAAATTTGGTGTTGTGCGCAACCTTCGTAATGAAGTGGCGCAGCATGGCCTCGGTGATCTCAAAGTCGGCGATCACACCGTCTTTCATCGGGCGAAGAGCGGTGATGTTTCCCGGGGTTCGGCCGAGCATTCGCTTCGCTTCGATACCGACGGCGCGGACCTTCTTGGTATTGTTATAAACGGCGACGACGGACGGCTCGCGGAGGACAATGCCCTTGTCGCGGACGAATACGAGGGAGTTGGCCGTTCCTAGGTCAATCCCGATATCGTTTGAGAAAAAGTTCAGCACGACCGATCTAGGCATATTGCGCGCCCGCTTGTCAAAAATAAACAACGGGTAAACAAGGGTTTAGGCAAAATATATACCCTAGTTTTGCGGTTTTAGTTCATTTATCGGAGGGCAATCCCGCTGAGCAGGATTGTCCTCTGGCAAAATCTAAAAGCCCGATAAGCTGTCTGGTGCTTTTTCGTTTTCGCGCTCTTGCTTGGTCTTGTTGAGGTGGCGGTCGATTTCCAGGAGGAAAACCGTCACGGTGTCACCAGCAGAGTCGGCCAGGACTTCGAGGTCGTTGCGATAATAGCCGTGGGGCATGAAGGGCTCGTAGTCATCGGGGTATTTCTCCTTGGGCAGCTTGCCTGCGGTCCAACTGGAGTTGCCCTGGTTGCGGGCCAGCAGGCCGTTGACTTCGGCATTGGTCACGTTGCCGGACTTTTTGTAGGCTTCCAGGACGGACTTGCCCTTGTGATAAACCACGAAATACAGCCAGCCATCGGGGTTGTCGATAGGCTTACCGTTCTTTTGAACTAGCTTGCTCTCGTAGGCGCGCTCTCCGCCGATCGTCTTGTAATAGATGCCGATGGAGAGGTCCAAATTGTCATGGACGACCAGCTCGCCGCGTGAATCAATGGTCAGGACGGCGTCGCGAAACTTGGTCTGATTGATATAATGACGCATCAGCGCTTCGTCGTCGATCACCAGGCCTTGGTTGCGATCGGTCACCCGGCGCTCGATGGTGGAGCGGCTTTCGCCAATGCGGGCTTCGGCGCAAATTGCGGTAGTGATCAGTGTAAAAACGAGGAATGTGCGGGTGAGGTAACCAAGCATAATGGATTGAATTATGGAGAAAAAAAGACTTTGGCAAGCTTGAGACTTTTGCCGGGATTGCGTTGACGGGGTGGTTGTGGGTGATTAGATTGGTTGTATGATTGAGAGGCAAGGCAGTTGGCAGCGATCATTGGCAGGATATTGCCTGATCGCCACGTCCACGACGCTTTGGCTTATCGCGCCGCTGCCCTGGTGGATACCGGAAACGAGCTTTGCAACGAAGTTACTGTCAGGACTGCTCTTGATATCACTTGCGGAGCTAAGCTTCCACGGTGGTCTGCAATGCCTGGCACCTGACGAGGCCGAGCACTTCCATCGCTGGAATTGCCTCAAGCGCGGCTTTCGTCGGCTGATGGGGACGCATTAGAGGCCGCCATTAAAGGCTACCCCTGGCCTCCATGGAGTTTGCCTAAGTGTGTCGTGCCTCGAAACGTATGGTGTAATGTGTCTGTTTGCCCCTAGGTTTCGCGTCAGTTTACCTATGAGCCGGCTGTCGCGAAAGGTAGGGGCAAACTCAACACTTGAAGGTAGGGCGCAGCTTACAAGCAAGCCATTGTTGTAGAGTGGCAACGAAACCATCTGACAGAAGCGGCTTGCTTGTAAGCTGCGCCCTACCTTTATACAGAAAAGCCCCGGCCATTGCTGACCGGGGCTGAAAATGTATAGTTGGCGCTACAGCTTAGGCCGTTGCCTTGGCGTAGTATTCGCTAACCTTGTCCCAGTTGACGACGTTCCAGAAGGCGTCGATGTAGTCCGGGCGCTTGTTCTGATACTTCAGGTAGTAAGCGTGCTCCCAAACGTCGAGGCCGAGGATCGGAGTGCCGCCGCAGCAGCCAAATGCTTCACCCATATCCGGGTTGTCCTGGTTGGGCGTAGAGCATACGCAGAGCTTGCCGTCCTTGACGCAGAGCCATGCCCAGCCGGAGCCGAAGCGGGTTGCCGCAGCGTCGGAGAACTTGGACTTGAACTCATCGAAGGAGCCAAAGGTAGCTTTGATCGCATCGCCAAGGGCACCGGTGGGCTCGCCACCGCCGTTGGGGCTGAGAATGGTCCAGAAAAGAGAGTGGTTGGCGTGGCCGCCACCGTTGTTGCGGACGGCACCGCGGATGTTTTCCGGCACTTCGGAGAGCTTCATGCAGAGCTCAGCTGGGCACTTCGGGGCGTCAAAGCCACTGCCTTCGAGGGCTGCGTTCAGCTTAGACACGTAAGCGTTGTGGTGCTTGGAATAGTGGATCTCCATCGTTTGCGCGTCGATATGCGGCTCGAGCGCGTCGTAAGCGTAGGGAAGAGGTGGCAGTTCGTAAGCCATTTTATGTCTTTCTATATTTACGTGGTTTTTCTGTGAATAAAGGAACTACAACGTGACGCCATCCGTGCTCTACGTCAACGCCAGTGCTCACTTTTTGCCGATAGTTTTCCGACAATGATGCCGCCAACGCTAAATTGCAGCAGGCAATAAAGCAGCAGCGGCAGGAGCACAACGCCGGTATCCCACTCGTGATAGGCCATCAGGCTTTGCGCCATGGGGACCCCGGCAGCGACGGTTTTTTGCGTCGAGCAGAAGTAGGCGGCCAGCTTGTCCTGGCGAGAGAAGGGCATGGCCTTGAGCAGCAGGGCGCACAGTCCCCAGCCCACGACGGCCAACAGCACGACGCCGAGCACCGTGATTGCCAGCGCGAGCGGCGGCTGCTTTTCCCAGAATCGGTTGAGCACGGCCTTGGCGAATGAGAAGTAGATAATGCCGTAAATGATGAATGGACAGACCTTGCCCGGCACGTGCTTATAGCGGTCGATGAAGGCATGGGCGAAGGGCCGGATCGCCTGTCCAAGGATCAGCGGCAAAAGCAGTAACAAGAAGATCTTGAACAGCATTTCGCCGAGCGGAACGTCGGCCGAGCCGTTCTCCGTAGTGCCGGTGTACCACAAAAAAAATGCCGGCACAATGAAGATGCCGATCACGTTGGCCACCGACGTATTAAAGAGCGATACGATTAGCGACCCGCCGGACTTCGTGGTGTAAACGACCGAGGTTGAAATGGTGCACGGGAGAATGCCCAGGTAAAGCCAGCCAAAGGTTAACACCGGCCCAACGTAGCCTTGCAGCGGCATCGTGACCAACCACGCGAGCAGCGGCATCACCACGAAAATATAGAGCTGCGTGAAGAGGTGGACCTTCCATTGCTTGAGGCCGCGGCCCAGCTCTTCGGTTGGCAGGATCATTCCCTGAAGGAGGAAGATAATGAAGACGCCGATTTTGGTCGAGTATTGAGGGAACAGCCAACTGCCCTCGGCCGCGCCCTGTGGAAACAACGCTGCCAACAGGGCGGCGACAAACACGCCGACAACAAACTGATTGGACAGGACAAAGCGGACCATGCCGTAAGAATCACGATCCGCGCGGCGGAGTCACTTGCAAAATATACATCTCGTAGCAGGATGGTTTCTTTAAACAGGAAGATCGGGCCTTCGATAAACTCAGGCCAAGAAAGAACGGGAAGCGTTGAGGCAGAGTTTTTAATTCGTTTCCTAAGCTTCCCGTTCTTCCCGATCTTCCTGTTTAAAAAGACATCTACTCTTCCGTCTTGTCGCGCGTGATCAGGATGACGAGCATCACCCAGATGGTCAGGATCAGGTTTTGCAGCGGCACCTGTAGCTCAAGTGGAAAGCTGTAGATGATCGCGGCAGCGGGTATCCAGACGCCCCAGTTGGAGATCATCAGTGGCACACTGCGCGACCAGTAATTTTGTCGCGCCAGCGCGGCACGGGTTTCGTCGAGCCGGTAGTGGCAAGACTTCCACAGATAGCCCAGCACCATACTCGGAATCGCAAACACCGGGACGTAAATAAACTGATCCACGAGAACCTTGGGCAAGATACTTTGCCAAGTGGGGCCAACGCCAAAGAGCGCCGCCTGCATCTTATACAGAAGATAGACCTGCAGACCCATGTTACCCCAGAAGAGAATCTGGAAAACATAATCCCGGCCGCTGCTGCCTTCCTTTAAAAATAACTTGCGGAATACCAGCGGCAGCACGCCGCCGAAGAAGGCCGTGGACGGAATCGCAAAGCCCATCCCGAGCCGCGCCTGCAGCTCACCAACCCAGCCAAGCGCGTTGCGCACGGCATCTACCTGATAGTAGCCGACCACCAGCAGCACACCGCAGACGATTAAAATCGCCCCCGGAACCATGTTGGCCTTGGCAGCCTGGATGCCCTCCTGGATGGGATGAGTCTTCATTTTTGCCGCCCACGCTGGACGCACTTTCGCCAATGCGCAATCCCGCTTGCATCATAGTGCGTTTTCGACCAGCTTGTTCGCACATGACGTCCGCTAACCCAGTTTTTGCCTAATGCCGCTCCTCGACGTTAAAGATTTAAAGATCAGCTTCCACGGCCGCGACCGTGTTACCGAAGCCGTCAAGGGCATCAACTTTTCCCTCGAAGAAGGGCAGACGCTGGCCGTCGTCGGCGAAAGCGGCAGCGGTAAATCCGTGACCGCTATGTCACTCACGCGGCTTTTGCCGGACCCGCCCACGTGCCGCATCAGCGGGGAAATTCTTCTGCGCGGCCAGGACGTATTAAAAATGCCCAAACGCGCCTTGCGTTCGATTCGCGGCAAAGAGATCGCCTACATTTTCCAGGAGCCGTCGACTTCGCTGAATCCGGTGTTCACCGTCGGCTACCAGATTGCCGAGGCGATCAAGCTCCACGTGCCGGAGGAAAAAGACATCACCGGTCGCGTCATTGACTCGCTGAAAAAAGTCGGCATTCGCGACGCCGAGAAGCGCTACAAGGCCTACCCGCACGAGATGTCCGGCGGCATGCAGCAGCGCGTGATGATCGCCATGGCGCTGGCCTGCGAGCCCAAGATTCTCGTCGCTGACGAGCCCACTACCGCGCTCGACGTGACCATTCAGGCGCAGATCATCGAGCTGCTCAAGGAGCTGCGCGAAAAGTCGAACATGTCGATCATCCTCATCACGCACAACTTTGGCATCATCAAAGGATTTGCCGACCAAGTGCAGGTGATGTTCCGCGGCGAAGTTGTCGAACACGGCCCGACTGACAAGGTGCTCAACGACCCGCAGCACGCCTACACCAAGGCGCTCATTGCGTGCATCCCGCGTCCCGGCGCCAAGCAGCGCCGCCTGACGACCATTGACCACGCAGCCTTGGTTGAATAATTCTCAATTGTCATGTTTCGATTACCGATTTTCAATGATGACGATTCCGTTTGTAGAGCCTAACTGACCATTGAAAACTGACCTTCGATAATTGATAATTCCTTTTTCCCGCAATGTCCGAATCCACTGAGTCCAATACCGACGACACGCCACTGCTCGAAGTCCGCAACCTCAAGGTCTATTACCCGATCCATGGCGGGTTAATGCGGCGCGTGGTGGACCACGTGAAGGCTGTCGACGACGTGTCGTTTAAGATCAAGCAAGGCACCACCGTCGGGCTGGTGGGGGAGTCCGGTAGCGGTAAGACGACCATTGGCCGCAGCATCATCAAGCTTGCTCCGGTCACTGGCGGGCAGATTTTCTACAGCGGCGCAAACGTGTCACCAAAGACGACTTACCAGGAATCCGCGATCGGTGCCACCGCCCAACCGCTGGGCAACATGGTGGACATCGGGGGCATGACTCGGAGTCAGTTTTTCCCGTTTCGCAAGAAGATACAAATGATCTTCCAGGACCCGTTTAACTCGCTCAACCCACGCATGACGATTGAGCAGATTATTGCGGAGCCGCTGGACATCCATTTCCCCGAGTGGGACAAGGCCAAGAAAACGGCCCGCGTCATCGACCTGCTCGACAAAGTGAACTTGCCCGCCGACAGCCGTAGCCGCTATCCGCACGAGTTCTCCGGTGGCCAGCGTCAGCGTATCGGCATCGCCCGCGCCCTGGCTGTGGAGCCCGAGCTGATCCTGTGCGACGAACCGGTCAGCGCGCTTGATGTCTCGGTGCAGGCGCAAATCGTAAATCTGCTACAGGACCTCCAGGAGGAGCTTGGCCTGACGTATCTTTTCATCGCGCACGACTTGGCCGTCGTCGAACACATCAGCGACTACGTCCTCGTCATGAACCACGGCAAACTTGTCGAGCAGGCCAGTGCAGACGAAATCTACAACAACCCGCAGGACGACTATACTAAGAAACTCCTCGCCGCCGTGCCTACTTTGTAGCGCAGAGCCAACGTAGTCGTTACATCCTGCACCGGAGGGAAACGCTCCGTCGTTTCCACCCAATGGAACTGAATAGATCGTTGGCAAAAAAATGAAAAAGATGCTCATAAAAACCATCGCTTGGATAGCGGTGATTATCTTATTGCCATATGGCTGCTACAAATCGTTTCAAACTGAAATCGGAACCGCGGAAACAGCTGAGGCTGCTATTATTTCAGGACTCCCCACTAACGCGACAGAAATCCAGTACTATCTCCCTGGAGCTTTTGGACCCAATCGAGTATACGAGTTCAAAACAACGGAAGAGGAATTTATTAAGTGGGTTGAGCGTGAAAGGAGTAAGGATCCCAACGTAGGGGAAATTGAAGTAAGAGGATTTCGAATGCTTAGGTATTCGCCTTCGAAAGAAAGCTTAGATTGGGTTGTGATAGATAATGGCCTCTATTCCAGTTGGCATTACACCGACCAAGGGAAATACTTCGGTTTTGATCGCTCAACATTGAAGGCCTATTTCTGGTCACACACTCGATGACCCTAAATTGCGAACTGGTTGATGGTCTCAATCCCTGTGCGCGCACCGCGAACAGATTTGGCGGTTTGTTGGCATGGGGTGGAAACGATAGAACGGTTTCCCTCCGGCTTAAGCTGCCAACATAGCTCGTCCAGCAAATCTTTAATTTTTAATTTGCTCACTTTAATCTCCCTGGGCGAAGATTCTCGCAATGTCCGACAACGAATCCCAGACATCCAATTTTATCCGAGACATCGTCATCGCCGACCGCGAGGCGGGCAAGCATGACGGGCGTGTGCAGACGCGTTTTCCGCCGGAGCCCAATGGCTACCTGCACATCGGCCACAGCAAAAGCATCTGCCTGAACTTCGGCTTGGCGCGGGAGTTTGGCGGTAAGTGCAACTTGCGCTTCGACGACACCAACCCGGAAAAAGAGGAGACGGAATACGTCGAGTCGATCAAGGCCGACGTTCATTGGCTCGGCTTCCATTGGGCGCGTGAGTGCTATGCGTCAGACTACTTTCAACAGCTTTACGACTGGGCGGAGAAGCTGATCGGGGAGGGCAAGGCCTACGTCTGCGACCTCAATGCCGAGCAAACCCGCGAATACCGTGGTACGCTGACCGAGCCCGGTAAGCCTAGTCCGTTCCGTGAACGCTCTGTCGACGAAAACCTGGACCTCTTCCGCCGCATGCGCGCGGGCGAGTTCGAGGATGGTGCCCGCACTCTGCGCGCCAAGATCGACATGGCCAGCCCGAACCTCAACCTGCGCGACCCGGTGCTCTACCGCATCAAGCGGGCGCACCACCACCGGACCGGCGATGAGTGGCCGATCTACCCGAGCTACGACTACACCCACGGCCAAAGCGACTCGCTGGAAAAGGTCACCCACTCGGTTTGCACGTTGGAGTTCGAGACGCACCGCCCGCTATACGAGTGGTTTATCCAGGCGCTGGAAATTTTCCCGTCGCACCAGTATGAGTTCGCGCGTCTTAACCTGACCTACACCGTGATGAGCAAGCGCAAGCTGCTGCAACTCGTCAAGGAGGGCAAGGTGAGCGGTTGGGACGACCCGCGGATGCCGACCATTTCCGGGGCACGTCGCCGCGGTGTGCCGCCGTTGGCCTTCCGCCGCTTCTGCGAAATCATTGGTGTCACGAAGTTTAACAGCCTCACCGACATCGCCCTGCTGGAGCACACGATGCGTGACGTGCTCAACTCCCGCACCCCGCGCCGCATGGCCGTGCTCAACCCGCTCAAGGTGACGCTGACCAATTATCCCGAGGGCAAGGTGGAGATGGTCGAGGCCATTAACAACCCCGAGGACGAGTCCGCCGGCAGCCGCAAGATTCCCTTTGGCCGCACGCTTTACATCGACCACGATGACTTTCTGGAAGAGGCACCCAAGAAATTCTTCCGCCTCAAGGCGGGTGGGGAAGTGCGCCTGCGCAACAGCTACGTGATCAAGTGCGAAGAGGTCGTCAAGGACGAGTCCGGCGCGCCGATCGAGCTTAAGTGCACGGTCGATTTCAAGACGTTGGGCGCGAACCCGGAAGGCCGCAAGGTGAAGGGCGTGATCCACTGGGTCAGCGCCGCACATGCGGTCAAGGCTGAGGTGCGCCTCTACGACCGCTTGTTCACTGTGGAGCGCCCCGATGCCGACAAGGAGCGCGATTTTCTTGAGTTTCTTAACCCGGATTCCCTGCAGGTCATCGAGGCCATGGTGGAGCCGGAGTTGGCGATTGATGCCGCCCAGACGCTGGAGAAAATCAAGGCTGGCGCGAAGTTGCCATTACGCGATGAGCAAAGCCCGGATGAAGGCCCTATGCGCCCATACTACGCGAGTGATTTGCGCGTGCAGTTTGAGCGAGTCGGCTACTTCTGTCTGGATGCGGATTCCACGGCGCAGAAGCTGGTTTTCAATCGCACGGTGGCCCTGAAAGACTCCTGGGCGAAGCAGAAATAGCTGACCTGCATAGGCTTAGCGGGTGGGGGCGCATGGCCCTGTCATAATCTCCGGATTACTCACGAGTCACCGGCAGGTGAAGTCCCTGTTTTACATTTAATTGACGGTATTCGCGATTGCCGATTTTCGGTATTTGACCTATGTTTTACGGGTTATTTCGAGTTCGTAAACACCCCGTGTGTGCCGGGCTACAGGTAACTTTGTTCTAATACATTGAATATCATAGATTAATGGAAGCCACTTCGCTCACGCCCGCCATCGCACAGGCGCGAGTCCATCCTCGCCGTCGCCGTCCCCCTGGGACAAGTGCGCCGTTTGAGGTGGTCGAGAAGCCGGTGAGCAACACGTTTGGGGCACCTTTAGAGAAATCCGAGGTGCGCCGTCGATTCGTCGACATTTATCAGCAAGCGTCGCGCATCTCCAGTCGCGGTGAATAGGCGATGAATATCATACATTAAAACGAGGGGTCCGGCGGTTGCGTCGGGCCCCTTTTGTGTGTAAGGTATTGTGAAATTAACAGACAGAGAGAGCATGAAACCGAACTTAACCTACCTCGCGCCCATCGTTCTGGGCGGCGCGCTCCTTCTCTGGAGCATTTCCACCGCCGACACGAAAACCTCCGAAACCACCAAGACCGACTCCGCTGACATGAGTACACCCAACACCGAATACCAGCGCCCCAGCGATGAAGAGCTGCGCGAACGCCTTACGCCGATTCAGTTTCAAGTCGCCTGTAACGAAGGCACCGAGCCCGCTTTTCGCAACGCGTATTGGAATAACAAAAAGCCCGGCATCTATGTAGACATCATTTCCGGCAAGCCGCTCTTTTCTTCGACGGACAAGTTTGACTCCGGCACGGGTTGGCCCAGCTTCACCCAGCCGATCAACGAAGAGGAAATCGTCGAAAAGGTGGACAAATCGCACTTCATGACGCGCACGGAAGTCCGCTCCAAAACCGGTGACGCACACTTGGGCCACGTCTTTCCCGATGGCCCGGGGCCCGGCGGGCTGCGTTATTGCATTAACTCCGCCTCGCTGAAATTCATCCCGGTGGAAGACCTGGAAAAGGAAGGCTACGGGCAATACCTCGCACTGTTCGAGGACAAGCCCGCGAAGGAGTAACGTAAGTCGGTCACTTTAGTGGCCGACATATATCCTTTGGGTGCATGGTGCGCCATGCATGCGAATGGCTAAAGCCAACCGCCCGCTCAAAATCCAATCAGCGTCACGCCCTTTTGTTTGGCGCTGGCGAGTACATTTGCCTTGTCGAGCATGATGACGTTGTTCGCCTCCAAGGCGGCGGCTTTGATGCCGTGTTCGGCCATGGTTTCGAGCGTCTTCTCGCCAAAGACGGGGACGTCGAAACGATAGTCTTGCTTGGGCTTCACGGTCTTGATGAACAGGGTTTCCTTGGCACCGAAACTGCCGGCGCGCTGGAGCATGTCGTCAGTGCCTTCGAAGGCTTCGACGGCGACCACTGTGCCCCGGCTGACGACCACTCCCTGGCCCACGTCGAGGCGCGCCATCTCACGGCAAATGTGCACGCCGTGCTGGAGTGAGTCGGCGTCGGGCTGAAACTTGCCCGCGGTCATGACGCCGGTATCGGCCATTTGGTCGTCGAGGAAGGCGCGGGCATCGAGGAGCTGGCAGCCGATTTTGGCCATCTCTTCGGCCAGCGCACCAAAAATCGTCTCGGCGTTGCGCCGCTTGAGCTTTGCCAGCAACGTGACGGCCTTTAAGTCGGGGTGCAGGCCATCGAATAAACGCCTTGGCGTGATCTGCCCGACCATCATCGATGAGCGTGCGCCAAAGCGCTTGAGCGCCTTGAGCATGTGGCCGACTTGGCCGACTTTGATCATCGCGCGCTCGCTCTCGGCAAAGCTTTCGAAGAGGTCCAGCCGCGTCTCACCCTCGAAGGCAATGAGCCGCACGGGTACGCCGGCTTGGCGAAGCCGCTCGACCGTGAGCACCGGGTAAAGGCGCTGGCCAGCGATGACCGCCACCGGTTGGGCAGGGTCAAAATCGGCGGGCAGGAAACGGGAGAGCGACACTAGAGCTTCGTCGAGTTAAACGGTTTGCTGCTTTGAACCGAGGTCGGCAGCAGGCGGACGGGCAGGATCGCGCCGTCTTTCGTCTGGAAATACCAGCGGCGGCGCGCGGTGATGGCGTGGTCGCTCAGCGGCTGCCATTCCTGGATCAGCGCGTCGGTGATTGGGCGAATGCGGTTGCCGGGCTCCAGCACGTGCGCTTGCAGGCGGTAGCTTTGGTTGAGCAACTGATTCTCGCCGTGAATCGATACGCTGCCTCGTCCGTCGAGGATGGCAACTTCCTGCTCCACCGATTGCGAAATGACGACGGCTGCGCGGGCGTTGATCGAGGTGCTGATGCCGTCCTTGAGCTTAATCGTCAGCTCAGAGATCGGGTTCGGATCACGCTGGCTGACGGCGATTAGCCCTTCAAGCAGGGAGATTTTCAGCACCGAGCGGCTCGGCTCGAAGTCGAAGTCGTCCGGTCGTGAGTCGAACGGCGTTTGCTGGAATTCGTCGACAACCAGGCGCGTTCTTGGCGAAAGGTAAAGGCTCACGCCGTTGGAAAAAACAATTGCCGCAAAGCCGTTGGCCTCGGTGTTTATCTCCAAGCCCGTCGGCTCGAAAGCCTGCCCCATGGCGAGTGATTCGCCGCCTTTCGTCGCTTGGGCGTTGGCCAGGCTGTCGAGCACAGCCACCCCGTCCGCCGCGTGCAGGGACGCCGCGAAGAGCAGGGTGGCGAGAATGGCTTGGAATAGGCGCATGGCTTATTTAACGACCAGGTTGACGATGCGGCCCGGCACGTAAATTTCCTTCACGATGTTTTTGCCGTCGGTGTGCGACTTGACGGAGTCCAGCGCTTTGGCGGCAGCAATGGCGTCATCCTTGGCAATGTCCTTGGCTACTTCCAGGTTGCCGCGCAGCTTGCCGTTGACTTGGACCATCAGCTTCATCGTGTCCGAGACCAGCTTGGATTCGTCGTGCTTGGGCCAGGGCGCGTTGGCGATCGCGGGCTGCTCGCCGAGGCGTTCCCAGAGCTCTTCCGCGATGTGCGGTGCCAGCGGTGCCAGCAGTTGCAGGAAGGTCTTGGCCGAGGTAATGTTGAGCTTCTCGGCTTTGGCAAACTGGTTGATGCAGGTCATCATCTGCGAGATCGCGGTGTTGAAGCCAAGACTCTCGTAGTCACTGGTGACCTTTTTAATCGTGGCATGGAGCGCGCGCGCGGTATCGGCGTCGTCCTCGTCGTTGCCCAGCTTGGGCGCGGGTTCGCCGTCGTCGCCGATGAACGTGCGCCAGACCTTTTTCAAGAAACGGTCGATGCCCATGATGCCGTCGGTGTTCCAAGGCTTCATGGCTTCCAGCGGCCCGAGGAACATCAAATACAGGCGCATCGCGTCGGCACCGTGGTCGGCAATGACGACGTCCGGGTTGACCACGTTACCGCGGCTCTTGGACATTTTTTCGCCGTCTTCGCCCAGGATAATCCCTTGGTGGAACAGCTTCTTGAACGGCTCCTTCGTCTTGAGCACGCCGATGTCGTGCAGGAACAGGTGCCAGAAGCGTGCGTAAAGCAGGTGCAGCACGGCGTGTTCGGCGCCGCCCACGTAGAGGTCGGGCGTTTGCCAGTATTCCTCGACTTGCGGGTCGATGATGAAGTCCGGGTTCTGCGGGTCCATGTAGCGCAGGTAATACCAGCACGAGCCGGCCCATTGCGGCATGGTGTTGGTCTCGCGCTGAGCGGCTACCCAATCCTCACCGGGGCACTCGGTCAACTGCTCGATGCCGTCGACGATCTTTACGTGTGGTTCGGTTGCGCCAGTCTTCAAATTCAGCCACACGTTGACCCACTCACTGGACTTGGCCAGCGGGCTCTCGCCGGTGCCAGTGGGCTGGTAAGACTCCACCTCGGGCAGCGTCAACGGCAGGTAATGCGTGGGCACGGCTACGGCGTAAAGCGTCTCGCCTTCGATGACGCAGGTCACGGGGTCGAGAGGCAAGTCCGTCGTCAGTTCGCTCTTTTCGACGGACTTCAGCTTGGCGTAGTCCTGCTCAGTGAGCCACAGGATCGGGAAGGGCTCACCCCAATAACGCTGACGTGAGAACAACCAGTCGCGCAGCTTGTAGTTAACGGCTTCCTTGCCGGCTTGTTTGGCTTCCAGCTCGCCAATGATCTTGGCTTTGGCGTCGGCCACGTTGAGGCCGTTCAGGATCTCGGAATTAATGAGCTTGCCGTCGCCGGTATAGGCCTCGGTCAAGGAACCATCGCCATCCTTATTTTCGATGACCTGCACGATCTCCAGTCCGAACTCCTTCGCAAATTCGAAGTCGCGCTCGTCGTGCGCGGGGACGGCCATGATTGCGCCCGTGCCGTAGGTGATCAGCACGTAGTCGGCTACCCACACGGGGATTTTGTTGCCGTTCACTGGGTTGATCGCAAAGCCGCCCGTAAAGACGCCGGTCTTCTCCTTGGACAGCTCGGCGCGCTCCAGGTCGCTCTTGCTCTTGGCCTTTTCGACGTAGGCTTCGACGGCGTCGCGCTGTGCGTCGGTGGTGATTTTCGCCAGCAGCGGGTGCTCGGGCGCAACGACCATGTAGGTCGCGCCGAATAGGGTGTCCGGGCGGGTGGTGAAAACGCGCAGCTTCGCGTCGACGCCGTCCAGAGCAAAGTCGACCTCAGCGCCGGTGCTGCGGCCAATCCAGTTGGTCTGCAGGCGCTTGGTTGAGTCGGGCCAGTCAACGTCCTTCAAGCCGGCGAGCAGCTTGTCCGCATACTTGGTGATGCGCAGGACCCATTGGCGCAGCGGACGGCGCTCCACGGGGAAGCTGCCACGCTCGGAGCGCGGACCTTCGGGTGTGTTGAGGACTTCTTCGTTGGCCAGCACGGTGCCCAGCTCCGGGCAATACCACACGGGCTTTTCGTCGACGTAGGCCAGGCCATGCTTAAACAGCTGGGCGAAGATCCACTGCGTCCATTTGAAGTAAGTCGGGTCGGTGGTGTTTACTTCGCGGTCCCAATCGTAGGTCAGGCCGATCTGCTTCAGCTGACGCTTAAAGTTCTCAATGTTCTCCGCAGTGACCTCGGCGGGGGGGCGGCCGGTCTTGATCGCAAACTGCTCAGTGGGTAGGCCAAAGGCGTCCCAGCCCATCGGGTGCAGGACGTTGAAGCCCTGCGACTTTTTCAGCCGCTTGAGCGCGTCGGTGGCGGTGTAACCCTCGGGGTGGCCGATATGCAGGCCCGCGCCGGACGGGTAGGGAAACATGTCCAGTAGGTAATACTTGGGCGCGGCTTGGTCGCCAGCGGCCGGAGTCGGCGCGGCGAAGGTCTTGTTGTCGGCCCAGTAGTTTTGCCACTTGGGTTCGATTTCTGCTGGTTGGTAATCGGCGGTTTTCATCGAGTTGATGGGAAACCGACCGAGTTTGCCCCTTCCGGCGACGGCGTCAAGGGGGAGTTCGCTGGCAATGCTGCTAATTCTGACTCACTGCAAGTCTCGCAAAGAATGCTTCATCACTTTGGGCTATACTCTCAGCAATGTGGAATATGCCTCCTCCCAGAGCCTCAAGATGTACAGAAGAGGCGTCGGGACCGCTGACTCTCACAATCCCCATGTCAGGCCCTTGAGGTATGAAAGCGCTGACGGTCTCCCAAGGGCCTCTAAGTGAGTTGCTGACCTGAAGTTCGAAGTCATACGCGGTAGTGGCCTCGCTTAGGTTGAAATCAACAATCAATTTCCCAGCGCCAATGGTTGACGTTGGTTGAATGGTAAATCCGCTTGTGGAATCTGGCTCAAACAGGTTGGTCTCGAAGACATATTCTGAAAAATTGTTGCTTAGATCATGATCAACATTAGCCGAGGGTAGCAATTCGCTAGTCGGGTAGGCGTCACTTTCCTCCTGTAAGAACGCCCATTCCTCGTAGGGAGTCATCGGTCGCATAGTGGATTCCCAAGTTGTTTTTGCAAATGCACTAACCGGGAAATTTGGAATGGAGGCGGGATAGAGTATTAGTAGGTTTCCAGAGTTGTTTGCAAAAACTAACGATCCATTATGGTAGTTTATAAGTTTGGCAAAAATGACCCGTTCCAATTTGCTGCATCGATAAAATGCAGTCGAATTTACCTTCTCGACAGACTCTCCTATCGTGATCGTCATTAGGTTCTTGGCATAAGAGAATGCATAATCATCGATAGTGATTGTGCTGCTTGGTATTTTATATACTCCGCTTTTACCAGGTGGATACCTATGTAATGTTTCCAAGGATTTATCAAATAATACGCCATCCAAGCTCGCGTAATATGGATTTTCCGGGTCAACAGTAATACTAATTAACGAACTGCATGCATCGACAACATTTTCCTCAATTACCGTCAATTTAGGGATCTCGAGTCTTTGTAGGCTACTGCAACCGAAAAACGCACTGTTCTCAACCAGTTCTAAATTTTCGGGAAGCGAAATGTGGATGATGTCTTTGCAGCCGTAAAAAGCGTAATTACGAATCGTTTTTACCGACTCAGGAATGATGTATTCGCCAGACTTTGTAACCGGACAGGCTAACAATTCGGTTTGATCGGTATTAAAGAGAACATTATCGATGGCGGTGTAAAATGTATTGTCTGGATCAACCGTGATCTCCATCAAGTCATAATTGTGGCCAAATACCACTGTGTCTATGAAAGACACATTTTTTGGAATATGGATGCTCTTTAATTTTTCACATCCTACAAAAGCAACACCCCTGATTTGGGTGAGCGAATTGGGTAATGTGATGCTTTCTAGATTCGTGCATTCTATGAAAGTGTATGATCCAATTGTTGTCACCCCTTCGGGGATATCAATTGAAGACAAAAGCTTGCAGGAAGCAAATCCGCTGATTTCAGTGATGCCTTCAGGCAGGGTTATGCTGGTCAACTTTGCACAAGAACTGAATGCTGACCTTAAATCTGTGACGCCATGAGGAACATTATAATGCCCCTGACGATTTAGTGGATAACGAATGAGTTTGCTCAAAGATTTATTGAATAACACGCCATCGATACTGGCATAATTCGGGTTGTCAGGATGGACCGTTATTTGGTTTAGGCTATGACAGTTATTAAAAGGTGAGTCCGGTATGTTTGTTAGGTTTGGGCCAATGACTACCTCAGAGACTAAAGCGCAATCTGAAAAGGAATTATAATCAAAATTGGTGACTGATTCAGGTATCTCAAATGAACCCGATCTTGCATGCGGCAGCTTTATTAATTTTGTTTCATCTTTAGAATATACGACGCCGTTCACACTGCGCATTGAAGCGTTTGATGCACTAATATATATGTTTGCTATTTTGGGGCACTGAAAAAATGCTCGACTGCCGAGGCCAGAAAGCTTTTCACCAATGTAGACGTCTTCTAAATTCTCACAATAACTAGCAGCTGAGAATACTGATCCTGTGACATTATCTGGTATTACGAGTTCTGTAATTCCATTGCAGCCGTAGAATGCATTGCTCCCTATGTAAGTTATACTATCCGGGAGTATGAAATTTGATATCTGTGTGCATTTATAAAATGCATACAAGTCGATACTTTTGACCGGAAACCCTTCAATCATTTCTGGTATAATCACCTCTCCGGTAGCATCACGATTACAATGAGTGATGGTAACGCGGGAGTTCCTTATTTCATAATCTAGTACGATATTGGAATCGGGCACGGCATATTGCCCAGCGTGTGATAAAGCAGACCAGCCGATCGTGATTATAGCGAATAAGAGCAATAGCCTCATACAAACCTTATGATCGGACAATAATCAAAATCTCAAGCAAATTTATACGATGAGACATGAATATAACATAGTTTATGTGTGACTACTAATCGACAATCTCGGTTTCCAACGCCTTTAGTTCCCGCTTGAGTCGGCTGACTTTTTTGGAGCGATCGATGAAGATTAATACGCCCAGCGCCAAGAGAATGGTCCCCATGATGGTGCAGCCCCAGAGTGCGGCGGGGTTGACTGCCACCAATGCGAAAAACTGCGTGATCGCGCCCGCCGCCAAGAGCGGCAAAGAATAGAGGGTGATGCCGTCGCGCTCTTCCTTGAGCTGCTGTTCGATGAGGTTTTTTGCTGGCACGTCGTGCAGAGGGACCTCGTCCCGGCGGTGCGCCTTCTCCCGGGCGAGGAGGCGGCGTTGCTTCTCCAGCAAATGAAAATCTTCGGCCATGGTTGAAGCATAGCCATACATCGGGCTCGGGCAAATTAATTTATCAAGCGGTGTCGCCTGCTCAGACCGTGGTGCACAATGCAAAATCATGCTGGTAATACCAACGCATGTTGCATGGTCATGGGACGATTTTGTTGGTTAGCAAGGGTTTGGGGCACATGGCATGTGATTTGCGCCTAAGTATTCATTATGTATGGATACCTGTTTACACTTCTTGCGCTCGTGGTTGCTTTCGGTGCCATCGCGATGTTATTCGCGATGCGGAGAAAGGGAGCCAGACATGAGCGAAAACCCCGGCTGGATGAGCGTAAGGGCACTAGTCTGCGAGAACCAATTGCCGAGCAGCCGAATCTGAGCCAACACGGTCAAAGCCGCTAACCCCCAAAGGAATTGATTATGCCCAAACGCAAAACTATTGATTTTCGTAAAGTTGAACGCTGGTTGATGATATTTGCAGTCGTGATGATTGTGCCATTCATTGTGTTGGCGTTGTTCTATCCGGTAAAAGCCATTCCCCTGTATGGTAAGCAGGTCGGGATGGGGCTTTTTGCGCTGATGTTTTACTTCAGTCTGCGTTATGAACGCCGAAGGGAAAAAGAGCGGAGAGAGCGCCGTGAGCATACGCCGATTGCCAACAAGGACGGGGCGCGATCTTAGGATCAGCAGAGACACAAAAGGAACCTGTTACGCTCCGCCACTCGATATTGTAGCGGGCATGACATTTTCCTGACAAAGTCCTTACCGGGGGCTGACGACTTCCGACTGCGTTTACGCTAGAATGGGCGGCATGAACCCATTCCATAAACAACTTCTCGTGTCGGCAGCGCTGGTTGCCGGTATTTTTGTGGCACCGCTTTCGGGCAAAAGTCCGGTGGCCAAGCCCCAGACCTTGCCTGCGGACATCATCACCGTGGACGCCGCCCTGGACCGGCCCGTCGTTAATGCCAACCGCGATGAATCCGTCGTCGTGCAGATAAAAATCCGCCCGGACGAGATTATCAGCGACCGTGCGCGGCCCCCGGTCAACCTTTGCCTGGTGCTCGATAACTCGGGCTCGATGAACGGCGCGAAAATCCGCCAGGCGATCGCGGCGGCGCAGGAGGCGGTCAACCGGCTTGGCCCGCGCGACATGGTCTCCGTCATCACCTACAATAATTCGGCAAGCACGCTGGCTGAGGCCCAGTTTGCCGCCGCGAGCAACCGCGAGCGCATTCGCTCGGCACTCGCTGAAGTGCAGGCAGGCGGCGGCACGGCCATGTATGCGGGGCTCAACCGCGGGGCCTCCGAGCTGCGGCGTAAGCAGGACGAGGGCTACATCAACCGCATTGTGCTGCTCTCCGATGGTCAGGCCAACGAAGGCCCGAGCACGGTGGAGGACTTCCGCGCACTGGCCAGCGTGTTCGCACGGGAAGACATCGTGGTGAGCACGGTGGGCCTGGGCAACGGCTTCAATGAAGACGTCATGACTACGCTCGCGGACGCCGGGCAGGGGAACACCTATTTCGTGGAGAATGCCAAGGACCTGCCGCGTATCTTTGGCGCGGAGCTTGGGGAAACGCTGCGTGTTGCCGCGACGGATATCGAGATCATCATTAAGCCCAAGGACGGCGTGCGTATTAAAAAGAGCCTCGGCCGCGAAGCCGAAATCGGCGAAGACTTTGCGCGCTTCCGCCTGCCGCAGGTGTATGGCGGCCACGATAAGTTTGCGCTACTGGAGCTGGATGCGCCAGTTGGTGCCGACGGCGAGACCCGCGATCTGGTCGACGTGCAGGTGCGCTATGTCCCGGTGAACAGTGGAACCGTCCGCGAGCAGGCGCTGTCCGTGCCGATTCGCTACGCAGCCGCCGAAGAAGAGGTGCACACCGCAGCCAACAAGGACGTTAGCATGGATGTCATCGAAAACAAAATTGTCGAGGCAACCATTGCGGGCATTGAATACTCTGATGCCAACCAAAACCAGGTCGGTGCGGCGAATTATCGCCAGGTCCGCGAGGAGATCAACCTAACCTACGGCTACCTGGGTGACGACGCATTGGCTTCGGCCAACGCCAAGTTGGAGCAGGAGGCAAGCGTGCTGGATCGCGATGTCTATTCGTCCCGTGAGCGCCTGGCGAACCGCCGGTTTGAATACCAGAGCAAGTATCAGCAGCCGACCGTGGTCGACGAGAATGGCCAACCCCTCAGCTCCGGCAGCACGAATTAATTCAAGCAGCCCATGTTCTTTGGAGTAGCAAGGTAGAATTAACCAAGTGGCACGGTCATTTACTTAAAGTGACCGTGTCATTTATTGAGTAGAGCCTGGTCATTGAGTGATGATAACTGAAGGCATTCGCGTTCATGAGGTGGAGACACCCAGAAGTGACCGTGCCACGGGGCAGATGGCTGTTCAAATAGACGTTGCCGTGGGCGCATCCGGCCAGTTGATTAATTTAGTAGCATGAAATTTCGCCCCATACTGCTGGCATGGTTCCTTTTGCTGGGCGCAACGCTCAGCATGGGCGGCGGCGCGTGGTGGCTGCTCAATCGCGAGGCCGACCGTGTCGACGCGCTGGCCAATGTCTCGTTGGCCAACAGCGCAGCGTCCGTCGCCGAGAGCGTGGACTTGCTGATGGAGGAAATTCGCGGCGGCGTGATGGACGGCCTGCTGGCGGCGCGTCAATCTCCCCAGCCAAGGAATGGCCTTGCCGAGCTTGTCGCGAATAATCCCTACGTCCAGGTGGGTTTTTACTTTCGCGGCGAGGACGGCGTGACCACCTGGTATGGCGAGCGCGGTGATGCTCCCAGCCCGGCGGAAATCCAGGGCGGAAGCGGCTACCCCTGGAGTATGGATGAGTCCGAGAAAGGGGCCTACCAAGCGCGCGCCCAAGAGTTTAGCCAAATGCTGCGGGATTCCTTTGACGACGGTGCCAACGTAAGCCCCACGCGGCGCCAGGTCATCCCCCAGGCGCCGACCGACGTGATCGAGTCCAACGTCCGGCAGCTCAAGGAGGAGTCTGCTCAGGTGGAGGAGCCCGAGGCGCAGCAGGCGGACTATGCCGGCTACAACAGCAAGTCCGCCGCTCTGAGGCGCCAACGCGAATCCGTTCGTTTTCTTAACGATGAGAACGTTAACGCCGTGCTTTTTCAAAAGCCGGTGGTGATCCCCGCCGTGCCGGAGCGGGGCTTTTCGGGCACGCCAGAGGCCACGGATCAGGCGGAGGAATCGGGCGGCAGGAGCTCGCAAGCCCAGCAATTTGCCGCGCTGCCGGCCGTGGCTGATCGGTCAGCCAATGTAGCCCAAGGCGAATATGGGGATGCAGTCGATGCCGATACCGAGGCGCAGACTCTCGCTATCATGGATAGCTTCCGCTATCAAAAGGATGAGCTGACTCCGGCCGACATTTTTGTGGGGTCCGATCAGGATGCCGCTTACGCGAAGTTGCTCCAAGGCAATGATCAGTCTCAACTGATTGAGCTAGCCCGCCGCCTGCAGTTTTTCACGCCGCAGGCCGCGCGCAGTGGTTGGCTCAGCCGCGATATTGCCGGAGAAAAACAATGGCTGGCCTGGGTCGATTTACCGGGGCAGGAAAACATCCTTGGAGCTTGGTTGAACCGGGAAACGCTGATCGCCGAAATGGCGAAGACGATCAGCATCAGCCAGCAGAGCGATGTGCAGTTTGCCCTCATCGATGACGCCGGTCAGCGCGTGGCGGGCGATAATGGCGAACGCTACATGAGCTCACGCAAGGTCACGCCCGCGCTCACGCTGGATGTCGGAGCCGCGCTCCCGGGCTGGCGGATTGAGGCCTACCCGGCGACCAATGCCAATCCGTTTGGCCGCGGCTTCCGCTTGCTGGGGGGGATGGCGGTGGTTGGGCTGAGTCTGGCGATCCTGCTGGGGGGCAGCCTGCTCATGTGGCAATCCCAGCGCGACGCCCTGGAGGCCCAACGCAAGACGACTTTCGTGGCCAACGTCTCGCACGAACTGAAGACGCCGCTGACGAGCATCCGCCTGTTTGCTGAGATGCTTTATGATGGCCGCGCGGGAGACGAGGCCAAGCGCCTGCGCTACCTGCAAACAATGCTCAACGAAACGCAGCGCCTCACACGGCTCGTCAACAACGTGCTCGACTTCAGCCGACTTGAGCGCGGGCGTCGGGATTTTCAACATGAGTCGGTGGACGTCGGTCGCGCCGTGGAGGACATGCTTGAGATGCAGCGCGACCGTTTGAGCGGGGAGGGGCTCGCGCTGGAGTTTAAGCCGCCGTCGGAGCCAATTCAGGCCGAGGTGGACCGTGACGCGCTGGAGCAGATATTGCTCAACCTGCTGGACAACGCCGCGAAATACGCCAACTCCGGCGAGCGCGCGGTGGTCTCCCTGGCCCGCGAAAATAATGGGTGGCACCTGAGCGTATGTGACTTCGGGCCGGGGATTCCCGCCCGGGAGCGGCAGCAGGTCTTTGAAGCCTTTCACCGCATCGACGACCGGCTGACTGCGGACCGTCCCGGCTGTGGCCTTGGCCTGAGCATTGCCGCGCGCCTCGCCGAGGGGATGGGAGGCCGCCTGCACCTGGCTGAAAACGATCCGCAAGGCTGCTGTTTTTCTTTAATCGTATCTGCGAAAGATTCCGCCCATGTCTGACGAAAAAACCATCCTTGTGGCCGAAGACGACGCCAGCATCCGCCTGGGCTTGGTCGATACGCTGGAGAGCGAGGGCTACGACATTCTGGAGGCCGCCAATGGCGAGGAAGCCGTCGCGCTGTTTCAAGACCACTCGCCGGATCTCGTGCTGCTCGACATCATGATGCCGCGTCTCAGCGGCTACGATGTCTGCCGGGAAATCCGCAAGACCA
The DNA here is from genome assembly GCF_027257155.1 of Cerasicoccus sp. TK19100. NCBI lineage: Bacteria > Pseudomonadati > Verrucomicrobiota > Opitutia > Puniceicoccales > Cerasicoccaceae > Cerasicoccus > Cerasicoccus fimbriatus. The sequence continues at coordinate 524,518 of NZ_JAPWDU010000001.1, forward strand.
ACGCCGCCGTGCCGGTGCTCATGCTTAGCGCCAAGAGCGAGGAGATCGACAAAGTGCTTGGCCTGGAGCTTGGCGCGGATGACTACATTACCAAGCCTTTCGGCATGCGTGAGCTGTTGGCCCGTGTGGCGGCTGCGATCCGGCGCAGTCGGGTGGTGCCCAAGGTGGAGGAGGCCGAGGCCCCTGCGCGGATTCGTTTTGGCCTGGCCGAACTGGATACTGGCTTGCGTCAGCTTTGGCGGGATGGTGCGGAGACGCCGTTGACCCAGCTGGAGTACAAGCTGCTGATCGCTTTTTACGAGCACCCCGACCGCGCGCTGAGCCGGGATTTCCTGCTTAATGCGGCCTGGGGAATTGATTATCTGGGGACCACGCGCACGCTCGATCAGCACGTTTCCCAACTGCGCCGCAAGATCGAGGCAGACTCGGCCAAGCCGCAGTTTTTACTCACGGTGCATGGCTACGGCTACCGTTATAAACCACAGTCTGAGTAAAATGGTTCTTCGTGCTTGGATTTTATTCCTGCACGGGTAATGTGGCCCCTAAATTGCCTACCAACGACCACCTTGTGAACGCCGCAACCACAGATCGTACCAAGCCTTGCGCCCAGTTTGACCATCTGGTGCTGGCCTCGGCGTCGCCGCGCCGCAGCTTCCTGCTGGAGCAGTTGGGTGTGCGCTTTACGGTCTGCCCGGCCAACGTTGAGGAGCACGAAGAGCCCGACAGCTGCCCGCGCGAAACCGTGCTGCACAATGCGCGGATCAAGGCCGAGCACGTGGCCCGCCAGCACCCGGATCAGCTCGTGCTCGGCAGTGACACCACGGTGGCCCTGGATGACGAAGTCCTCCACAAGCCGGCTACCATGGAAGCCGCTTTCGACATGCTGGCTAAGCTCTCCGGGCGCACGCACACCGTTTACACCGGCGTGTGCCTGCGCGCGATCGATGGTGGCGTCGATGAAGCGCATTTTGTGACTAGCGAGGTGACCTTTCACTCGCTGAACCGCGATGACATTGCCGCGTATTTTCAGGTCGTGAACCCGCTCGACAAAGCCGGTGCCTACGGCATCCAGGAAGGCCGGGAAATGATCATTGCGAACCTCAAGGGATCACTGAACAACGTGATGGGCCTGCCGACTGAATTTTTACGCGAACGACTCGAAGCGCTCCAGCTTTGGTCGCAACTGGAGGCCGTCCGATGAGCGCGCTTCAAGAGCCGCCCAGGAAGCCGCAGCGCAGCGAATGGCCGCGTTGGACCGAGGACAAAGCCGGCGACAAGCAGCGCAAGGTAACGGTGCCCGTCGGCCTGGCCGTGACGGTGCTGATTCACCTGCTGGCCATTGGTCTGTTTCCTTGGAACGAGATCGGCATTATCGAGAAGGAGCGCCCACAGAATCCGCCGCTGGAGGTGGAGTTCCTCCCGCCACCGCCGCAGATGCCGGAGTTTGTCGAGGCCAACCCGATGGCCCCGGAGGAAAAGTCCGACACGGACAAGATTTCGTTCCAGGATCAAGTAGCCGCGCAGGAAGTGCCTGACCCAACGCAGGACAACGACACGCCCGCCGTCGATGGCGAGGAACTGGAGTCGGAAAAAATCGTGAGTGGTGACCTAACCGCCCAGCCCGGCCCATCCGCGCCGGAAATGATGTCGGAACCCGCGCCTGATATGCCCGCTACCCAGCAGCCCGAGGAACAGCAGCAGGAGATGGCGGAGCAACAGGAACCGCAGGAAGAGCAGCCTACCGAGCAGCAGGAGCAGCCGGAAGAGCCAGCGGAGAAAACCGTCGAGGCCGAGGAGCCGCAGTATTTAGACCAGGAAATTGCTGAGACCGAACCGGGAATGGATAAGGCCGAGGCACTCGAAGTCGAGGAGGAACCCACGGCAGAGGAGGGCATTCTCGCCGCGACCGAAACCGGAGAGGCGGAAGTGCAAGTAGAAGAGACGGTCGAGGAAACCGCCCAGCCTGAAAAGGCCGACAACAGCCGCGTGCAAGTTTACATGGAAGAGGTCATGGTCACCGACGCGGCCCAGCAGGCAGCGCCTTCCAGTGAGCCGCGTCCGCAGGCCCGTCCGCGTTTGAACTTTGTGCAGACGACCTCGGGGCCGCTCAAGCGCGAGCAGCGCGCCAGCAACCGTGTCGGCGCTATCGCGGTCGATGCGAAGTTTGATAAGTTTGGTGCTTATTTGCAGCGCATGATTGAGGCCATCGATTTGCAGTGGCAGATTCTGGTGCGCTCGCAGTCGACGATCATGGCTGATCTGGGCTCGCGCGTGGTGGTCCGCTACACGATCAACCAGCAGGGTGAGATCACCAACATGGAGGTGCTCTTTTCCAGCGCCAGCCGATCTGCGACCGCGATTTGCGTGGAGGCCATTCAGTCGCGCGCGCCCTTTGGGATTTGGACCCAGGAGATGGTCCGCACGCTGGGCGAAAGCCAGAACATCACCATCACCTATTACTTCCGATGAGCGACGCAAACGCCACAGATTGGCTGCCCTGGGGGAAGGGGGTGCGGCTTGTTGGTAGCCACCCATGCGGGCTGCTTGCCGTGGAAAAGCCGATTGGCGCGCTGTCGCACCCCAATGAGGATGCACCGGAGGACCGCGAGCGCTCCTTGCTGATCGCCGACTACGACCACGAGCGCGAGTGCTATCATGGCTTTCCCAATGAAAGCGCGCCAAGAGAAGTTTACCTGCTGCACCGACTGGACTCGGCGACATCTGGCGTGATCCTGCTCGCGATCAACCGTGAAGTCGCCGAGGCGATTAAGCTGCGTTTTCAATCCCACGATGTGGAGAAAACTTATCTGGCCGTGGTGAAGGGGCAGGGGCGTCCGGGCATGCACGGCCTGTGGGTTGATTTGCTGGAGAAAGGTCACCGCGGTGGGCGTCGTGGCCCGGTATATGCGGCGGCAGGCAAGGCCTCCCAGGCGCGGACCGCTTATAAGTGGGAGCGTAATGATTCTTACCATTTTGGCATGGCGCTGATGCGGCTGAACCCACAGACGGGGCGTACGCATCAACTGCGCTACCAGTGCATGAAGAACGGCATGCCGATCGTGGGTGACCGTAACTACGGCGACTTTAACTTTAACCGAAAGGTCAAAGCCGCCACGGGCCAGCGTCGGCTCTTTCTGCATGCGTCTAAGATCGAGATTCGTTTCCCCTTTGGTGGCGATGTGGTGCGCTTTACCGCGGAGGCCCCGCTGCCCGAGGAATTTGCCGGACTGCTCGGGGGCAACGAAGAATGGGTCAAGCACCTGACGCGCAAACCAACCCCCGGCGAGATGGCGGAAATGCGCCGCTCAAAGATACGGGATTCGATTCGCGGCGTTCATGCCAAGAAGATGAGCCGCCGCCGCCGTCATTAATTTTATGTTTACTGGAATAGTAGAGGAAACGGGAGTCGTAGTCTCCTTCACCGAAGGCGCTGAGAGCTGGCGCTTGGTCATTCGCGCCGATTTGGTCGTCGACGATTTGGGCATTGGCGACAGCCTGGCTTGCAACGGCTGCTGCCTGACGCTTATTGAGAAAAATGGCCAGGAGCTCACGTTCGACCTGCTCGATGAAACCGTGCGCCTGACTTCGCTGGCGGGACTCAAGCCCGGCTCGCTGATCAACTTGGAGCGTAGCTTGGCGGCCAACGGGCGTTTCGGCGGGCATGTCGTCTCAGGCCATGTCGACGCGACCGGTGAGATCCTCGATTTCGAGCCGCGTGGCAAAAACCACTACCTGCGCGTCTCCGCACCCGAAGCGTTCCGCCAATACCTGGTTTACAAGGGCAGCATCGCCATCGACGGCATGTCGCTCACGGTGGCGGAGGTGCACGACGACAGCTTGGCCGTATGGCTGATCCCGCACACCCTCGAAGTGACGAACTTAAAGGAGCGTGTCGCTGGTGATCGCGTGAATTTGGAGTTCGACCTGCTGGCCAAATACGTGGAGCGCCAGATGGTTTTCCGCCAAGAGGCCCAGTAGCGACTCGGCAAAACAACAGAATTTCGCTATTGCAATTTTTGCCACTAACCATGTGTTAAGATGTTTTTCTCGGATGGAGAAGTGCCAGAGTGGCCGAATGGGACTGACTCGAAATCAGTTGACGCGGCAACGTGTCCGGGGGTTCGAATCCCTCCTTCTCCGCCAATACCAATGATTTATGGATTTTGTTGGTAGTTGAATGTTGGCTTAGTGACAACCTTAGTGCTAGATAGAAGGCATTGCGCGCGACGAATGCCTTGAGCCTGTTGAAGGGCTTGTGCGGGCTTCCATTTGGCTAATGCACTATTGCATGCCCGATGATTGGGAGAGCTTTGATACTGCGATACTCAAGCGTGTGTCGCTACGTTTTTTTGCGCTAGTTTCGCGGGGTAGTAACCATCTGTCAGGGAGCGGTCGTTGAAGGTCCCAATCGCACGCCGAATTACCTAATGGGCATCTTAGGTAGGTGTTAGCACCAACCGCTTATCGGATGGCTCAATGATTGATTAGGCTGGTTGAGTCGCTACTGCAAATCCAGCGCTAGGGATCTCGATCATCTGTATCGCAGCACTATTGTCGAGCGTTGCATGCCCCACGATATCCCCCTTGCAATCGTGGACTTGCAAGGTCTGCGTCGTGTTGCAGCCGTTGTATTCAATGTAGAGAGCGGGCTGACTGGTTGCGTTTACGAGGGTCAGATTGCGGCTCGCGGTGGACGCCGATATCTCAGCAATGTGTTTGTCCTGATAGATTGCGACCAGGTGCTCTTGCTCGTTCTCGATGTGGACTGAAGGATAGAGGTTGAGCGGCTGTGTGGGATTTAAATTTCCATGCATGAGCAGCTCTTTACGCTGTCGCCAAAATTGTAAGAAAGTCGCGAGCATTTGCTCGTGATCTGCGGGAATCGCGCCTTTTTTGACCGAGATTTGCGGGACAGAAAATAGCGTTGCCCAGAGCTGCATCGCGGCGCGCTCGACGGACTCATTTGGGTTCCACATGACCATGTCTGAATGGACTGCAGTATTGCCGGAGAGCAGGCGGAGATCGATGGTGCGCGTGAGGTTACTCAGGGCATCATTCGGGCAGTCATGGGCGCGGAAGATGTTGCCATACTTGCGCATGGCCGGGCCGATGTATGCTTGGCGAAATTCAATCAGGATCTCTGGCTTGAGTTCGCGTAGTTGACTCATGATCGCGGTGAACAACCGGTCGGCGGCGGCGGGCACGGAGACCATGTCGGCTGTTTCGTCGTCGGCTGTCACTGGTTTTTCCGCGGTAAAGCGGTCGACGAAATCAAGCTTTAGTCCATCGATGTTCCAGTCTTCCACGGCACTGCGATAGCAGTCGATAATCATTTGGCGAACCGATGCGAAGCGGGGGTCCAGGCAGGCTGCGGAGCCGACCGGTTCCTTGAGGAGCGTCTTGTTTTGGTAGGATGCCCAAACCTGACTCTTCGGGCCGATGAATGGAACCGAGAACCAGACGAGATACTGCATGCCTAGTTCGCGAACGTTAGCGACGTGACCGCGGAAGTCCGGAAACTTACTTTGGGCAATTTCCCAATCGCCACAAAATGCATAGCCCTTGTTGTTGTCTTCGGTTTGCCAGCCATCGTCGAGGATGACTGTTTTACAGCCCAGTTCGTTGGACCATTGGCAATTCGCTTCGACTTCCGCCGCACTTAGTTTTTGATGGAAGCTATACCACGTGGAGTAAACGGGCTCGTAGGCTGACTCCGGAACGGGGGCCGGCTTATAGGGCGGCATGGCGCTCCACCATTGGCCTATGGCGGCGATGGCTTGATGGTAGGGGGTTGGTCGTTCGTCGACCCGAATGGTGATCTCGTAAGAATCAATTTCCGGCCATTCGGAATCGAAGAGAACGATACGACAGTTGATCGATGAGTCTTCCTCTTCAACCTGGGTGCGAATGCCAATCGGGTTGATCGCATCGGAGAGTGCGAAGGTGTGACGATTGTCACCTTGTGCAGAGAAAAATGCGACTACGGGTGCGCCAAGGGTTGCATACGTTTTGATGGTGGTGACCCAGTTGGCGGTGAGAGATCGGTCGGCACCAATCGTCGGGTGCCACTTGCCGGCGACGTCAAGGATCGGCACGAACCAGTCGATTTGAATTGGCGGAGGTTTGATTGTTTGCCCGAAATCGATCCGGATGTGGTAGTCGAAAAGATTGGGCTCGATCTCTTCCGCAGTGACAGTAGCCGTGAAAGCGGATTGGTTATCGACGGCGCGAATGGAGTCTTGCTTGATTCGATCAGGCGAGGTTGCGACGAGAGTTTGGCTCATGGATGAGAAAATGAGTGTAAATGAAGTCGGGCTTTCAGTATTTACTCGGGGGCACTTTCATTGAGCGGATAGACGGACAGCCTTTCGTATTGGGCCCAGTGTGTGTGGTCCATTTGGCGGAGCCCAATCCAGCCTTCGTGATTCCAAATTGGGCCGTTGCTAGTGCCGTCGTCGATGTGTTCAAGCGCGGGTTGGCCATCGACATAATAGCGGATGATGCCGCTCTTTTTGTAAATGCCCACGCGGTGAAAGTTGTCGGTTTGATCGTTGGAAATTGGATCGCTGCCGCTACCGAGTAATGCGAAGCCTTTGTTCTTTCTGAGGTTCGATGCATGGCGATCTCCGCTCCAGTAGGACAGGTGGTAGCCGTTTAAGTCTCCGCTGTGATATTGTTTAAAGGTTCCATCGCGTGTGGCGAGTTGTGGGTCGTCAATCGCTTCACCGTGGATACCTCTTGTGCTGAAAAACACAATCGCGAGCCCCTGCTGTTTGTTCTTCGGTTTAAAGTCAAACTCCAGATAGAAATCCTCGGGGATTGGTTTCTTTAACCAAGCGACCAAGTGATTGCCTTTCGCGGGTTTCGTATTTTTGCCAACGCTTTTTAAGACTAATTTGCCCTCCTCGATGAGCATGGACTGGCCACCCTCAAGTGACCAATCCTGTAACGTATTACTGGAGTCGAACTCCGTGGCATAAACTGGGTTTTCCCAGTCGATGCCTTCGAGGTGGTTGGACGGGCTGGTCGCCTGACCATGAGCGGCGGTCCCTGCCATGATGATCGCGGCGGCAATGAGAATCTTCAGCATGCCCATTGTGGCTACTTATGGCGATTGCGGCGACGCAGCATCGCCAGGCCGAGCATCAGGCTGCCTGCGGTCATCGCATAGTGCGAGGGCTCGGGGACGACGGAAATGACGTCACCCAGCGTAGTGCCAAAACGAATTTCATCGTAGGCGGTGCTGATCTCGCCAGTGTTGTCGTAGTTGTTGGCACCGGAATTAAAGTCGACTGAGAATTCAGCCGTTGCAATGCGCAGGGACTGGCTAGTGCTTAGGGTGATAGTGCTGCCGTTGCTGTTGGCTGTGGAGATGAGGGCATAGGTGTCGAGGTCAGCCTCTAGGCCACCGTTAGCCTGCCAGCTGTCGTATGATGTTTCGTCAAACACCCACATGTTGGCGTCGCCGCCATCAACCATGCCGACGTTGGTGTAACGACTGATAAAGAGGTAAGTCTGGCCGATGTTGATGGAGCTGCTGCCGCTAATAAATCCGCCGGTTGCGGAGTACGCCGCGCCGACTCTCTGGTCGTTCTGATTAGCACGCTTCAGTTGGGCCGACATGTAGCCGGAACCGTTGCCGGTGATGCTGCTGGTGTCCTGAACACGCAGATCAGAGAGGCCCGAGTTGGATGGGTCGTTGCCTAGTGTGGCGTTGGCGAGGGCGTTGGCATCGACCCGCGCGAGCATCGACTGATACACTGTGCCAGTTGCCGTGGTGTCGAACGGTGCATGAGAGTAAACATACTCTTTCGTCTGCAGAATCGTCGGTGACACGCTTTGATATAACGATCCTCCGTTGGTGAGGATGTTACTGAAGTTTAGGCTCGTTGTTTTGTAAGTGGAGGCTTGCACATTGCCGTTGCCGGATGTTCCGGTGGAGGTCGAGTAGGAGCCACTCAGGCCAACTGCTCCGCCACCTACGGAGACGCCATCGATATCCATGCTGGTGCCCCCATAGTTAAAGCCCTCGTAGACTAGTAGGTCAGCGTTGGCGGAAGTAAGGCCCAGTAGGGCAGACGTGAGTAAGGCTGTGGAGTATTTTTGAAGGGTAGTGTTCATGGTTGTGTGGGTTTGGGATAGGCAGCTAAGCCCATGACGATTTGAGGTTGTTTGCAGATACCAGTCTGCTGTGTCTGCGGTATTTAGTAAGTTTTTTATGAATACTCAAATTGGCTAAGTCAATAAGTTTTTAAACGTTCTTTCTGACGATGAAATGGAATTGCGTTTTATGGTTTGAGGCTCCCTTGCTATGCAAATAAGAAGCGCAAATGCCCCTTACTTAGCTTTTTGAGAAAGGGAAATTGTTTCTCTTACATGCCAGTCTAGTTGCAAAGATTAAGATTTATGATCGAAAATTCGATTGACATAGTCAATCTGGTTGTTCTTAGTTTTCTCATGCTCGACTGCGCTTACCCCGAAGATGGCAGTGCTTTTTCATTAATGGGTCTGCCAATGAAATCATACCCTCAAATTTTCATTAGTAGCTTGGAGTCAAGGACTGCAAGATGAGCTCAGTGGAACAGAGGCCAGACGTTCTTTTTAGCTTTGCTGATGGTGATGGTGCCTGTCCGCAAAGGGTAGTGATTACACTTTGCAGCGCAAAGCTAACATCCGGTAACCCCATTGTATTGATGTTTCGTTTCCTCATCTCTTCTCGTTGTTGAGATACTAATAAACGGTGCAGGCGTAGTCTGTGCTAAACTCCCACCCCTAATCCCCATGGAAAAATACCCACTCCGTCATCTGATGGCGGTGATATGCACTCTATCTTCTCCGCTGGTTTGTCCGGCGTTAAATATGTTGGACAACCCCGGCTTTGAGTCCGGGTTGTCGTCTTGGTCAGGCATTAGCTCTGAATCTACAGACGCTTACGAAGGCAGTTTGGCCGGTTGCATCAACCAGAATACCTGGTGGCGTCTCGCGAGCCAGGCTGTTGAATGTGATCCTGGACAAATTGTTAATTTCGGTGGCTACCTGAAGACTGAAAGCATCGTGTCAGGATCAGCCGGCATACGCTTGAAGTTTCTGGATGCCAGTGATCAGACAATCGAAACTTGGCATGCCGGCTCTTTGTCCGGCGATACGGGCTACAGTCTTTTGCAGGAGAATGTCGTCGCTCCGGCGGGAACGGATACTGCCAAGCTCGAACTCTATGTCGGTAAGAGCACCTCAACATTGGGCTACGCGTACTACGATAGTTTGTTCGTGGACGTGTTCTCGCACAAAGATATTTTGTTAAACACAAATGGCGGATTTGAAGAGGGCTATGATGATTGGACAAAGGGTCATGCAAACCTGGTGACCGGCAGTGATGCCTATAGCGGAGTTAATGCTTCCAGCCTTCTACATGGAACCTTCTGGAAGCAGTCCTGGTATGAATTTTCCTGCGATCCGGGTAAGGAGTATGCAATTTCCTTTGCTGCGGCGACTGTGGACGTGACATCCACAGCGAGCTATCAGATGCGCTACTACGATAACAATGGTGACTGGATTGCGACGGATGGTTTGCTGAGCCTTGATGGCACGAATGACTACGCGCTTTACTATGCTGATGGGGTTGTCCCACCCGCTGGTGCCGTGACGGCTCGTTTCTTGTTTGCCGCGTCGAAACCCGGAAGTGGGATGTCTTACTTGGATGATTTGGTGATCAGTACTGACGCGGATGGCCTCAGTGCTTCGCCTGGTTTTATCGACCAAGATTTGGTGAACGTGATACCCGATCCCGGGATGGAAGGAACGCTGTCGGAGTGGCCGGGCAATGTAACTGCTGATACAACAGAAATCGTTGCGGGAACGCAGTCGGCTCGCTTTACCGGGCATTCATTCTTTAAGGCTTACGCGCATGACTTGATCCCGGCTACGGAAGGCAAATATTACTCGATGTCGGCTAATGTGAAAATTGAAAATGTGGCCATTGCTCCATCGTTGATCTTTCGCTTCGTCGCTGCCGACGGCACGACGGTTCTCGATAAGTCGCCCAGCATTATTGGCATTGAGGGCACGGCACCGTTTCGCGAATATAACGGCAGCTATGTTCTTGCACCAGCGGGTACTGCTTACATTGAGCCAGTACTGTCTTTCCCGAAGCTCAATCCAGGTGCCTTGCTTTGGCTCGACGAGGTCTACATCAACGAGTCGCAAAATTTGCCGGTGCGGCTGGTGCCTACCTATGAGTCGCTTAGCGTTTATGTTAGCCGTGACGCTCAGTTGAGTGGTGAAGTTGCTCACATCTTTTATCGTGAGTCCGGTGAGAGCATCTGGAACGAGGCCTACGAGCCGATTTATGACCCGGAGCGTGGAGAATATCGTGGCAGCATTGTAGGGCTATATGAAGACACGGACTACGAAGTGCAAGTTGTGCTCGAGTCTGGTGGCACCGCTATTGAAGAGGCAGGCGCAGCTATTAGCACCTGGTCTTCGACGCCGGTCATTGCGCAGACGCTCTCGGTTGCGAGTTTGTATTCCGGTGGTCAGCTGTTGATTGAGGATATGCATGGTGCCCCGGATGGCTGGATAAAAATCACCGGTACTGGCGCGAATGATATTGATGGCGGTTATGCGAATGACGTGGCCTTGTTGGTATTAAACAGCAGCTACCTGCTATTTGAAAATATCGAGATCGAAGGCGGCAGGTTGCATGCCGTGCAGGTAAATATGTCTGACCAGATTCGCCTCGTGAACTGCGAGATGTCCGGCTGGGCGCGCTCTCCCAATTATACGGATGGCAAATACTCCTACGAGACGCAGGCCGATCTGAATGCTGACAAGCCGATTAACAAAGATGCCGCGGTACATCTCTACGGAAGCCAGCGCGTTACCATCGACCGGTGCTACATGCACGATCCGCGGCTGGGTGCTAACAATTGGGAGGGGAGTAATCACCCAGCCGGGCCAACGGCACTTTATGTTCAGAATTCAACGCCTGGTAACGGCGATCATTTACGTGGCAATTTTGTTGTTCGTTACAATGACATGGTCGGTAGCGATGAGCTGCGCTGGAATGACGCGATCGAAGGCGAGAACAATAACAGTAAGTTCGGCTCAGTGGCCCGCGATTCCGATATCTATGGTAACATGCTGGCGTTCGGAAATGACGACGGAATCGAACTCGACGGCGGGCAAATGAATGTTCGCTTCTTCGGTAACCGCATCGAGAGCTGTTTCGTCGGCCTGAGCTTGGCACCTTGCGTGGTGGGGCCGTCCTATGTGTATCGGAACCTACTTTTCAACTCGGGGGATGATCGCGGCGCTCGTTTTGCGGTAGTTAAGCTTGGTGGTGGCAGCACCTATTCAACTGGCAAAAGCTTCTTCTTTCACAACACGATTTACTCTTATGGTAACGGCATTACCGGGGTCGGTTTTGGTAATGACGCCAACCGAAGCATGTTTCTCGGGCGCACGCGCAACAACCTGATTCACTCGCTTTCAGACACGACTCATTGGGGGCGCACGATTGCGGATTCAGAGCAGAACCCGTGGAACGATTTTGACTACGACAATCTTTCCAACGCCGGCTTAAGCAGTGCGATCGTGGAGTATGCGTCTGGGCAGGAAGCCAATGGCATACTCGACGACAGTCCGGTATTTATAAATGCCGCCGTGGGTGATTTTCGCCTGGATGCCAGCTCTTCGGGCGTAGATGACGGCGTTGCCTTGTTCAACTTTGCAGATCAATATCAGGCTGGCGCTCCCGACCAGGGTGCCTACGAGCAGGGGCAAAGTTCGCTGTTTCCCATGCGTCCTATGGATGTCTCGGCGGACAAATACTCCCTTGAGCTTACGGCTGTAGCTGGTGGTAGTTCCACGCCGGTTAACGTTACATTAACGACGGGTGCCATTGGCTCGTCGATTGGCTACACGGTGCGCATGAATGATACGGTTGATTGGCTCAACGTTAGTCCAAGTAGCGGCGTGCTAAATTCTTCCAGCACGCAGGTCCTGGCATTTTCAGTAGATGCCTCTGGTCTCAGCACTGGTGATGTAATGAAGGCTGCCGCATTGATTAAGTTCGACAACGGCTTGTCGGTTCCGGTCACCGTGAAAGCGACCATACAGTAGGTCTTTTTAAGCCATGATCGGGGTTGCGGCCGTCTCTGGTCGCAGCCCTTTTTTATTTGGTAAAGAGTGCAGGCGGGGGCGACTAAACTGGCTTAGTTCGGGCTGTACTCGCCATTGACCTTTATGATCGTTCTCGCGGCCGACGCTAGTTCGTCCAAGCCGCTTTTTATATCAAGGTCTTCCTCGATTATTCGCTGTAGGCCTTTCAAAACGAAAGCGCCGGGAAATGGTGGCTGGAGATTGAAGTCCGTGGAAATCTTACTGATCTCGGCAGCGAACAGGGAATCCCGTGGGTCGTCCAAGTTTAAAGATTTGAACGCGGAACTCCTTCGGATTGGAATGTTGTGCTTTTGTTGGCCGATGAAATCCTGAACCTCTTCGGACAGCATTGCCTTAACGTATTGTTTCGCCAAGTCGGGTGATGCGCAGGATTTACGCACGCAAATCAAATCCGTCGCTTGTGCAGTTGAGTCCACCCCTCCATCAAATAGCGGTAGCGGTGCGGTATCCCAGTCGTCATGTCCAGCCCGAAGGATGAAGTCCATAAAGTGCCTGCCGCCGAGATACATGGCTGCGCCGCCATTCATGAATGCCATGTGGTAGGTGGCGTCTGGGGAGTGGACTCTTTCTACTCGAGCGCCCAGATCACGAAACAGTTCCAAACCGCGCAAGACTTCAGGGCTATCCAGGGTAACGGGGTCTTCCTCGCCTGGTGCAAAGAGCCGGCCCCCCGCGCGCAGTATGAAAACCATAAGTAAATACTGGGCGGCGCTCCAGTTGATGAGTCCGCTTTTGGGCAGCACTTTCTTTAGTGCCTCAACGCTATTGATGAAGTCGTCCCATTTCCAGCCTGCGCTTGGCAAAGGGATACCGGCCTTTTTGAACATGGAAGGCCGGTAGAAAATGACGCGTGGAGAAAAGGCGAATGGAATGCCGACCATCCGTTGGTTGACTTCAAAGGGGCGAAAGGGCTTCTCGAAAAACACACTGCGATCAGGGTAGCATTCTTCAAAGATTGGAGAGAGGTCCATGTAGCTGTCAAACTCGGTTAGCACATGGCTGGTGGTCCGCAGCTCAAGCATTCCCCGCCGAAACGCAAAGGTGCTTCTCAACCCGGGGATGTAGCCCTCGATCATTGAAAGCAGGTCTGGGATCCATGGAAAAAACTCTACGGGATTATAAACGCAGATGTTTTCCGCGAGTACCCTCATATGCCAATTTTCTTGCACAAAGGTGCCCTTGCGCGAGTGGGAATAGAGCACGCCATCCTGGCACAGGGATTCGACGGCTTGCTGCACTTTCAGGAAGGAAACTCCAAGTTGCTCAGCGATTTCTCGAGCGGCAGCAATCCGTTCGCCGGAATGAATTTCTCGGTTCTCGAGCATATTTAAGATATGATCGCGGACAACCTGCACCTTATTTTTAGCCATGGAAAATACCTCTACATCAAAGACATAGGGCATGACAAGGATTTTGGCTGAGTCAAATGCATCAGCAACTGAGGAAGCGTAAAGCCAGGTGGCAATAGTCTCTAGATTATCGAAATGATTTATTGACTAAGTCAGAGCGATGCCGATAATGATTTGCATAATAGCAGTCAGCTTCATACTGAAAACCCCTCGCTGTTGACCATGCCCCGGACCCCAAAAGTAAGTAAAAGTAAATCTGGTTTCGCACTGGTGATCGCATTATCGCTCATGGCGTTCATGTTTATGCTCGCTTTGGCCATTGCGACGATGGCGCGAATTGAGCTGACTACAACCACGCTGGACAATGCCCAAACTGAAGCTCGTGCAAATGCCCGGCTCGCGCTACAAGTGGCCATAGGTGAGTTGCAGAAAGCCGCTGGTCCGGATCAACGAATCACTGCCACTGCAGATATCTTTTCGGATCAGGCAACCGGCATCCAATCGCCTTACTGGCTTGGTGTGTGGGATAGTGATATTGAGGACTGGGAAACTTTGGATGCGGACCAACGCCTTGCTCAAGCAACGTGGCTGGTGAGCGGCCAGAATAATCCTCGGGTCAACAATCAGTTGGATCCGAAGTTTAATTTGGACGCGGTCCCGGCGAAAGAAAAAGTAACTTTAGTGCATCACTCAGGCAGTCCTACTCCGGATGAAGTCGTTGTCTTGAAGGATGAAATAGATGGTGGGGCAGGGCGCTACGGGTACTGGGTTGCTGATGAAAGCCAGAAGGCGCGAGTTGATATGGTGGATGAATATCACGATGCGAGTGATCATTTTGAAAAGACGATGTCATCGCAAGGTGTCAATCGATCGGGTATAGAATACCTTGAGTTCTTGGAGAATTACCCGGCCAACCAAGAGCGGGCTAAAAACTTCGCTGATCTTTCATTGGCAGTGGTCACTTCGCAAAGTGACGAGCAGCAGATGAGTCAGCGTTTAATTGACGAGCATTTTCATGCGCTTACCCCTTGGTCGACTGGGCTGCTTGTGGACGTCAAACATGGCGGACTCAAGCGCGACTTGACGCAAGCCTTTGAGTATCGGCATATTTTCGATGAGCACTTTGTTCCCTTTGATGAAACGGACACAAGAAATGAAGATGCTGATGGCGAGCCGGTAAGTCCGGTCGAATATGTAGAGAACCTTTACTTCATCGAGGACTCGGCTCTCACAGCCAATGGCTTGAATAATCCAAGTATCACGACCAGCGGCCCCAACTGGAGTATCTTGCGCTCATACTATCGCCAGTATATTCCTGGTTCGAGAAGCCCTAAGTTTCATTACAACAAGGAGGAGCGGACGGGGATTGAGTCTAACCTCCTATACTCGATGGACATCGCCGAATACAATGAGCTGCAGGCCGACGTTCCGCCCTACTTGCAGGGGCTCTTTGATCTGGAGAATTCAAACTCGAACACTAACACCACCAACTATCGCAAATACACCGGCTGGTATCATTACCATCCCGACTATTCTTCTCGTCCGGGGCCTGCTGGTAAGCCCTATCAGACGGTTCCCAGTGATTTAGGCACCGAAGGCAATGGCGCGACCAAGCTCATCAGTCCCGTGTCGGACAACTATCAGTTGCAAAGCTGGCTCGGCCCGATCATTTCCCGTTTGCAGCTTAGCTTTGGACTGCAGGAAGGCAAATATGGCCTGGAGTTAGTTGTTAAGCCGGTGATGGCGCTTTATAATCCATACAATACGGACATCACCATTGAGGGTAACCTTTCTGCGATAGGTTGGAATTTGAACCCGATCATCACTATTGATGTGGATGGTCGCGAGTTAACTGAGCCGGTTTCTTTTGGGCTGCGCGAAGTCATGCCAACCAACAACCAAGGGCGTCTATCCTACCGAATATATAGTGAAGATGATGCCGAAGGTAAATATGTGACGATCAAGGCGGGAGAGACGCGCTACTTTGGGCCGAACGTAATGCATCCCGATTACGATGATCGTCGCTCGGGTGCTGGCCCGGACTCTGGAGTCTATCTAATGTGGGCCGACCTGGATGCGGATGGTAACATCGTCGTGGACCAGAATGGCCAAGTTGATGTTTCGCAAAACCAGGACCAAGTCCGCATGACCAACTATGAGCCGGGCGGTGGCGGATTCATTGCTCCGCTTGAGTTGTCTTACTACAGAAATCAAAATAAGAGTGCGAGTCACCGGCCAAGGATCAATGGCGTTACGCAGCTCGAGCGATACTTTGACGGCAACTATGGTGTCAAGCCCACGCAGAAAAGGGACTGGAACTTTACCCCGGAAGAGTGGAATGATTTAAAAAAGCTCACTGAATCAGTGACCGAAACTGACGCGGAAGGCAACGTAACGACCACTCCCAGAGGCTTTAATTTTGAAATAGCATTAGAGACAGATTTCGGTTCCGGTTACAGTCTGAGTTATGCCGGTTCGGTGGACCTGATGGCGATCAACAAGATGTTCGCTGATGTTGATTCCGCGCAAACACTAGTCGGAGTGAATCGGTATTTTTCATCGCTTGCGGATGCCACTAACCAAGACCAAATCCTGTCGGTAGGATTTTGGCTGAAGACGACAACGGAGAATAAGGAGCCTTGGCGAAATTTAATCGATTCTAACATTCGGGCCATTGCCGCCAATAGCGAGTGGGATGGCTTCGATCTGGATAATGGCTACAAGATACTGAGCACTTATGCGACCGAGGATGCTCAAGGCGGTCACGGCGTTTTGAGTAATTCTGCTGCGGAAATACAACTCAATGACTTGGATCGCGCCGACGGTTTTTGGGGCAATAGCATTGGGGCTCAGGGGCAGACTCGTGTCATCCTTTTTGACCGACCTCGCACACCACTGCTTTCCCTTGGAAATCTGCAACACGCGAATCTTGGGCGGTATAACTTTGACCCAACCTACATGGCGGGAAACTCTTACGCGAATGTCCGCATCCCGTTGGATCAAACCTCGACAGAAGAGCATCAGGCCTGGGTTTATTACAATGATGAGAATCAGTTGAAGGACTATGAGTCATTCAAAATTTTCGACACTTCTTATCTGATTAATGAAAAGCTATGGGATCGATATTTTTTCTCGGGCTTAACGGCTGACGTGGATGAAGACGATTTGGAAGCATTTAAGCGCGGTCAGCCGATGGCGGCAAATCAGCGTTATCGCTACATTGAAAGCAATCGTGAATTAACGGCAGCGGTCATGGATGAACGAGCTACGGATGACACGTTGTTCCAGAGTTTGGCTGCAAACTTGGAAGTCATTGGAGCCTTTAATGTAAACTCAACCTCCGTCAAAGCGTGGAAAGCCGTGTTGGCCGGAATGTCTCAAAGCGAGCTCCCTTATTTCGATGGCGATCTCGGAAACTTGGGGGAGGCGATTAGCATTTCCCGGTTCACCTGGCCTTACCGTGGCTATGTAAATTTGGCCGATGGAAGTGGAGCGGAAAACTTCTGGAATGGCGTTCGGGAAATTGACGAAGTGGAGTTGGACAACCTGGCTCAAGCGATCGTAAATCAAGTGAAGTTGCGTGGCCCGTTTTTATCCCTCAGTGATTTTGTGAACCGCTCGCTTGCCAATGACGAAACGGGAAAGTCGGGTCCTTTACAGGCTGCTTTGGATGATGCGATTCTTGGGTTGAACACGCAGGCGAAGCTTAACCCTTTTTCAGATGAGGCGGCCGATAGCATTTCTGGCGACGGTTTTTACGACGTCTTTCCGGAAACGAATATGCAGGCTGCAGGTTTCCCTGGTTATGTGCTGCAAGGGGACCTTCTGCAAAGGCTCGGCCCCACGATCACGGTTCGTGGTGACACTTTTCTCGTCCGTACTTACGGCGAATGTGTCGACCCAATCACCGGCGAAACGCAGGCTGAAGCCTGGTGTGAGGCCGTCGTGCAGCGAACCGTTACTCCGGTTGACCCCGATCCCAATAATGTGGAGTCGGAAACTATTTACCCAAGCAGCCCCTTCGGCCGCCAATTCGAATTGGTCAGTTTCCGCTGGCTAAAGGAAAATGAAATTTAAATGACGTCCAAACCCGACATCTTTTTCCGACTCAGCCTTTGGCTGGCGATCCTTTGCGGTTTCGTGCGTGTGGACGCACAGCAAAACGGTGAGCCCACCAAAGTTACCTTTAATACGCTTGCCTGGGATAGTGCCATTAAGGGCTTGTACTTTTTGGATGGTGAGAAGCGCGTAAATGTCAATATACCGAATGGTGCGCCTTCAAGCACCTACGAAGCTCCTTCGGACACGCCGCTGATCTTTTATCGAGACACAGGCCAAGTTGACAAAGATGGTAATCCGATTGGGGCGGCGCTTGGCTCTGTGGATCTTTCGAGTGCGACTAAGCCGCTATTGCTGATCTTTTTCGAGCAACCCAAGGCGGGGTCTACTTTTCGTATTGTGCCAATCGTCAATGAAGCACGAGAGAATACGAGCGAGATCTACCAGCTTCATAATATCTCAAGTCACGATATCATTGCTAAGTTTAATGATCAGAACATAACGCTGAAAACGAATAAGCCACTGACTATTCCTGCGCCGACTGTTGATAAGCCCAGCTTTGGTGTCATGATGGCAATTCAAATGGACGCGAAGAATTCGGGTGATTGGCAAATGGTTTACAAGGCTTTCTGGCCATATCGAAAGGGGCGTAGCAGTCTGGTCTTTATTTCTGACCAAGAGGGACAGAAAGATCAGATTAATGTAAGGCGGTTTTACGTGCCGACACAGGAGATTTAATCACGCTTTTGTTTGTGGTTTTCTGTAGATTAATGCTGACTAAGTCAAATCGGAGATTTTAAAACATGACATGGAACTTCATATCAATGCGCGCGGCTAAGGTTCGCGCGATCATCGTATTCGCAATGGCCATACTTTGCGGAGGTGCTGTTTGTGGGGATAATCTAATCATCAATGGTGATTTTAACGAATCCTCAGATGGGAATGTCGCGAACTGGAGATGCCCCGCCGGCAGCAGCTATACGCTAGTCATTGATCGCGAGGAAAAACCCAATGGCGTCGAACGTAGCTTAAGGGTGGCTATTAATAATTCCGGAAAAGGCCTTGGCCAGATCACCCAGAAGTTTCCAGTCGAGCCAGATGCCAATTACCTGCTTGAGGGTTGGGTTATGTCGAATGGCTCCGAGCAAGGCTCGATCCAAATCAAACTTTACTCTGGCAAAGAGGAAATCGAGCGGATTCGAGTTTTATCCAGTGGTGCTGGCTGGGAGCGACTAACCAAACAATTTACGGCCACCAATGCTGACTGGGCTGAAGTTTTACTTCGCTTTAAGCAAACGAGCAAAGAGATCGGGAATGAATTAAATTTTGCCGATATCCGGGTGACTCTAGTGCCCACAGAACCTGATAACTCCTAACTTTGACCTGCATTATATCGACCATGAAACTCCCAAAATTTATCTACCGCAGAGGCAGTCTGCTGGCCATCATCACGCTACTGAGTGCAACCGCCCTGAGTGCGGCAAATCTCGTGTCCAATGGAGATTTCGAAAGCTTCAAGGATGGTCAGCCAGCGCAGTGGACGACATCGGCAAACACTGCGTCATTTGAGTATGATACTGCGAATAAACCAGAGGGTACTAAGGGCAGCCTGAAGGTCACCTGCACTGCTGCCGGTAGGGGACAGGGCCAGATTATTCAGAAAGTAAATGTGCCTCAGCCGGGCCTGTATTATGTGCAGGGATGGATTAATTCACCCGGGGCGACTCAAGGCTTTTTGCAAATTAAGCTCTATGAAGGAGGTAAAGAATTTAAGCGGATCGGCATCCGCGAGCCCGGCAAAGGCTGGGTGAAAATTGGTATGGAAATCGACACCCTCGGCGCTACTCAAATCGCCCTGTTGTTACGCTACAATCAAGCTGAAAGGAATGTCGGTGAGTCGCTGTGGTTTGCTGATGTTTCTCTGATTCCCGCGAGCGAGCGCGTTCGTGAAACGCCGACGATTGCCAACTTGGAAGCCGTGCCGACTTTTAACTCGATTGGCGTGTATGCAGATATTTCTGGAGACATGAGCGTGTCGACTCAGGGTCACATGGAATACCGGAAGAAAGGGGAGTCTGACTGGCGTTCGACACTTGGCGTTGTCTGGCATGGCGAAACCAAGCAAATGCGAGGCAGTTTGCTAAACTTGGCTGAGGATACGGAGTATGAAGCGAAGGTATGGCTGACGGATGACACTATCGGTCTGATCTCGGAGCCGCAGATCGTATCCTGTCAAACCTGGAGCAGCAATACGCCTATTGGCAAAACGATTTATTTGGATCCAGGTGTATCCTCAGCGCCGCTTATTCTAAGCGAGAAAGGAACGCCAGATGCATGGGTACTCATCACGCGATCCTCCGAATCATCGTCGACGCTGGATGTAAAGAACGAAGCCGATTACGCGATCCATATTAAGGATTCCGCCTACGTCGTTGTTGAGAACTTAAGCATCAAAGGGAGCATTAAGGACGCAGTGCTGATTGAAGAGTCGAGCGATGTGCGAATCCGCCGTTGCGATATTTCGGAGTGGGGGCAACCGGGCACTCTGACCGAGGTTTCGAATCCCAAGTGGGGCAGGGGGCCCCTCTATTTGGACGACGATGGTAACCGGATTAACTTACAAGCCGGTGTCCGTATCCAGCGCGGAGCGCGCCGGGTCGTTGTGGAGGATTGCTTCATCCATGCGCCTCGTGGCCGCGCGAACAACTGGAGTGCTGGCCACCCGCTCGGGCCGACATCTATCATCATGTCGATGTCCGATGGTAATCATGTTATCCGAAACAATGACTTGGTCGGATCTGAAAACCATCGCTTTAATGACACCATTGAGGGCGCATATAACAATAAGGTTAATGGTGGTCCCTATCGCGACACCGATATTCAGGGCAACATAATGTTCTTTAGTAATGACGATGGTATCGAGCTCGATGGCGGCCAAATGAACGTTCGGATGTTTAACAATTGGATTCAAAGCAGCCTGTGCGGCATTAGCACTGCACCCACGATCTACGGGCCTTCCTATCTTTTTCGTAACTTGATTGTGCTGGAAGGTGAAGAGCGCGGACATACGAATTTTGCCTTTAAGGTCGGTGGTAATCGGACGCAGGAGCCGGGCATCAATTACATTTTCCACAACACCGTTTATAGCCACAGCAAAGCTCTTCGTGGAGGAAACTGGGGCAAGGGCCCGACTCCGATTCAGACGCGCAACAATCTCATTGCTCTGGGCGACATCCTATATCCGCAAATTGCTCAAGGCGACTTCGACTACGACATGTTGCGTCCTGGGGCGATGGATCCTGCTCGCGATGAGTGGCAGCAAAATGGTGTGGAAGGTGTCGAAGAGTTCCGTAATCGTACAGCCGGCGATTATCGTCTCTCGCAGGGTTCGCCGGCTTTCAATCGCGGCGTGCATCTGCCAATGGTCAATGATGGCTTTTCTGGTAGCGCGCCAGACCTCGGCGCATTCCCCGGCAATAGTGATGCGTTATTTCCTGTTCGAAATTCCGGACTGTCCGTGCTCCCGATGGTTGCGGCCATCGAGATGCTCGAGGGCGAAGGACCGACAAAGCATTCAGTTGTTGAGGTATCCGCGCCAACGGATCTAGGCAAGTCGTGGCGAGCGATTCCTAACTCTCCTTGGATTAGCGTTTCCCCTGCCAGTGGAGTTTGTGATGGGAGGCCACATCAACTCACCATTAGCTTCAATGAGTCCAACAAGCAGATAGGCCCGATGGAGGGCGCAGTTACTATTCGCACAGACTCTGGTTATAATCGGACTGTATTCGTGAAAGGCAATGCTCACCCGGAATCAGCGCAAGAGTTTGCTGTTGTCGCGGCGGACCTGGAGCATTCTGGTTTTCAGATCGTTGAGAAGGCTGGTGCTCCAACCGCATCGATTTTAAAAGCGCCCAGCGCCCGGGTTGAGGCGAATGCATCTTACATTAAGCTGCCTGTAGATATCGCTGAACCCGGTGTCTATTATTTGCACGCGCTGACCTATGTGCCTGGTCCCGGAGCGGCTGGTCACGATAGTCTGCGCCTGCAGATTGATGATGGAGAAATAACCTATTGGCCTTTCCGGAAAGCCTCGTCGGGAAAGTGGCAATGGCAGATCGCAGATATTTTTAAGGAAGAGTACCCGCAGAAAATTGAACTATCGAAAGGCAAGCACATGATTACGATTTGGGGACGGGAGAGCGAAACTGAGATTGCAAAATTCGTTCTGAGCCAGAGTCCGATTTCGCCAGAAGATGTTAGTGTGCCCATTGCCCGGAAGTAATCCGCTAATCGACAAAACACTAAGCGAACTTTTTAGACCCAGTTCGATGGAGCCGGAAGATAATTTATAACTTTGAATCAAATCACTTACTTTTCGAAAATGAGTCAGCTGACTGAGTCAGTATGTCTTGTTGGATGAATTACGAAGATTGGACATGCCATTAGCCAGACCCAGTTCCGCTGTAGAGGACGCCAGTTCGAATGCTTCTGCACCTTTGCTAGGAGGCGCGAAACGCCGACCACTCCGTGTCGCCTTGGTCGGCGCTTCGGGCTATGCGAAGGCTCACCTGAGACTGATAACGATGGGTTCTTCGGAAGGGCTTTTCCAACTGGTGGGTGCTGCCGTCATTAATCAAGGCGATGAGCCGGAGCGTTGTCGGGAAATTGGGAAGTTGGGTGGTGAGCTTTTTCCGGACTTTGATTCGATGATTGCTGAGCTCGCGGGAGAGCTGGATTTGTGCTTCATCCCAACCGGCATTCACCACCATGCGTCGATGACCATAGCTGCACTCAAGGCAGGTGCCAATGTTCTGGTAGAGAAGCCGATTGCTGCCACGATTCAGGAAGTAGAGGCTATTCGCCAATGTGTTGCGGAAACGGGGCGATTCGTTGCCGTTGGATTTCAAAGCGTTTATGATCCGGCTACCCGCTGGCTGAAAGAAGCAATCCTTTCTGGAGTGATCGGAAAGGTCCAGACAATCCGCTCGCGGGCTATGTGGCCTCGCTCCAGTGTTTACTACGCGCGAAACAACTGGGCTGGAAAGCTGAAGGTAGAAAATGCATGGGTGCTCGATTCACCCTTTAATAACGCGCTGGCCCATCAGCTAAACTTGATGTGCTTTCTTGCGGGGCATGATATGAAAGCCTCGGCTCGACCGTTATCAGTTCAGTCGGAGCTATATCGCACAAGAGACATTGAAAGTGCGGACACTGCTTGCCTTCGTATCAGGACAAACACCGACATATCGCTCTATAATTACGTTAGCCACAGTTGCGTAGATACATTGAATCCGTGGGTGGAAGTTCTTGGCGATGCTGGAACCGCCAGTTGGAGTCTGGATCAGGTGACGATACAGCCCCACGGTGCTTCGGTGCAGGTAAAAGCCTGCTTGGATTTCAACCGTTTGCTCAAATGCGTTGGCAGCCAAGTTTTTGCACGGGTGACAGACACAGAAGCTCCTGTTTGCAGTCTGGATAATGCCGAGGCGCATACTCTTTGTGTCAATGGGGCGCACGAATCTGCGGCTATCAGGGACATTCCGCAGCAATACCTGACCACGCATCAGCAAGCTGGCGGAGAATCTCAAATCGCGATTAACGATTTGAGCGTATACATGTCAGAGGCCTTTGATCAGGGAAAACTCTTCAGCGAAATTGGCGTTCCTTGGGCGAGTTCGGGGAAGGAGATATGCATGCTGGAGTATCGACAGTTTCCATCTCGTCGGTTGCCTCAGTGAGATCGGGCAGGTTGCGCTAAGTGTTTTCTAGGGTCGGAACTCAGTCTATCCAACTTGCGGATTGATTGGCCCGTTGTGCTGTGCGGGATAGCTTACTGCTGCTTTTGGGGAAATCGACGCAACGGTGGTGATTTGAGTAATAGGGACGCCCGAGCTCGTAGTGATCACAGCGGTACTCGATGCGATGTGACAAGGTATTCTTAGCCCGATTAGACGTCGGATTTGAGCCAACGGGTGTTTTTCGAAGATTTTGATTGCTCGTTATTAAGTAAAACGTTATAGCATTGACTGACTCTATAATTTTGCTGTCATTAACTTCAATCCCTCTCCCCTGACTTTAGTCTCGGTTCTTTGCGATCAGCTTTTCAGCCCTTGATATAGATGGTCTTCGCAGGCCAGTTCTGAATCTGTCGGTATGTAGAAGTTCTCGGTGATAGTGACTGGACTAGTCATGTATGTCTTTGAATTCATTTGAAACCTCAAATTATGTATAACGATTTACTTAAATTAAGCTGGAGCCACAACGGCTTTGAGCTGTGCTGGAATTTGCATCACGACAAAGCTAGTCTCACGCCGGTTGGTGCGACCAAGCCGCTCTGGGCGGGTTCGCTGTTGCCGGGGTTGTGGCTGGTTGATCCAAGTGCTCAGAAGCGCTTTGTCAAAGCGCGCGCGGTGTCACTTGAGGCGGGCGAGAACCATGATGCTGGTGAGATTGAGCTGGATTTCGATGGGCTGGCCAGTGGTTCTTTGTCGTATGAATTTACGGGTGATCGCGTTAAGTTGAGCGATCTAAAATTGCGGTGGAAGTCAGCTCCCTGTGCCATTATTTCGATGTATATTGGGGCTAGTGAAATGGGACCCGATGAACGCCGTATGGTGCCGAATTTGGAGAAGCCATTCTGGCCGGATTGGCAAGCGACAGGAATTTGTATTCCCTGCGCGAAGACAGGACCCATTCACAGCTTTGTGCGGCTGTGGGACCTGGGGCACAGTCGCATTGCCTTGGGGAATTACGGGCCGTCGATGGGGACACCTTACGGTGCGGCTTTCCCACGGCCCATTTTGGCCTGCGGAATGGGTGACGATAATGGTTGGCTGGTCATGGGCAATCTAACGCCGCCCGACGGCGCGATGTGCTTTAAGTCTGCGTCATTTTGTGGCTGCCTGGAGTATCACTATCGTGAGGATTTGTGGGGTGCCATCGATGAGCCGGTGCGGACTTGGTCAGACTATTTGCAGCTCACTTGGTCGCAGCATGCAATCGACGCCTATCATCATTTTTACTATCCGGAGGCGGCTTTAACGCGGCACTCGGAGCACCAGATTTCGATGTGGAACACCTGGGGCGATTTCAAGGAGGGCATCTTCGATCTGAAGAACACGCCCAGTCGCATCAAGCAATCCTTTGGCGTCGACGTACTCGTCTATGATGACCCGTGGGAAACGATGAGTTCCAGCGGCGACACGGACTATGAGAAATTCCCTGACTTCGATGAAGCCATCGATAAAACGCAGCAGTTGGGCATGAAGGTTGGTCTGTGGCAATCGGTCGGTTGGCTCGACCGGCCGGAGGAGTTTGGCCTCGGCAAAGAGGACTTGCTTTGCGGAGTCGATGGCGAGCCGCGCCAGTGCTCTTGGTCGTTCAATCCATACAGTGATGCGCCTCGGCATTATGCCCTCGACCCGAGCTCGGAGAACACCCGCCGTTTCCTCATTGAGCGCACGCGCAAGGTGCTGGGCAATTATCCGGCGTCGCTGTTGAAGTTGGATTTTTACTATGGTTTGCCTGGGCCGGATGTCGCCGTTCCGCGTGATCCCAAATACCGCGGCGAGCAGCTTGGCATTGAGCTTGTGCGGATCATTGCCGAAGAGGCGCGCCGGATTCGCCCTGATATTAACATTCTCTGCTACGGTCTGCATCCGCGGATGGGCGAGCTGTCGCAAATGATCGCCTTGGACGATCTCGGGGATTCCGCTGGTCGTGAGTCGCATGGGCATGGTCAATGGTGTGTCTGGACGAGTATTATCGGTCGCGGCGGCATCGCGCTAAACGGCTCCAGTGGCTATCACTGGGCGGCGGAGCGAGATGTCGTCATGAACTCCGCGATCATGGGTGCTCCTGGCGGTATTCTGCCGTACTTCCATGACAATGGTGCCGAGGTTCCGCATTCGTATTTTCGACCACGTCGCGCTCTGGCCTATTGGTTCCGAAGAACGGTGGGCTGGAAGCCGCTTTGGCTGGACACGCATTTGGGCGACTTGGTTCAGGACCCGACGCCCCGCTGCTGGGGGCGGCTGGAAAACTTTGGCGATGGCGATCGTTTAACAGCGCTGGCTCTGCGCAAGGAATCTGAAGGCTATACCGATGAAGCGATCGCAGGTATCAAGTGGACCGGCAACTGGATCCTCGTTTCTCAGGATGATTTACCGATTCGCGAATCGCGCAAGCTGGCGTGTATTCCAATTGGCGATGGTTGCTTGGCCATCACATCCGTAGCACCGACAAAGCTCATCGGCAAATTCGAGCGCGATGGCGTTGATATCGACGAGGCGCTCAGCCCACAAATGGAGCATGAGTCACTGGTCTTGAAATCGGATGATTCTACTTTCGAAGGTGGCCTGCTGGGCTACCTAATCGAGCGCTGATTTTATGAATGTTCCCGAACTGGCTCTGTTGGGGCTTTGGTTCTGGCTACGGCCCGAGGTTTGGTCCGGGAGCATTCAGGCGGAGCGTCTGGAGTGATTGAGGCCCTGTGCCCTAAGGTATCACGCCGCGTTTTCTGCTTATCTCAAACAACCCTACGACACCATGAAAGAATACTGTGATATAACCCCCAAAAGCTGTCTGCGTCTCCTGGCGGTCAGCGCGTTGGCGGCGACTCCGCTGGCTGCGCAAACCAAAATAGATATCGATCTAAACCGCATCTATTGCGAACAATCTCTTGGCGAGCCATGGCGGCTTTTCGATGAACAAGACTCCGTTGGCGATCCAATCAATGGAACCGGTACTCAGCCGGTGAGTGAGTGGACCACGAGCTTTTCCAACAAGACTTGGTTTTATCCGATCTCGGCGATTGTAGACCTCGGCAGTTTGTGCCAGATCGATGCGATTGCCAGTTGGGATGGCGGTGGCCAAACCTTGATTGAAGTTGAGTACGGCGAGCCTGGTAATTGGACGATGCTGTGGTCATACACGCAGCCCGTTTACATGGACTGGGTCATTGAAAACGTGGATGTGCAATCACGCTACCTGCGTATCACGAACCACGAGGTCAATTATGCTCCAGAAGAGATGGTGGTCTATGGTTCACGCCTGGAGCCATATCAGCCCGAGCCGGCCGAGATTGGCCACATCCCGCCGACGATGGATCGTCTGATTGCGGTGAATGGTTTTCACAACGATCCACTGGGTCGCTTGCAGGCCGTGGGCTCGCTGCGTGAATATCATAACTGGTATTGGAATGACAGCAATACGCTCGATCCGGTCTACGATGGCGACGAACTAAAGTTCAACAAATCTTACACGGGCAATTGGAATTTCGACCGTTTTTATCGCAACATCCGCTTATCGGGCATCAGCACGGTAGCTGATATTAAGGGTAGCGTGCCTTGGATTGTCGAAGGTGGCGATTCGGACCACAAGCCGATGCCGCCGAGTGAGAATCGCGATGCGCTGGACCCGGCTTCTTATGTCGAGCACGCGCGGTTCCTGTATCAGTTTGCTGCGCGCTATGGTAGTGTTGCGGTGGACCCGGCAACGCTGACTTTGCATTCGTCGGAGCCCGCGATTACTGGCGCTGGGACGGTTCGCTGGATGGAAAGCTGGAACGAGCAAGACAAGTGGTGGCGCGGCCGCGAAGGCTATTTTTCCGCCAAGGAATATGCGGCCATGGCTAGCGCGGACATCGATGGACACCTGGGCACTCTTGGTGCTGGGGTGGGCATTCATACTGCCGATCCCAACATGAAATTCGCCATGAGCGGAACCGCTCTGTTGGACTTGGATTACCTGAAAACCATCAAGCAGTGGTGCGACGTGAACCGCAATGGAGACTTCCCGTTCGATGCGATTAACTTCCACCATTATTGCAACGACAATGGTGGACAGGGTGAGTCGACTATCGGCGTCAGCCCCGAGGCCGATGGCCTGCGCGAGCGCTTGGAAGTATTTGCCGAATACCGGAATCGCTATCTGCCGGGTGTCGAAATCTGGCTCAGCGAGTTTGGCTACGATACTTACCAGCAGTCGGTTCAGCGTGCGCCGGCGATTGGCTCGATGGACGGCTATGAAGTGCAGGCAGCGTGGATTCTCCGTTCCTTCCTGGCCTTGTCGGCGGCTGGCATTGACCGCGCACATCTTTACATGACGCGTGACGCCACGAGCCTTCCGTTGGCCAGTAAATATGCGACGTCCGGCTTGCTTGAAAGGGATGCGAACAACCAGTTCGTGCCCAAGCTTTCCTGGTTCTACACCTATACGCTGAAGCGCCGTCTGACGAATCTCTACTTCGAAAGTGAGCAGGACTCCGGTCAGTCTGATGTGATGATCTACCGCTTCGCCGATGCAATGGGCGATGTGCGTGCGATTGCCGTTTGGTGCCCGACGAGCGAGGATAAAACGGTCAGCAACTACTCGCTGGATTTGGATGGCTTGGCCACGACGGCAACGCTGGTTGAGTTTGCGGATAACTCGACCTCCGGCATCGAGACCGCGCTGATCATTAGCAATGACGCCGTGACGATCGATGTATCCGAAACGCCGGTGCTGGTCATGCTGGATGATCCCGAGATGGGACTCGGTCCGGATCAGTTGATTCCACTCACCACCGCTAACGTTGTCAATGAAGATGGCTTCGGTGACGCCACGCTTATCGCCGACGAGCAGGCAACTGCGGTTGGCGCAGAAATGGGAACCGGCGGTTCACCAACGACGAGTTGGAATCCCGGCTGGGGTTCATCGGTCACTTGGCCCAATAGCGTTTATATCGACCTCGGTGAGGTGACGCCCGTGACCTATGTCTACTTGTATGATTCCAGTAGCTCCGGCACGGTGGAAATCTCTGTGGGCGAGCCGGGTAACTGGGAACCGCTCACCACGGATGGACTGACGGAATACAACGTCTGGATACCCATCGCGATCATGCGGGAGACGCGCTATGTGCGCATTACCAAGCACTCGCAATCAGCAAATTTCAACGAGATCGCCTTGTTTACCAATGACTCGTTGCCGCCGCTGGATGGCCCGGAGTTCGACACTCAACTGGAACCGCAATTCACCAATGTCGAAGTCGGCGCAAGTGGAAGCCCGGCTGGCAGCTTTGCCGAGAATGAGGGGCAATTCGTTGTTGAAGGCAGTGGCGTGATTGCGACTTGGCGCGCTTGGGATACCTTCCACTACGGCTACATGTCGGCGACCGGAGACTTTGATTTCTCCACTCGCGTTGATAGTTTGACGCCGGCGACTTCCGGCTCGACGGCCTTCCTGATGGCACGTGAATCTCTGGATGACGACGTGCCGTTTGTGTCGACTTCGGTCGGTGGAACCTTGGCCGCGGTGTCGCAGTTTAACCGTTCGACTACCGGCCAAAAGCCGACCGAAGTGCGCAGCCCCTGGGCGGCGACGAAGAACTGGCTGCGGCTTGAGCGTGTGGGTAACGTGTTTAACAGCTACTACTCCACTGACGGTGTCAGCTGGACATTGGTCAACTCGACCACCGAAGCGCTGCCGAGCACGGTTTACTTGGGTTTTGGCGCTGCGAGTGGTAACACGACCTCACTGGCGACCGCGGTATTCGAAGACACGGAGCTGGTCGGAACCGTCGAGTGACGTGCGCTGGATTTAAGTGTTAGTATTGAAAAAGCAGAGGCTCAGTCGATTCGACTGAGCCTCTTTTATTTTTTGGATATGTTGCTGGAATTAATTCTGGGCGGGCTGGCTTTCGCCGCATAGTCGGAAGTTGTAGCCCTCGGGCGTGAGGAACCACGCGGGTAGAGCGGCCCAAGGGTGGCAGCGAGTATCTTGAGGGCTGCCTTCAAAGGTTTCCCACCAGGTGGTAGTGGCCGGGTCGTCGCTCATGCCGGACCAAGCGTCCTGAATGAGCGGCATGACCTGATCTTCGAAGCCAGTGATCATGAGGGCCTCCGCGAAGTAAACCCAGAAATACGGCGTGCACTGGCAAATACCGGGGTCTTTGCGATCACGGATGAGGCGCTGCATCAATCCGCGTGCATCATCACCGCTAACGATGCCAGACAGGATCGCGAGGATTTGCGACTGTGCGCTCCAGCCAACGAGCGTCCGTTTCTCGTCGTGGAGGCAGTCGGCAAAATACTCAGTTTCCGGATTGTAAAACAGCTCGTGGCAACGACTGCGCAGGCGATCGCTATCGAGGATATTGGTGTCCAGGTTGTGCTTGTAGTCGACCGCTGCGGCCGACGCGTAGAATGCGTCCAGCGCAATCGCCAGAAACGCATTCAGGCCCAGTTGACTCCGCGACCGCTCAAAGCCCGGATGCGAGAATGGGTGCCACAGGCCAGGGTGGTCGATGAAGGTGATTTGAAAACGACCGCCGTCGTAATTTTCGATAGCGACTGGGTCGGCTTCGACAATGCCGGACTCTGCCATCTCGTTTTGATACCACATTAGCGTCTTCTCAAAGATTGGCAGCGCCTTGCGGACGACATCCAGGCGGTCCGGCTGCGCGCGGCGAAATACGTCCACCGACCAGACGTAGATCAGGCAGAAATCGAGCAGAAAGTGTGGTGGGTTGAGGCTTGAGAAAACCGCGGACGGCATGAGCCCGTTGTCGCACTGTGTTTTGCCAGCGACGTCGAGGAGGTGCTCGAAAAAGCTCGGCTCATTGTAGAGCTTGGTCAGCCAGAGTGCATTCCACAAGCCGTCGGCAATGAACAGGGCTTGCTCGCGCGTCGGGCAGTCCACGGATGTGTCCTGCGTCGAAACTTGGATCGTGCGCAGGCTGACATCCCACAGGCGTTGCAGCTTGGGATCGTCAGACTGAAAATTGACGGCTGGTTGAATGTCTGACTCACGTCGCCAAACGCCGAATGTTTTCAGATGTATCGGCTGCTTGTCGGGACGCAATACAATCAACAAATAGCGAAAGCCATTGTAGTTGAGCGTGCGAAACTCACTGCAGTTCTGCGATGCGAAAAACCGTGTCGCATACTCGGCATTGCTGCGGAAGCACCAGGGGCGGCCATCGCGAAGCAGCTCTGCGCCATAGTGGTCGACGATGCCGCTGGCGGCTTCGATGGTGAACTCCGTTTGGCCGACCATTTCCTCGCCCAAATCGAAGAGCAGGGCCAGCCCTCCTTGCTCCGGGCTCGCGGTTATGCCTGTGCCTTCACTCCACTGAGCCTGTAGGTCTGCATGTGGAATTAACTCCCATGGCTCTTCGTCAAGCAGCTTGGAAAGTTGACCTTCGCCTTCTTCAGCGATTGGCGCATCGACGGATACTTTTGCGGCAGCAATCAGCTTTTGTGCTGGTGCCGAGTGCTCACGCAGTGCGGGCGTCATGCGCGGTGTGAGGGTGGTGCCGGGACGCTCGACGGGGATGGCGTTCTGCCAGGCGGTATCGTCAAAGCCAGGCTGTTCCCAGCCGGTTGGGTGCTGCGAAGCGTCAAACTGCTCCATCCATGACGTAGCCCAAGTGCGTCGCAGTTTGGTGTGCTGCCAGCCGCCTTGCGCGAGGTAGCGCCATTGATTCGGTGCGATGTCGATGGCCTGCCACTGGCCCGCGCGTTCTCCGATCAGGCGAGTCCACAAGGCGGGCGGAGCAAAGGGATGGCTCTGCGTGGGCACGCCGTAATGATAAACGATGACTGCGAGCGTTAGTCGGCCTTCGCTGTCAGCTTGGATTGCGTGACCATCGACGGTGTTGTCTGGCCAAGGAGTTGGGCAAGGGCCTTGGCCGATGTATTTTCCATTAGCCCAAAGGTAGTAGCGCGTCTGCGCCGCGATGTGTAGCGCTAGTGATTCGAACTCGCTGAGATTTTTAATCTCCGTGCGAAAGAGAATGGTTTGGTTTGGGTGTTCTTTTTCGGCCCAGCACCAATTGGCAGTTGCGGGCAGAGGAAGATGATGAAGCGCGTGTTTCATTGGCTTATTGAAAAGGGGAGCGTTGCTTTCTGCGATGAATGCGGTTGGTTTAGAACGTGATGTGCAGCGTGTTTTCTGTCTCGGTCCAATCGTCCGGTTGTAGCGGTTCGGATGTAATGGGTTTTCCATTGAGCGTGCGCGAGGGCGTACCGGTGCGTTGCCATTCGATATGTAAAGTCTTACCGCGAATCGTCCGCTTCAGACTGGCATGATCCCAAGTGTCCACCGGTAGATCACTCGCCACTTCGAGGCCGTTCATGGTGGCGACGACGCCCATTATGCCCTCAATCGCGGAGCGGAAAGCCCAGCCTGCCGTGCCCGAACGCCATGAGAAATGCGAACGGCCTGAAATGCCTCCGGACTCCGGTGCACAGTAGGAGTTCGTTAATGAATATGGCTCCTGGCGGGAGATCGCGGGTGGGTTGAGCGGGTTGATTGGGAAGATGCTTTCGAGTGCCTCAAGGGCGCGCGCACGCTGACCGGCCAGACAGAGCGCATACGTCATGAACATGGTGCCATGGCAGTAGTTGCCACCGTTCTCAAGGCGCCCGGGTTGCGTGGCGCTGAGGAGACCAATGCTGGGGTTGAACTTTTGGTAGGGCGGCGTTAGCAGCCGGAATCCGTGAACGGTTTTCAGGTGTTTTTCTACGGCTTCAATGAGCTCGCTTTGCTGCTCGTCCGTGGCGATACCGGAGATGATGCTCCATGCTTGCGGGAGCAGGTAGATGCTACCTTCCTGGCATTCGGGTGAGCCGACGAAATCGCCATCGTCGGTGATCGCGCGGGAAAACCATTGCCCGTTCCAAGCGGTTTTGCGAACAATGGATACCAGCTCATCAATGCGGTCGGTGAAGGTTTGGACGTCTCCGGGTTGGTTATAGTGGTTGGCGATTTCGACCATCTTGCGCAGTGCGCCAATCAGCGCCATCGTGGTCCATACGCTTTGGCCTTTGCCGCCCTTGCCAATGCCAGTCAGGCGGTCATTCCAGTCGCCATAGGGCATGAGACAAAGGCCATGCTCGCCACGAGATTTCCAAAGGTAATTGACGCCGCGGCAAAGGTGCTCATACAGCGTCCCGCTCTCTTCTGATTCGAAAAACGGGGCGACGTAATCGAGGGTGGGGAGATCGCCGGTTTCGGCCAGGTAGGCGTAGGTTGAGAAGATCAGCCACACGCCGCCATCGTTGTAGGCGTCGCGGTCCACGGGGCCCCAACTGCGTACGGTGCGGCCGTCGCTGAATTGATGGGGCAGGCAGTCGAGGATCATTTGGCGCGAGCGCTGAGCGTCGAGCAGTGTGAAGGCCCAGGCATCCTGGTTGCTGTCGCGGAAGCCCTTGCCCCAGCCGCGGTTCCACTGGGCGCAGTAGTTGAGCTGGTGCTTGATCCAGGTGTTGATGTATAGGTCGAAACTCGCGTCGGGCGTTTTGACTTCGACTTGGCTATAGAGCTTTTTCAGTGCCTTTTGTTGGCTCTGCTCGTTGCGATGAATATATTGCGTTGTGGACTCCGGATGCGTCGTGAGATCGACACCGGGGAAGTGCGGCAAACCAAGCGTGATGAGGAGGTATTGTTTGCCCTTGGCGTCCAAATTGCAGTCGACATAGCCTGACAGGATTGGCTGCTCGACGGGAGTCAGGGTCTCCGGCCAGTCTTCAAGTAGTGCTTCCGGTCGGGCGAGAGAGCCGTAGATGCCCGTAAAGTCCGTGGCATTGAAGGCATGGCCATCGAAGGGCTGGTCGCACTCAAGAAACGCAGCGTGAGAGCGATCATCCGCGCTGATGTTTTCCATGATCAGTCGGCGATCATTGAGGCAGGTCTGGTGGACATAGCGGTCTGTCGAGCTAAACTTACTACCGCCGGGTTTCAGATTTAGTTCGGTTACAAAGACGATACGCCAAGGGCTTGCCTGGTCGGTCAGGTTTTCGATCTCGAGCTCGAAGTAAGTCTGAGGCAGTGTTTCGTCGACCGTCTGCTTGATGCGAATACAGAGGCCATGCTGCTGCAGGGAGGTGGTGTTATAGTTGAGGCCAACGCGGTATTGGTAGCTCTCGATCGTCTTGTCACCAACGGGTGCGAAGGTGGGAGAGAAGAGGGCACCGGTGCGCAGGTTTTTCAGGTAAATGTATTGCGCGCCAGTCCAATTTAAGAGCACGATCCGTCCATCGTTATAGCGCTTGTAGCTGATGCCCCCACTGGCTTGCGTTGGCTGTGTATTGAAGGTCTTATTCCAGAGGATGTTTTTCCAGGGACGGGGCGCAAACGGCGTCTGCAGAATGAATTCATTCGATTCCAGGTCGAATTCTCCCCATGGTGGTGTGGGGATTGTCGAATGGGGCTGCGCGCTTACTGGCTCGGGAGCGGTTAAATGACTCATGGTGTAAAACTTTATAAAACTATAACGTTTTAACAATGAAAAAACATCTTTTCACGTGATTATTGCTCAGCGCATCCCGAGCGAAGGGGAGTCTTTATTGCGCAAGGGTATTGGTAAGCTGCGGAATATGTCTTGCTGAACTTACCAGCAGCGCATTTTCGTTGTTGGCTTGTTGTATAAAAAACCGGTAACGTTTTATGCATGCCCAAGAAAAAAACAGCCAAATCCAAGTCTGGACGCCCGACGATCCTGCAAGTTGCCAAGCTGACTGGATTTTCTCAGGGCGCGATCTCGAGAGCCTTTAATGGGCAGGGCGGCATCAGTGATGCGACTCGGGAAAAAATCATGAAGGCGGCGAAGGAGATTGGCTACCACCCGAACCCATCGGCCCGAAATTTTAAGCGTGGCTACACGAAGCGGTTGGGGATGATTTTGCCGAACCTGGCGAATGCAAACTATTCTGAGCTCTATGAACAATTGGATTTGGTGACCGCTGAGGAAGGTTATTCGTCGATCTTAGCGTTGACGCATCATTCTCCCGAGCGGGAGCGAAATCTCATGCTCCAGCTTTCGGCGGGGGAGGCGGATGCATTAGTAGTTAACCCGGTATCGAATCTGGAGAATCTTGATGTTTACCGGAAATTGAAATCCTGGCGTTATCCGGTGCTATTCATTTACAAGAGTTATGATGAGGAGTTCGACAGCCTGGGTGTCAATTATTACGCCAGCCTGCAGAAGGCTCTTGGGTATTTACGGGATGTTGGGCACAAGCGTGTTGCTTATGTGGGAATGGCACCGATGGGCGCTGAGCCGGTGGGTAAGCATGCGGAAGTGATTCGAGTTTTGAGTGAGCTAGGTATGGGCTATGATCTCGAAGGTTCAGTGCTGGGAGTGGCTGCTGATGTCGCTGGCGAGCAGGCGTTTCGCCAGTGGCGGGAGTCTCGTAAGCAGCCTACGGCAGTAGTTGCTTACAATGACCAAACGGCCATATCGTTAATGACGGAGGCAAAGCGTATGGGGGTCAATGTGCCACAGGATCTGTCAATTCTGGGCAGTGATGACATTCAGGCGGCTGAGCCGTCCGAGCTTTCCACGGTTCGTGTTGATCGGGCGCAGATGGCGCAGAAAATTTTTGAAATCCTGGAAGATCGCATTCGTGACTTTGATGCGCCAGTGCGCCTACAATCGATTCGGTCTGAATTTATTCTGCGCAACTCGATGGGGCCTCCGAAGTCCCATTAGAGCACACTTGCTTCAAAATTGGTCGTGATTTGATCTTTTTGCTTGTCGCATGGTGAACGCTGAATTTATTGCTATAACGTTATCCTAATTGAAATTTCTCGTATATTTGGCTCATGGATCACGGTTTGTATAACTCTTTGGAAAATTTAGCGATGCTCTCCAATGCCGAGAGCCGAACCATCACCTCAGAGAATCCGGATGGCTCGCGTCGCGGTGGCGGGCGTGCGGAATTGCCAAAAAGTGGCGATCCTGCGTTGGATACACACTGCTCGCGTGAGTTGGGGCGGGGGTGGAAGGTGCGTCCTAACCAGCAGGTGGGATCCGGGGAGACGTTTACCGTTGCTGACATCGAGGGGCCGGGGTGCGTCCAATCAATATGGATGACGACCGCACATGTGCGCTATCGTGACTTGATTTTGCGCGTCTATTATGACGACCAATCGATCCCTTCCATCGAATGTCCACTCGGTGATTTCTTCGCTTCGGCATTCACGCGCACAGATTTGTATGCACCTCTAAACTCACAGATGGTTTGTTTGAATCCCGGGTGTGCGTTTAACTGTTATTGGCCAATGCCGTTTCGTGGCCGCTTCCGGATGACCCTGGAAAATCGCGATCCTCGCAACGCTCTGACGCTGTTTTATCAGGTCAATTACAGTCTACAGCCTGTTCCAGAAGATGCGGCATACCTTCATGCGCAATTCCGACGGGTCAATCCGGTGCCGGAGGGCAAGGTTTACACGATTCTAGATGGGGTCGTGGGGCGTGGTCACTATGTGGGGACTTATATGGCATGGGGTGTCAACAGCGGTGGCTGGTGGGGCGAGGGTGAGGTGAAGTTCTACCTCGACGACGACTTGCCGGCTGGGCGCAGTGTGGCAGATTCCGTGGCTGAGCACGGTGGCGACTGTTTTCCGACGATCTGTGGTACGGGCACAGAGGATTATTTTTGCGGGTCCTATAACTTCGAAGACAAGGAGAAGAAATGCTACCAAGAGTTTTCGACACCCTATGCGGGCATGCCGCATGTCGTAAGGCCAGATGGGCTCTACAGCTCTCAAATGCGTTTTAGCCTGTACCGCTGGCATGTGCCGGATCCCATTCGCTTTAAGGAGCGCATTGCCGTTACGGTTCAGGCACTTGGTTGGCGCAGTGAATGGCGTTATCATCCGTTGCAGGATGACCTTGCCTCTGTTGCCTTCTGGTACCAGACGCTCCCGACGGCTCCTTTCCCTCCTTTGCTGGGGCGTGATGGGCTAGAAATCATCTAAAATGTAGCGCTGGTAAAAGGACCGAATCACGTATTTTTTTATTGAAGCAACAAACTTAAAGGCTATAACGTTATAGAATGCGGCGCGAGTATTAAGCCTAGGCCTGTCTCGCTTCGTTGAAATCCCCAACCCCTAGAGTCAACCAGTCCCATGAAGGTATCAACCGATCCGCATGATTTAAAGCAGGCGCTTTTTGCAGCAATAGTCGTCCACTTCGGCAAAAAACTTGCGTAAGTTCCAGCGCCGGACTGTCGATTAATCGAAATACATTTCGGAGAGTTTTCTATGAAATCCAAATCCACCCCCATCATTGCCGGGAGCAAAGCCCAACAGACTGGTTGTCGACTGAAGCGACAATCCGGTGGTTTTGCTTTGGTGATCTCTTTATTGCTGATGGGCTTTATTGTGCTGATGTTACTGAGCTTGGTAACGGTGAGTCGCGTAGAAATGTTTAGCGCGGCAACCCAGCAGACACGGACTCAAGCTGAGCAAAATGCTCTACTGGGGCTAACTGTAGCGATAGGGAATTTGCAGGAAAATCTGGGGGTCGACCAGCGTGTAAGCGCTTCGGCGCTAATGCTCGATAAAAACCTGGCCGATGATTCACATATGGTGAACTGGATCGGTGCCTGGGATACTGCTGAAAAGATGCCTGATGGAAGCCAGAATCCAAAGTATGGACAGCATATTGCCTGGTTGGTATCCGGGTTTGATGATGTGTCGGATGCTGGAGCTATTCCTGCCTACGTTAACCCGCTCAATCAGGATGGTGAGTTGGTTGATCCCGATGTCGATGCTTTGCTGTTGGGGGAGGGGACTGTTGGCAATCTAACCGTCACCGATTACGTTGCCGCACCGAAGGTATCGGTCGCAGGCGGTGGCAGCTACGCTTACTGGGTGGCGGATGAAGGCTTGAAGGCCAGGATCAATTTGGCCAGTCGCGAGGACATGGATTTAGCCAATTATCCAGGGACTACGGATATTCTTCAGGGCTCCCTCGCTCTCAGCGCTCCATCCGGTGGGGCTGCGAGTGTGTTTAACGGATTAGAAACGATGGATGTCAGCAATGATTCTGCATTAGCGAAGAATGTCGCGCGTGCGGAAACGCATAGTGAGCTCTTTCTTGCTGATCCTCTTTATACTGGTTCAGGGACTCCTCGATGGCAGGCCGGTCTTCAGGAACACTACCATTCAACCAGTTTGAATTCCCTGTCACTACAGACGGATACCAAGTCCGGTGGCCTAAAGAAAGACCTTAGCCTCCTCTTTGAATTGGACGATAGCGATTTTTCCCGAACACCCTACACTGGGGTGGCTGATATGGATGCTGTCTTCGCAGATAACTGGACAGTCTTTCCACCATATGATTCTGAGGATGTCTATCTGGACCCGGTTTCAATGGACGAAGTCAGTTACTTGTTTAAGGAGCCGGTGCCCGCCTATGGCAGTAATGCCTTTGTGCGCGGTCCGACATGGAGCTACTTGCGTGATTTTTATCGCCTCTATAAGGGCGCGGAAAGCACAAGCAGTATGACTCAAATGAAAATCCGTCCATTTGGTCCGAATACATCGGATTTTCCGGATGATGGAGGGATGAGTGGCATCATCTCAACGTGGGAAACTGATGGTGTGGGTAATATCCGAACAAAGGACAACTACATTAACACGACCGTTTATAACAATGCTTCCAATCGGACTGAATTTGTGACGCGGCTTACCGAACATGAATTGCTGCCGGTTCTGAATCGTGTCATTTTTATCTACTCACTCTATAATGATAGCAACGTCGATGAGTATGAGTATGTTCCTGAAGAGGAACGTGCAGAGGGTGAATCCATGTTTCAAGCGACTGGAAATACGACCTCGGCAATCGCTATCACAATTGAGCCATTTGTGTATCTATGGAATCCATATAACGTCGCTTTGGAGTTTGACGGCGGGTTAAAGGTGCACGCCAGAGATTCTCCTTTTGGTTTGATGATCTCTGTGGCTGATCCGAGTGCTGACATCATACCGCCAATCAGTGATGTATCGGTACCGCAAATGTCAGGTTTTCTGGACGGTTATGGTAGAATTACCGGTAGGAGGTTTGGAACCCTGGATCTTTTGATTGGTGATGAGGCGGAACCGATTCGCATGGAGCCGGGTGAGGTTTTACTTTTCTCTGCGGCCAATAGTTCTCCGGCAATCATTGATAATCTCCCGCGGTCTAATGAAGAGCATGGTACGCGCAGCGCTCCTTATCTGAAGATGGAGCAAGGGTTTCGCAATACGGGAGGCATATTACTCGGACGCCGTTTAAGGACCGGAGAACATGTTGATCAGGATGGCTTGTTTCACCAACTGCCGGTTGTTAGTGATGCCCCGCTTGAGATCAATGTTTATAACTGGGGCCTGAACAATTTTTATAGGGAGGATTCTGGTAAAAACACAGAAGACCGCCGTTATAGCACGAGTCGCGCATTTAATCTGGAGTATGCCTATGTTCCGGAGGATGAGCTTGATGATGGCGGGAGCCTATACACTTCCGATACTTTCATTCAGCGTTTATTCTTGAATATTTATGGACCGCTCACGGGTAGCACTAGGGGACCATTGGTGGATTTGTTGTATGATGGTCCTGACGCGTCATTTCCCAAAAGTGTGGATCGAAGCCTGCTGCTGGCCGGTGCTAGGCAACCGTTTCTTTATTTGGGACTGTATCAGAATCCTGTTGTCCCGGACCCCGATCGCGTGCCTACGACTTCAGAGTTTATTGGCACAATGTCTCCCTTTGCCCCATTGTTAGATAAGCAGTTTTCTAATCATTCCATCGATAGTCCGCCCTACACAGTTCAGATGGGGGGCACGGATTCTTACTCGGAAATTCAACAGGATTCTGGCCGGGGGTATTTTGGTGACAAGTATTCCGCTGGTGGTCAGACGAACATCGTAGTTTCCGAAGTGCCAACCTACCCAATGCAATCGCTGGCGAGTTTTCAGCATGCTCGCGTCTCACCCTCGACTTATATGCCGGGGCAAGCGATTGGTAATTCCTGGGCGTCTGGCTTTGTCGATTTGGACAAAACTTTAGAGGCTAGTGGCCGCTATACACTTTATGATATTTCCTACCTAAGCAACGATGCTTTGTTTGATGGCTATTTCTTTTCCTCCCTGATTCCCGGTGCGGATTTTACCGCAGGTGAAGTCAATCAGGTTGATCTAGAAACCACGCTTCAGCAAATGGCTGATGCTTATGTGACCCAGGGAGAAGCGCCCGAGGTGATGAACGAACGCATTGCATTTATCGGTTCGCCGGATTCACTGGTCACCACGCGCTTTGTTGACGACCTTAACGCCATTGACGGATTTAGCAAAAGCGCATCGTATTTTGCGGTGAAGGGTGGCTTTAATGTTAACAGCTTGTCGGTGGATGCGTGGGATTCATTTTTGGCTTCTACTCTGGGGGCCGACTACACCTTTATGCGACCTACTGGCGGTTTTACGGAAGAGAATAGTGGTGATCTGACTATATTTCCGCGATCCACTTTGCCCAATGGAAGTGCTTCCGGTGGGGATAGTGAATGGGTAAGCCCCAGGGCATTGTCGCCGGATGAAAGACGTAGCTTGGCAACTTCTATTGTTGAGGAGGTTCGTGCCCGTGGACCGTTCTTGAGCCTAGGGGACTTTGTTAACCGACGTCTGGTTGATGACGAAGTCGGCAAAAAAGGTACTATTCAGGCCGCGATCGATCGTCTTGATATTAATGAGAGTGCGGAGTTCGTGGATGCCTACACGGAAGGCGTGGCTTCGGGGACCTTCGATATTAGTCATGTAACCAGCAAGTCCGGGGTGGGGACTCCTCAATATCTTACTCAAGCAGATGTGCTCACGCCCCTGGCTGCTGCCATGACGGTTCGGTCGGATACTTTTTTGATCCGGTCTTACGGTGAAGCTAATGATCCGCTGACGGGGGAAGTTCAGTCCCGCGCTTGGTGTGAGGCACTTGTTCAGCGCGTTCCCGAGTTTGTGAATCCGGACCGCGACGCCCCCGAAACTCAAATTTCCAATCTTCAGGATGAGGCAAACAAAACGATGGGCCGACGCTTTCGGGTAATCTCGTTCCGTTGGCTGGGGGAGGACGATGTATAGCCCAATGAGAAGTCTGTATTGTATCTTATTTTGGTTCTGCTTTGGCAGTTCCGTATACGCCCAAAGCGGAGAAATCGTTTCTGTTCGTTTTCGCTGCCTGTCGCTGGATGCACCAATTCGGACGCCCTTATATGTGCAACCGGAAGGCGGGCAGGGGGTTCGCATTTATAATAATGTGCGGACGGGCTGGATCAACTATCAGGGGACATTGCCGATCGTTTTCTATAAAGATTCGGACGCTGAAAATGCTCCGCGTATTCCAGTGGCAAGGTATAATCTTCCCCCGGACAACCCCGCTCCACTGTTGTTGTTCTCCAGGACTAAGTCGGGTCCGGCCGAATATGATGTATATTCCATCAACGACTCGGCCTCGCTTTCTCCAGTCGGGAGTTTTCGTATTTATAATTTTACCGAAAGGGATGTCGCCGGGAAGATCGGAGACCAGGTTTTTCGGGTAAAGCCCAATGCCTATGCAGTCACCGAAATGCCGGAAACGAACTCCGTCTCTGTGAGTGTGAAGCTTGCTGAAGGAACCAATGAGGGAGTCAAAAGACTTTTTGCCGCAACGTGGGATTATTCCTCCAAATGCCGTTATCTGGTTTTCATCATGCCCACGGATGACCCAACCCGTGGGAATATTCAAATACGGAAAATCACCGATTTTGTGAGCGGTAATTAATCGTAACGGTTACATTTTGTTATCAGTCAAAATATGCAGAATTTCCTTGGTTTATTTGCAATAACGTTATAGTAATCTTCTTAAACGATAGCATAGCCCCTAAAATTAGCCCCCACCGGATAATATATTTTGATCTTTCTCTTGGCGTTACGGATGCCAAACGAACCAATCTACCAACCCTAAAAACAAAGATATCAATATGAATAAAAATCTCCCCTTCGCATTTGCCGGGCGCACCGCGATGATTGTCGCTGCGGCTTCGCTGATGACCGCATCCGCACAGGCGGACGTGCTGGTTTATGATGGTTTTGACTACACTCCGGGCAGTAATATGTCTGGCCTGAATGGAGGTAGTGGCTGGAGCAACAGCTGGTTCACTTCCGGTACCTATACTGCGACCAGTGGCTCTATTGCGCCCTCTTCACTTTTGAGTGAGGATGGCTTTGTGTCCGCACCGAGCGCAGGTGGAACTTTCAGCCGCGAGTATGGTACGAGCGTTGTAGGAACTGGAGACGAAGAGTTGTGGTTTAGCTTTGCGATGAATCGTGCGGCTGACGGTGGAGGTAGCGCTAAAAAGGTGTCTGTTAATCCGTTCTCTAATACCACAAACGCTGACGCTGGGCAGTTTTTGGGCATCTTCTCGGACAATAATACCACTGATGCAGTTGCCCGAATTCGTTGGGGTACATCGTCGCAGATTGATACGTCATCGACTTTCACTCTGGGTGTAGGCACGAACTATTTCATCTACGGTCAGGCTGTATTCACCGAAGCGGGCACCACGACACTGAATCTTTGGGTAGTGGAAAGTTCCACGGATATTTCTACGCTTTCGCCTTCAGATCCAGCTACCGCTACGGTCGTTAGCACCAGCTTTTCGTCCAGCAACCAAAATGCATTGGATACCTGGGCGACCGCCCAGGGCGTTGAACCATCCAACTTTGATGAATTCCGAATTGGCGATACATTTTCTGATGTTGTCGTGGTCGTTCCAGAACCATCTACCTACGCTTTGATGGGCGGTATGTTGGTACTTGGCCTCGCTGTCCTGCGTCGTCGTAGGTAGATGCTTTTGTGAAGCATATCTTCTCAATGGCCCGAAGTCACTCTTCGGGTCATTGACTCCTGAATCGATATAACGTTATATTATTTCTTTGAATGTTTCCCCTTGTTTTTAGACTTTCGCTATTAAGCGCATCACTAATGGTGGCTACAGCATCGTTCGCCATTAGTTCTGACGACGTTCCGATGGAACAAATATCTATCACCCCGCAAATGCTATCGAACGCTGATGCTGCAACTGGGTTGTTTGATGAGCAAGGTATGGGTGCAAACCCAACGATGTTCGCGCCAAAGACACAATGGACGCCTGCTAGTAAGGCACCAGTCAGCTTTGTCATCGATTTGGGCGAAGAGGCGCACCTTGGCAAAATCATGTTCTGGGACCTGAATGGTAACGGCGATGTGGTGGTTTCGTCAGGCGCTGAGGGCAACTGGACAGAGCTTCTCGTCGAAGATGGTGTTGGCTTCAAGAAATGGAAGATCCACGAGGGCCTTGATGCGAATACCCGCTACCTCAAAGTAGACAAGATGACCGATGGTGCCGCCTACGGCGAGATGCTTGTCTATGCCTACACACCTGAAGGTTCTGCCATGGTTGCCGAAGCAAAAGCGGAGGCCGAGCGTCGCGACGCCATTATCGCGAGTGCACTCGCTGAAGCAAAGGACCGTCCACTCGTGGATACTGGCACTTTATTTGGTGAGCTGCCTTTGGTGGATGAGGTAAACCCGGGACTGGAGACTACGCATTCCTTTGTTGATTTCCCGGCCGGTGTTTCTCAGGTAGAGAACGTCCTCGGCAAGCCCGTTCGCGTGTTGCCCAATGAAGGCGAGGATGTGAAATACTTTGCCTACCAGATGGCTGAAAATAAATATCTGGAGCCCGGTAAACCATACCTGCTGACCGTTGAATTTCCGGATAATGCCCCGCGCTCATTCCATGTTGCAAATCGTGGTGGCGATATGACGAGAGGCATTCAAACGGGTAAGGCACTTGGCGATGTTATCTTTACATACACCAGCACGAACCTTGAGCCGCTGGACATTCCGCTCTCGAACAAATTCATGACCTTCCAACAGCTGTTTTGGCTGAATGATGGCTATGACGGCATTGAGCAGAGTCGTAATCCTAAAGAACGTATTTTCTCACCCGTCAGTGGTTTCCGCGTCATCGTTGGCCAGCCTGGTGCCGAGCAAGCACCGTTATCCAAGGGGGCAGCGGTTGCGCGTATTCGTCTCTTCGAGGTGCCGGATGTAGAACGCTTCTTCGTTCCCTTGAACCTCCCGGAAGGGTTGCCGTCGCGTCACCTTTTCTATCGCGAGGAGATGGCCGAC
Source organism: Cerasicoccus sp. TK19100 (assembly GCF_027257155.1). Classification (NCBI taxonomy): domain Bacteria; kingdom Pseudomonadati; phylum Verrucomicrobiota; class Opitutia; order Puniceicoccales; family Cerasicoccaceae; genus Cerasicoccus; species Cerasicoccus fimbriatus. Next base: position 568,054 of record NZ_JAPWDU010000001.1, read on the forward strand.
GCGGTTATCAATTCCGCAAATGAGTCGGAGCGCTCGGTCACCAATCCGACCGACTGGTATGAGTATCACATGCGCCTGATGCGCTTCCTGGGTATGAATACCTTCTCCAAGGATCTGCTTGAGTTCGGCCATGCCCAGCACTGGGATGTGGAAAACCCTTCGTGGTATAACTCGCACAAGTTCCCGCATGTGTGGGGTGAGGTGGTGGACCTCGTGCAGCAATACGGCCTAACGCTGTTGCCATACTACGAGTATGCTGGAAGCACGGGCCGACAGGGCCGTGGACAACGCGGTAAGGGCGATCAACTCGTTATGCCGCTGGATGGCGATGACTTCACGCACGTAGGGTTTGCCGAAAAGAACCGCGTCGATCTTACCGATCCGGAAACGCTGGCTGAATTTAAGCACATCATCGATTTAACGATTCTCAAATACAAAGATCGCGCGGAGTTTGTGGGTCTTTGGTTGCGACCGCGTGTTGCGCAAATGCCGATGAGTTTTTCGGACAAAACGTTGGCCCGCTTTTGCGAGGAAACCGGTCGCGCTAAGATGACCCGTAAGGAACTCAAGGACGATAAGGCGACGCTGGACGCCTACTACGAATGGTGGTTTGGCAAGCGCAAGGAGTTTCTCTTTGCAATCTATGATTACCTAAAAGTCAATGGTGTTGGTGAAGACGGTGATCCTGAGTTGCTATTCATGGCGGTTCCCAAGGAACCGGTGCCCGACATCTTTGTTCGCGGTAATCACCGCATCGTGGTCACGGATGATACCGAGTTGTGGAAAGATATTTCTACCCGGCGCGAAGACTACGAAAATTTCTATGTGATCGACGAAAATGACGTGCCCGCACAGCATCTTTACTTGGATGCCATCACGCGGCCGCTGAAGACATGGGGCAGTTGGGAGTGGCACCACGCCGCGCCGCAGGCCGATCCACAGAATTACAAGGACACTGAGGGCATCCTCATGGTCTATCCCTATAACCGTAAATACACGGTCACGGATCCAACTGCGATGGACGCGTTCAGGAATGATACCGGTTTGGCAATGGTTCGGCACTTTCCGTTGAACGAGAATACGATGGACTACGTAACGGGCTATTTCGTCACGGATTTCGAGCGCGTGGGCACCTACCAAATGATGCCCGAAGCGCTGGCGGTGGCGAATGGCGATCCTTGGTATCTGGGTTACACGAGCGGCCATGTGTTCAATCGCGGATTCCCATCGTATGCGCGCCGCTTTAATGCAAACTTCCTGGCCTTGCCCGCGTTGCCTAGCCGCGTGGTGGAAGGTGCCGCCAGCCATGAAAATGTGGTTGTTCGGGAAATTAAAACGGATGGCAAAGGCACCTACCTTGCGATCGTGAACACTGGAGTCGAGCCGTTGAAATCTGTTCAAGTTAAGGTTCCCGGTAACGGCCGTGTCACCGCAGCGGCGACTGGACGCGTCGTCTCAGAGGGTGGCAAGTCGGTGACTCTGGACTTGGACGCCTACGAGCTTCAATCCTTACATATCCAATAATACCTCTTTCACATGGACGCGAAGCGATGCAACAACACACCGGCAACTGCTAGCACGAACCGCGCAGTCCGGCTGGTATTGTGTCATTCGTGGCATTGGCGACTTCGCAACCTGGTTTTTGACTTGGGGGTAAAACTGAGGGACTCGGTCGATAAGGCGGTTCCTGGTCTTGGGGAGAGTGCGAACTCTCCTCAAGGCCGAATTGCCTTGCATGACAGGGCGATGCCTTGGCCAGAATCGTCGCTCCCATTTGTTGGCTATCGTTGGGCGTTCGGTTGATCGCCGACGCACTTTTTATATCAGCTAATTGCCCCTTACATTTGTTGATCTAACTGGAAAAATATTATGCGTGTTATCCCCTGTGTCTCCCTGCTGTTAGCTGCTGTCATTGCGCCATCACTGCATGCAGTGGATCCTGTGAACGCTGATGACTTCGAAGTCTATGGCTTTGATTTTCGCAGTGACGGATCTATCGATATGAACGGTCGGCTGCTGGTGCCGGAGAACTATGATCCGGCGATCTCTTATCCGATTGTGCTTCTCTTTCATGGCGCAGGTGAGCGTGGCTCGGACAACCGGATTCAGGTCGAAAGGAATATCGCTTATCTCGTGGAGGCTGCCAAGGCGCGAGATTTCTTTATCTACGCACCGCAACTTCCATCGGGAGGGTGGAGCTCATCGCAGACCGATAACGCTTGGCGTGCGTTGGGTAATGTGATGGCGGACTACAACATTGACCGGCAGCGGATATATACGTCGGGCATTTCACTGGGTGGCGGCGGCATCTGGCAGTCAGTCGAGATATATTCCGATGTGGTTGCTGCGACATCTGCCGTGGCGGCCGTAGCCTTTAGTGCGGACGTTGGTTCGCACTCGATGGGTGAGCCCATCTGGCTGTTTCATGCGCAAAATGACGGAACCGTCGGCGTAAATACATCGCGCAATCGCGTGAATGAAGTGCTTGCTGCCAATGGTGAGCCGACGGTTACCTTTCCTTTGGCCAATAACGATGGCTCGCCTTATCATTCCGACGGAACTACCTATTTGGAAGCGAATGACCTCCGCTACTCGGAGTATCCCAATGGTGGACACTCTATTTGGAACAAAGTCTATGCCCAATCATTCCTCTATGACTGGATGCTGGCGCAAGAGGGAGACAATGACTGGGCAATCGGTGACACCTTTTTGATCGATCTAGGTAATCGCTCTTTCACTGGCCTAGATAGCGATGGCAAACAGTGGAACAGCACGGCATACGGCTATCACGACACCATGGGCGCGAGTATTGTGTTCCCGCGTCTGGAAAACGCTGGCCGGGCGCAAGCAGTGGTTGAGCTGATAGAACCTTTTGCCGGACATTTCTTGGTCACCTATCCATCCGGAGCGCTTTTCGATGAGGAGATCTCCAATGACGGTTGGGTCACCCAAAGTAATGCCACCGAAACGGATGGGGCAGGGGTATTGGCTTTTACCGGCTTGTATCCGGGCGGTGTTTACGAGGTGGAGATCTACGCCTATGAGGCGAATGACGATGGTGGCCGCGGGCGTATGACTCGATATAAAATCGGCGATGAAGTTCGCGATCTTGACGTGACCTTGAACCTCGATTCGACGGCAGTCTTTAGTACAGTCAGTGCGAACAGCGAAGGGCGCTTTGAGCTGAAGGTTTTCCCCACGCCGGATTCCGGTGCCCGCTATGGCCACATCAGCGCGGTGCGTGTTACGTTTGTATCGGGTCCAAGTGGTCCTCTTGATAGCCCGCCAGTCGTGGATGCAGGCACGGATCAGGAGTTGGTTTTAACGCATGGTTCGACGGTCTCGGGTAGCTTGTCCGGGGCGGTTTCGGATGACGGGCTGCCATCAGGCACGTTGACCTCGCAATGGTCCGTCGTGGATGGGCCGGTGGGCTCGACTCCGCTTTTTGCCGATGCGCAATCGCCAAGCACGAGTTTCAGCTTTGATGAACCGGGTGTTTACTTACTGCGACTGTCCGGTAACGACGGTGCAACCACGACCAGCGATGACGTTACGATAATCGTTCGGCTGGATGGAGGTTCCCTGGGCGGTGAAACGGTTTTCTATCAGAATTTCGACAGCTCCAGCGTCTTGTCGGATTACGTTGCCGCGAGTGATCCAGCGGTAGGTGAATTCGACGATATCAGTGCGAACACCAATGGCGGTAGCTGGGAGATTGATGCAGGTAAGCTCGTTCATCAGCGTGATGGTGGAACGGGTGCGGCGGGCTTTCAGCGTATTCTTTCAACGGGCGGTGGCATGTCGTTTGTCCGTATGGAGTTTGAGCTCTCGGTCGAAGATACTTCCAGCTATAGTGATATTGCGGCGTTCATTCTGGGCGACTGGAATACTGCGTTTACTGACAACGCTAGTGGCAGCAATGCGCAGCGCTCATTTGGCCTAATCGTTAAAGCGCGTGGTGAGGGTCAATACTATCTTCGGCTGACGGATGGGACGACGAATTATGATACGCCGAATATGCCGGCCAGCGCTACACCGCTGAGGGTAATTTGGTATTCCAACATGTCCGGTGAAGCGAAAACTTACCGAGGTGTGGACGGTATCGAGTATGGGCTGCCGAACAACTGCTCTGATCTTTGGGTAGATGATACTTTGCTAATCGATGACGCTCCGCGCCAAAGCAACTATAGCGCCTCCACGATTAGCGCGTTTCGTTTTCTCTGCTCTTCGGGCCAAGCCGTTCGCATGACCTTTGATGAATTACGGGTGGTGGATCAGTCAATCATGACCGCGCTGCCAAGCGCTTACCAAGCTTGGTTAAGCGAGTGGCTCGATGCTGGTGAATTGGGGGATGCCGCGCTAGTCGACGCCGAGGCCGATCCCGATCACGATGGCCGCAGTAATTTGGTTGAATACTACCTTGGCACGAACCCGACTGATCCCGGTGCGCGCGGCGGTGAAGTATTTGCGATGAATGCGGCACGCGATATCCAGCTAAGCCGCGATCCTGGTAAGGACGACTTGGTCGTCGAACTATGGTCTAGCGTAAACCTTGCGGACTGGGAGTTGATCGCCGTGAGCACCGAAGGTGGCCCGTTTGTGAGCACGAACGCCTACGCGATAACGATCGAGGAAAATGGCGAGTCGCCATCGGAAGTGACGATCAATGATCCCCGTAGCACGGGGCCGGATGCAGAGGCGCAGCTGTTTTACCGACTGCGCCTCACGCGGGCTGAGTAGATTTTACGCGGGCGCTTGTTCGACGAGTTGGATCGAACCTGAGACGGTGTCGGTGGCAACATTGATGCTGTCGATGTCGGACTTGTCCGTATTGATCAAGGCGAGCTTGTAGTCGTGGACTGGGCGCAGGTCAACGGTTTGGCCTTTCTGCTTAAACAGTGGATCAGGTTGGTGGCTGAGCTGGCAGTTTTCAAAGGAAATGTCGCGCACGGTGCCTTCCTGGTCGGCATAGAGGAAGGCGGGGGTGGGGGCCGTCATCTGGATGTTTTTGAAATGAATGTTCCACACCTCGCCCAGAGGGGCCGAAAGATTCTTGAGCCGGTGAATTGAGCTTATGGAAATCGGCTCGCCGTTGCCCCACCAACTGCCGGCCATGTAGCGGGTTTGGATTTTGATATTCTCGCAATGCACGTCATGGATGTCGCCAGCGTCGCGAGCCTGAATCAGGATGCCGCGATTGCTGTCGTAGATCTCGATATCCTTGAGATGAATTTGAGACATGTTGTTCTCACCGTAGCCGATACGGATGCCGGATGAGCGGCTGGAAAGGCGGCAATTTTCAACATGGATATCCAGCAGCTCGCCTTCCAGGTTGGTGAAGCCAAGCTCAATCTCCGGCTCGCCTTTGAGATCACGGAAACCAGTCAGTGCGATGCAGTCATCTCCAGATTGGATATCCAGATTTTTCAAGACGGCATGTCGGCAAGAGGTCATGTGAATGCCATCGTTGTTCGGGATGTTTTGGTTATGCGAGATCGTGAGGTTTTCGACTTCGATATTGACGCAATCAGCCAAGTGAATTGTCCAGTATGCCGATCCACGCGCGCTGAAGTCTTTGAGGGCGACTTTTCGGCAGTTGGAAAAGATGAGCATGTTGCCCGGGCGTTCTTTGGGTTCGACGGGGCCATCTTGAAATGGATTGTCGAAGGCAACGAACTCAGCGCCTTGTTGGATCGAGTTGATGTCGTAGTCGATGTAGGTGCGCGATTGGTCCATGAAGAACCAGTTCAGTTCGTCGCCATTGATTTCGCCAACACCAGTGACGGAGATATTTTCCAGATTTCGCGCAAGCAGAATACCGCCAACTTTGTCTTCGTGTCGGTGGTGTTCATATACCGGAGAAGCTTGTAGAATTGCGCCTTTGGCAAGGTGGATTTCGGTGTTCGATTTCGGGTAAAGCAGGCCGGTCACGAAGCGCCCCTTAGGAATGAGAACACGCGTTGGCGTTACGCCATCCACGGAGTCGAGCGCGCGTTGCAGAGACTCGGTGCAAATCGTTTGACCGGACGCGTCCGCGCCAAAGTCGAGAATGTTGATAACGGGATTTGTCGACATTGTGAGTTAATTGGTGGGTTCAATATCGCTTGTGTATAACGTTATAGTTAAGCTTGCGTGCCGCGCGTCAAGCATGATGTTTAATGCCAAGGCGAAAGTCTTGGGCTCGACTTCAGGTGTGCTTAGTTGGCCAGCTGTCTTTCGGCTTCTATGCTTTGAATCAGTGACCTCGTTGTCGTGCCGTCGGTCCAGGAGCCACCGATAAGGGTCGCTTTGGGATACTCCGGCACACCGACTTCTCCGGAGTGAATCATGCTGATGACCATGTCGACCGCAGCTTCACCAGCGTGGTCATTGTGCTGCTTCATGCCGGACCATTCCGGGCGGTCTTTACGCCACTCTAGCTGGATGAGGCCGATGTCCTCTGGCACACGAAAGTTCAGGTTGCTCAACCAAAGCCGCACGACATTGTAGAGGGTGAAGATGACATCGGGCTTCTCGCGGTCCAACCACTGCTTAAAGAGGGATGGGTCGGATTTTGCCGCCGTTACCTGGTAAAAGGGCTTCAGGCGCTTGCGTTGCGGCAATGAGCTTTGGCCAATTTGGTAGCCTGCCGTGAAGCGGCCTTCCACCAGATCGTCGATCGTTTTATCGAGGACCAGGGCGGGGCGCTGATAGCCCAGTTCGAGCGCTTTCTCAAAAGCGCGCAAGGCGATGATGTGGTGGTCCGTACAGGCAAAGGGAAGTGCTGGCTCACGCGTTCGCACACCGGTAACGACGCATGGGTAGGCATCCCAAGTCGGGGCAAAAGCGCGGGGCAGTCGATTGGTATTCATGAGGCCGACAATAATGATGCCGCGAATGCCGCGTGCATGAAGAATGCGGTTCAAACGCTCGCCATCCAGCTCCGGATCGTGCAGCCAAAAGGTGTCAAAAGTATAGCCCAGATGCTGTGCTCTTCTTTTACAACCTGCGACGTAGGTGGGGATGGTTGGGTGCTGCTGAAAGGCAAACTTATCTTTGTTGGCGTTGATCAAGGCCAGGGTGGCTTTGGGGCCGGCGTTTTGTCCGGAGCGGAGCTGTGTCATGAGGTGCGCCACGATAGGATTTCGCTGATAGCCCATGTCATCGGCGATTCGTTGAATGCGCTCACGGGTCCGGGGTGGAATTTGCGAATCGTTCCGCAATGCGAGGGAAACGGTATTCTTGGAGACACCGGCTTCACGGGCAATGTCAGTCATCGTTACGCGTTTCATAGCCGACATTTTCACGCGGGCGACATTACTGTCAAGCCGCGTCGCGATTTACAGGATGATTCTGGTAACTATGATTATTAAAGTAACTCATTTCCCCGTCTCTCGTCGTTACCCAAACCATCGAGAGAGTCGGCAGCGCCGCGTCGCAGATTTCTACTTATAGCCCTATGAACAATTACGCAGAAGAAATACAAAACGGCCAGGCTGTGCTTGGCATTGAGCTGGGCTCTACACGGATTAAAGCGGTGTTGGTTGGCACTGATAATCAGCCAATCGCATCGGGCGGATACAGCTGGGAAAATCAACTGATCGACGGCGTCTGGACCTACTCTTTGGATGAAGTTTGGGCGGGCGTCCAGGCCAGCTATTCAGCGTTGAAGAAAAACGTGTTGGCCGAGCATGGCGTAGAGCTTTCCACTATCAAAGCCATCGGCTTTAGCGCGATGATGCACGGCTATCTGGTCTTTGGCGCGGATAACGAGCAACTGGTCCCGTTTCGCACTTGGCGCAATAACATTACCGGGCCTGCCTCGGAGAAATTAGGTGAGCTTTTTGATTACCCAATACCTCAGCGGTGGAGCATTGCGCATCTCTATCAGGCTATTCTCAATGGTGAGTCGCACGTTGGCGAAATCACTTACATGACGACGCTTGCCGGCTATGTGCATTGGAAGCTAACCGGGCAAAAAGCGATGGGCATTGGCGAGGCATCAGGCATGTTCCCCATCGACATTGGTTCGCAGGATTTCAACGCAGGGATGATCGCGCAGTTCGATGAGTTGGTGCAAGAGAAGGGCTATGGCTGGAGCCTGAAAGAACTGTTGCCACAAGTGCTATCCGCGGGCGAATCGGCAGGTGCGCTGACGGAAGAAGGTGCCAAGCTGTTGGACCCTTCTGGCTCGCTCAAACCGGGGATTCCGTTCTGCCCGCCAGAAGGCGATGCGGGCACGGGCATGGTGGCGACCAACAGCGTCGAAGTGCGCACGGGTAATGTCTCGGCGGGCACCTCCGTTTTCGCAATGCTGGTTCTAGAAAAAGAGCTGACCAAAGCGCACCATGAAATTGATTTAGTCACGACGCCCGATGGCAAGCTCGTGGGCATGGCGCACACGAATAATTGCTCCTCGGATATCGATGCATGGATCGGCTTGCTCGGAGATGCGGCCAAGACCATGGGGGCTGATTTTAGCACGGACGAACTCTACGCCCGGCTTTTCAATCTCGCGCTGACGGGGGATGCGGACTGCGGCGGCCTCCTTGCCTACGGTTATGTTTCCGGTGAGCACGTGACGGGTTTTACCGAGGGGCGACCGCTCTTCGTGAGGTCACCGGATAACCGCTTAACGTTGCCGAATTTTATCCGCACGCATTTGTTCACCGCGCTTTGTGCGCTGCGCACCGGCCTCAATGTTCTCTTCGTCGATGAGGGCGTGGAAGTCGACGAGATCCGTGGTCATGGCGGATTTTTCAAAACACCGGTTGTCGGTCAGCGTATCATGGCGGCGGCGACGGGCGCACCGGTTTCCACGCTGGACACCGCAGGCGAGGGTGGTGCCTGGGGCATCGCACTTTTGGCCGCATACATGATGCGCGCAGATCAGGCCATGACGCTGCCCGAATTTTTAAAACCTGTTTTCGCCGACAGCATGGGAGCAGCGGTTGAACCCGACCCGGAGGATGTCGCGGGCTTCCTTCGCTTTTTTGAACGCTACCACCGCGGCCTCTCAATCGAGCGCGCGGCAGTAGACGCGATTTAATGGTTAAACCTTAGCAATGATTTAATACAATGAGCACGAAACAAGTTTGGTTTGTCACCGGTAGTCAGCACCTTTACGGCCCGGAAACGTTGAAGCAAGTGGCGGCGAACGCCGAAGAGATCGCCAAGGCGCTCAACGCCGATGCATCGATACCGGTCGAGATCGTCTTCAAGCCGATTGTCACCACTCCGTCGGAGATTCGGTCGACCCTCGCCGCGGCTAGCAGTGAGGCGAGCTGCATCGGTGTTATCACATGGATGCACACATTCTCGCCGGCGAAAATGTGGATCAGCGGCCTGAATGCGCTGACCAAGCCGATCTGCCATCTGCACACGCAGTTCAACCGCGACATCCCTTGGGATATCATCGACATGGACTTCATGAACCTGAACCAGTCGGCGCATGGTGGGCGTGAATACGGTCATATGCTGACCCGCATGCGCATTCCGCGTAAGGTGATCGTGGGCCACTGGGAAGCATCTTCGGTCCGCAATCAATTGGCAAAGTGGGCGGGCGTTGCGCTTGGTTGGGATGAAATGCGCAACCTGAAAATCGTCCGCTTTGGCGATAACATGCGCTATGTTTCGGTGACTTGTGGGGACAAGGTCGAGGCCGAGCGGGTGTTCGGTTTTGAAGTGAATACGCATGCCGTGGGCGACTTGGTTGCGGTGATCAATGAAGGTGCGGATGCGGAAATCGACAATGTATGCCAAGAGTATGCCGACCTGTATGATTTGGCTCCAGAGCTGGCTAAGGGTGGGGCGCGCCACGACTCTTTGCGTGAAGCCGCGCGCATTGAGATTGGCCTGCGCCGATTCCTGGTCGACGGCGGCTATGGCGCATTTTCCGATACCTTTGAAGATCTCCACGGCATGGTGCAGTTGCCGGGCTTGCCGGTGCAGCGTCTTATGTCCGACGGATACGGGTTTGCCGGTGAAGGAGACTGGAAGCACGCCATGCTGGTGCGCGTGCTCAAGGCGATGACTCCGGGCATGAGCGGCGGCACCTCCTTTATGGAGGACTATACTTACCACTTCGATCCGGCTGGCGCGCGCTGCCTGGGTTCGCACATGTTGGAGATTTGCCCGTCCATTTCGGCGACCAAGCCACGTGTCGAAATTCATCCTCTGGGCATCGGGGGGAAGGCTGACCCGGTTCGCCTGGTTTTCAATGGCTCCACGGGTTCGGCGATCAATGTTTCGCTGGTCGATCTCGGCAACCGTTTCCGCTTCCTCGTGAATGAGGTGGAAAGCGTCGAGATACCCCATGAAATGCCGAAGCTGCCAGTGGCCCGCGTCCTCTGGGATGCCAAGCCGAACCTGGCAACGGCGGCCGAAGCCTGGATTCAGGCGGGCGGGGCTCACCACACGGCGTTCAGCTTTGACGTGACTGCGGACCAGATCGAAATGCTCGCCGAGATCAGCGGCGTCGAGTGCGTTTTCATCGATGAGGCGACCGAGATGCGCCGATTCAAGCAGGACCTGCGCACGGGCGAAGTTTATTACGGCATCCGGGGGATCTAAGCGATGAATTACCAATCCATTCGCGAAGAGTGCTGCGAGGCGAACCTCGCGTTGCCCAAGACCGGCCTGGTCGATTTGACCTTCGGCAATGTCAGTGTGCTCGATGCTGACGCCGGTGTCTTTGCCATAAAGCCAAGCGGGGTGGACTATGCCGCCCTCCGCCCGGAGGATATGGTGGTCGTGGATCTGGATGGCCAAGTCGTTGAAGGGAAGCTGCGATACTCATCGGACACGCCGACCCATCGCTGCCTGTTCCTTGCTTTTGCGGCAGCAGGAGTGCGCTCGGTGGTGCATACTCATTCGCGTTGCGCCGTGGCCTTTGCACAGGCCGGTCGTGAAATCCCCTGTCTGGGGACGACGCACGCCGATCATTTTTACGGCCCGGTTCCGGTAACGCGAAAGATGACCGCCGAAGAAATAAACGGCCAATACGAATGGGAAACTGGCCAAGTGATCGTCGAGCGCTTTCAGGGCATCAATCCCATGGATGTGCCGGCGGTTCTGGTTAACGACCACGGACCTTTTGTGTGGAATGTCTCCGGAGCCAAGGCGGTCGAGTATGCATTCGCCCTGGAAGTGGCGGCGGATATGGCGCTGAAAACGCTATCCATTTCGCCTGATCAGCCCCCGGTCGACCCGGTGCTGCTCGATAAACATTTCCTGCGCAAGCACGGCAAAAACGCGTATTACGGGCAGTAGTCCGGTTTCCTGATTTGCGCCTGAAAAATCAATGGAATCAGATGGAGCCGGGTATCGGACTTGAACCGACGACCTGCTCATTACGAATGAGCCGCTCTACCAACTGAGCTAACCCGGCATCCAAGAAAGCCTATACAAACAACATTCCACTGCGCTCCGGTCAAGTGTGATTTTTCGATGATCGAGAATCTCCCCACGGGCGCAGAGTAATGATTAAGTGAGGATTTGATCAGCGCGAGTTAGGAGGGCGTCCGTGTTGTCTCCTGGCAAACGGCCCATGAGGTCATTAAAAAACGAGCACTTAGGTTTTCTAAAACAACGCAGGCTATGTTGCTTCAACAACACTAGCTATGTTGACCCAACAACAGTGGCTATGTTGAGGAAACAACAGTAGTGGCTTTTTCAAAACATAGCATAGGGCTTTTTAAAAACAACAGTATAGGGAAACGCACTTTTGGCTCAGTTGCTTTGGTTGGCGTGCTTTTGCTACAATTTGGTATGCAAATTGGACTGTCGCGCGGTTCCTGCGGAGGCGAATCGACCATGACTGCGGGGCCACTATCGGCCAGTTGATCGAAAATGCGCATTTCGAAGCAGGGCTTGCCATCGGCATTAGGTCGCGCATCTTGTGGCTATGTTTAGTCTGCGCAAATGTGTGATTCCCTTCTGGTCTGGTTTGATGGTGCTTGTGGTCTTTTTGTCCGGCTGCGCACACCAAGGCAGCACGTCAGAGGTCGCAAACGGCAACGAGGCAGAGTTCGATCAGCTGCTCGACAGCGTCGTGCGGCTCGATGTTTGGGAAACGACGTTTGAGGGCGGGGCCAAGCGCACCGCGCGCGGCGTTGGCAGCGGTGTGATCATGACCGAAGACGGCTTAATCCTGACCAATGCCCACGTGGTCAACCCATACGCGGAGCGGATTTCCGTCACATTGAACAATTTGGAGCGGGTGCCAGCGACGCTGCTTGGGTGGGATCATTGGACGGACCTCGCCGTCGTGAAGCTGGACGCCGATGAAATTGCCAAACGCAACTTAACGTTCTCCCATGCGCAGTTTGGTGACAGCAGCCAATTAAGGCCCGGGCAAACGGTTTATGCCGTGGGGACTCCAAACGGTCTGACGCGCACCGTTTCGCGGGGGATTATTTCCAACACCAATCGCTACTTCGAGGGACGAACGGTGGGGCAGGGCTACGAAACTGGGATGTTCAACACCTGGCTGCAAACGGATGCCGCGATCAATCCCGGCAACAGCGGTGGCCCGCTCGTGCTGCCCAATGGCTTGGTGATTGGCATTAATACCCGCGCGTATCTGGGCGCGAACAATTTGGCCTTCGCCGTACCCAGTGATATTGCCCGCGAGGTATTGAGTGAACTCATTGAGGCCGAGTCCGTCTCGCGTAGTTATATTGGCCTGATCCCCGGGCCGCTACAAGATCTGGAGAACTTCTACCAGCTTGAGGCCAATCAGGGAATGCTTGTGCAAAGTGTGGACCCCGGCTCACCGGCGAGCACCGCAGGCATCAGCCCGGGCGACATTGTTTTGTCAATCAACGGCGAGCCGATCGATGGTCGGTTTCCGGAGCAACTGCCAGCGATTCAGCACTCTATCGCCAGTAGCCCGGTGGGCAGTGAGCTGAGATTTGAAGTGCGCCGGGGCAGTGCGACTAAAGTAGAAACAGTGGTTTCGGAGCCGCTGGAAAGCCGGGTCGGTGCGATGGAGGCCTTCGAGAAGTGGGGGCTGAGTGTGCAGCGCATTTCCAAAGCGGTAGCCCGCGAGGAGAAGTTAAAAAGCAACGACGGCGTTCGCGTAATGGGGGTCCAGGCGGGTTATCCGGCCGCAGAGGCAGGTGTGCGCCGCGGCGATATCATCCTTAAAGTTGGAGATCAGTCGATAACGACATTGGACAGCATTCAAGCCGTGTATGAGGGCTGGGTGGCGAACCCCGAGAAGGTATTGGTCGAGGTCGACCGTGGCCATCAGGCATCGTATCTGGTCCTCAAGCCCCGATAGCCCGGGTTATTCAAAACTGCCGCTTGAGCTTTCGCCGGTCGACTTTTCCGCGAGCATTCACTGGCAGTTGCGGAACGCATTTTACCTTAAACCGGCTACGCCATGGCTGAAACTTATCGGCAAGGTGGCTGCGTAATTCAGCTTCGTTAATTTTGCCTTCGTAGGCGATCAGTAGTTTGTCCGTGATCTCGTCGTGAAGTGCTGCCGCGGATTTTACGTCTCCGGCCTGGAGGGCAATGTTCTCGATCGAAGACAGATCAATGCGCCGGCCAGCACATTTGACGATACGATCCGAGCGGCCACGGATGACGATGCTGCCATCGTTTCGGATAGTAACTTTGTCCTGCAAAGTAATCTTCGCGTGTCCGCGGGGATTGGTCGTCCGCCGGTAGGAACTAACCGCCGCAGATGTCACCGTGAGCCGTCCATGTGAATCCGTGGAGAGGGTTACATTGTCCATGGCCTGCCCGATGCTCTCACCCTGCTGGCCCAATTCTCCAGAGCGGTCATAAGCGATGCCGCCGCATTCGCTGGCTCCGTAAAAATTATGAATAAGCAGGCCTGTATGCTGATTGAACTCATTGGCGAGCTCGGCGGGCAGGGGTGCTGCCGCCGATATGCAGAGCCGTAACTTGCCAAGGCGAATGCCTTCCGTGCGCGCGATCGACTCAAAGACTCGCGGTACACTGGGAAATACGGTGGCTCCGTGTTGTGCAATTTCATCGGCGATCACACGGGGCAGGGCGGCGCTGCCAATGGCCATGGGGATGCCCGCCGCGAGTAGCGGCACGACTAAATTCCCCAGGGCATAGCTGTGGGCAAATGGTAGCAGGGCGAAGTTCACATCGTCTGACCGTAGTCCCATGGTCGAAATGATGTTGTCGGCATCCGCGCAGAGTTCGGCCTCGGTGAAGGCAAATGCTTTGGGGTTACCGCTGGTGCCGGAGGTTAGCTTGAGTAGCGCGATGCCGTCCTTCCAGCCGCGTGCATTTTGGTCGAGGATTTCGAGGCTTTTACTTTGCATCGCAAAGCAACGGGTGGCCGTCGCTTGCTGGCGGCAAAATGCAGTATCTGCCACGCCGTCTATTGGAGCTACCACGGCACCTGCCCACCGAAGCGCGAGAAACGTGGCCAGCCACTCAACGCTGTTTGGCAGGTGTAGGGCGACTGCTTTTCGCTTCAGATTTTGCAGGCGAAATAGTTCCAGCTTTGTCATCGCCAACTCATGCAGTTGAGCGCGAGTCCAATGCTGGCCGTCCTCAATGACAGCTAGTGCACCGGCATCCTGTTTGAGGAGCTTCGCCCAACGATCGGTCAGCGGAGTCTTCACTTTGCCAGAATGGTTAGCTGACCCTCCACGAGTAGCATTTTACCGGAGGATAGCTGGGCATTAAAGATAAATGCACCGACTTCGCTGTCGGCTACCAGATCCGCAGAAATGAAAATTTCTCCATCCTCTGGTAAGGTGGCTTGGCGGAGGTCCCACTGTGAAACTTTGATCAAGCGACCTTCACGATAGCCTCGCTCAGCGTAGTATTTCCCAATGATTGCGGCGCATGCCTGAGAGGCGATTTCCAGGGACCAAGCCGAGTCGATTGTTTCCCCCGATTTGATGTAAGGATGGTTCAATAGACATGTGCTGCAGCGAACGGACCCGGCCGAAATATCGTGAATTCGGTCGAGCAAAATCATGGGCGACTCGTGCGGAATCAGGTCGCGAATCTCGGTTGCTTCATTTGTCACTGGAGTGGATTCAGTTCGTTTGTCGGGATGAGGGCAAGCATAGTAGTTCGGAGATCAGCCAAGCCATGGCTACGGTTAGGACCACTACTTGCCCCAGTTGTGCCACGGCGGGAATGGAGCACAAGGAGAGCACTAAAAACGCACTGAAGGTCGTCGCTGCGGA
This sequence comes from Cerasicoccus sp. TK19100, assembly GCF_027257155.1. Taxonomy (NCBI): domain Bacteria; kingdom Pseudomonadati; phylum Verrucomicrobiota; class Opitutia; order Puniceicoccales; family Cerasicoccaceae; genus Cerasicoccus; species Cerasicoccus fimbriatus. Next base: position 583,224 of record NZ_JAPWDU010000001.1, read on the forward strand.
AATGCGAATCGAAGACGGGGGCTCCTCGGCTGAGGCGGCAAACGCGCCATAGTCCAGGGCCAGGCAAAAGGCCAAGACGCCACCAATCAAGGCGAGTAGGCCAATCGCCCCGCTGGCAAGCACGGTGAGCGCCAGGCCGATAACGACGGACCAGAAGGGGACAAGCATTGCGCGCATGGCGTGCTTGCGGAAAAAGACTACGACACAGAGTGTAATCGCGATCAGGCCGAATGCGGCACTGTTCAGTATGCCTTCGCGCGCATGCTGGAGCACTTCGTTGAGCTTGTTTCGCTGAGACAACTCTCTCGTGAAGGCAGTGAGTGAGTCGGGGATGCTGTTATCGGCGGGAGCGTTGATGACCGCTACCCAATGATCGCCGTCGTGCATGAGCAGGGCTTGTGCGGGCCCATGCAGGGCGTCAGCAATGTTGCGATAGGCCGCGTGTATCTTTTGAGGCGAGTCCCATTCCGCGGCGTAGGAAAGCCGGGAGAAAAATGGCTGAAAGGCATTTGCCTCAAATCCTGCTTGCTCCAGCTCTTGCTTTAACTCTTCGCCGAAGTGTTTGCTTTGCGATGCAAAGTTCTGCTGGAGAGCATCATCACCTCCTGAGTAGTTGACGCTTTCAGGAAATTGCTTGGACACCTGTTGAATGCGATTTCTAAGCTGGGCTGGTGAATTGCCAAAAACATACCACTGCGTGCTGTCGCCGTCTGGGCGGATGTTTTCGGTCAATGTGCTGAAGCGGTCGATGGCTTCAGAAACAGGCATTTGAAAGTCTGTAATGTCGTCCGAAAAAACGTGCGTAGAAGCCAGATAGCCCATCGCACTGATCCATAGGACGAGCGCGAAGGGTGCCCATGCCTGCCAGCGTAGCGCAGGCAAGGGCCGCTTGATCAGGCGCGAAATCTCGTAGTTGCCCGCGATGGGCTCAAGCCACGGGAGGAGGAACTTTACTGACAGGAGTGCGGCGAGCATGCCTGCGGGCACCATGACCGCAACTTGCTTCATGGCGACCATTGGGGATAGCCATAAAAACAGAAACCCGTAGCAGGTGGAGAGGCAACTGGCCGTGAGTGGCAGGCGGACTTTTTTCCACGCCGTTTGAAGGTTTCCGTTTTTTCGATTTGCTGCCAAATGGACGGCATAGTCGACCGCTAGCCCAAGGACCACGGAGGCCACGGCAATCGCTATGACGTGGATGTGCCCGAAGATCACCAGACCAGCTACCATACACCACAGGACGGCGACACATGCTGGCACTGCGGTGAGAAGTATGAAGCCCGGGTGCCGGGTAAGCGCAAGAATCAGCGCAAGCATCACGACGACCATACCGATGTTGAGCAGGCTCACTTCGCTCTTGGTCTTGGCTGCACTCTCACGCGCAATGTCGTAAACACCGCTGGCTAGCTGCTCATAGCCCGGGTAGCTGGCGCGCATCTTTGCCTCGATGGCTCGCAGTGAATCTTCAATCTCCTGCTGGCCTTCCGAGGTGAGCGGGTCGACATTGATGGGCAGCCAGAGCATTAGCTCGTCAGCAGAAAGCTCGGGCTGGGCGGGTAACGACTCCAGCGCGTGGGGGACGAGCAACAGCGGGTCTTCAGGAATTTGATCCGCGTAGCCCATACTCGCTGGGTTATCTAGAAACGTATTTAGGCGACTGGCTGAATCTTTCGCTAGCCATGCAATGAATTCCTGACTGGGCTCATCTGCCTGACGGTATTCGCGATGCCGGTCGCTGAGCCATCCACTAAACAACAAAGCCTCACGGTGCTCTTGAACCACCCCGGCCAGTGCTTCAAACTGATTAGGTTGGTTGAGCAGGATGGCTTCGCTAAAAGCGGTTTGCTGCTGCGCGGTTTCTCGCAAATCCGCAGTTGCTTGCTTTAAATCTGCACCTTCTACCATGGCGCGAAGCATGACCGGATACGACAGGCGCTCATTCAAAAGTTTGCGAACGGCCTGATCCTCCGGTGCCTCGCTCTCTTCGGGTAAGAGTTCCAGAATATTGTCATTAAAGGCCTGCGACCAATCAACGAAAGGCAGATATGCCAACGGCGCGACGATCAGCAATAGAATTGCGATCCAGGGCGTCGATACCTTTCGTTGGGCAGGCGCACTCATTAGTTGGCAAACGGCGTGGCCGCGTCATCGCCACTGGTCCAAACGACTTCTCCGAATTCGTAATTGCGCGTTGCCTGATTGCGCTGATGAACGCGCACTGACTGCACACTTTGCGATGCAAAGTAAACTTCGATGAAGTCTATGCTCGCCGCTATTGAATCATTCTTCGGCGAGAGCTTTAGGCCGTCCGCAGTCGGTTCAATATTCCAGTTTGCCTTTAGCTGTTGCACGTCGCCGCGAAGCAGGTCGCTGATCGCGTGCCCATCGAAGCGGTCACTGGGGATCGTTTGCAGCGCCCCGCTGCCGTCATCTAATTGAATACTGTCGCCGCGTATGAGTAGCCTCATGCTGCGGGGCGAATCGTAAACAATGGCGAGGTCACCCTCAGGCGAGCGATACATTTTGCCGGTATAGCGTTTGGGGAATCGGCGAAATGGAAAAGTCCGCTCTTCGTTGAATGCGAGCATGGCGGTCTCGGGGCGTTCGGGCCATGCCAGACGCTGTAGCATGTCTTCCACCGGCTCTGCGCGCAGGCAAGGGCTACCCAGACCAAACAGCATCGCTATCAGGAATATTACTTTGCCGATGTTCGTCGAAAGCGGCGCTTTAACTGGGCAATGTGAAAACATTTGAGGAGGAATTCTGGCAACAAACGGACATGCAGGCAAACCATTGTAAGGTTGTCACGCAGATAGTGAAAATGGCTGATGCCGCCTTCGTCTTTGGGCACATAGCGGACCGCTGCTTTGAGCTTAATTGGCCGGACACCTGCCCAGAACAGGCGCACGGCCGCAGCGGGATCGAAGTCATAGCGTCGGCCCATGGTGGTTTGTTTGAAGGCATCGAGCAGCGGCCTTACGGGATAGACGCGAAAGCCGTATAGTGGGTCCGCAATGCCACCCCAAAGAGTCTCAACTTGCGTTAGCGCAATACTCAGTTGGCGACCAGCGAGGCGGATCATCGGTGCGTCCGGGCCAAAGTCGGGCTGCCCCATGATGGTTGCGTCCGGGGCCTCGACGGATGCCGCCATAAATTCAGCGACTTGGTGGGTGGGGTGCTGCCCGTCGGCATCCATGAGCAGCATGTGGGTGTAGCCGGCATTCATGGCTTCCCGAGCGGCCAGAAGCGCCGTCGCGCCCTTACCGGCGTTCTCTTTTTGGACGAAGACGCGCAGGCCCGGCCACTGTTCAGGGTTCTTAAGAAACTCCTCGTGGGCCCCGTCCGTGGAGCCGTCGATAAAGAGCCATACCGGGTTCCAAACGGCGAGTGCTTCGGTGATCGTGCGTCGAAGAATCGGCCCGGTGTTGTAGGACGGGATGACGACGACATGCGTGCTGGACTCAGTCATGCCGGACTAGGGAAATTTGGGCGTAAGGGCCGTCTGCGTCGGACACCTCGCCTTTAAACCCTAACTTGGTTGGTGCGAGGGAGATGTCGACATCGCACCCAGGTTGGAGCTCACGCAGCAACTTGAGTTGGCGGATTTTCCAGCCACTTGTTTCCGGCGAAATGTCACTGGCAAAGCGGATGAGCCACTGAGCCTGCACGGCGGCCGGCACAATGGCGTGGCCGGGGAAATGCCCCGCGCAGTGTCCATTGTCGAAGGTTACTTTGAGGCTTTTGCTCGTTGTTTCTGCCATGGGGCGAAGTCGTCGGTGGAAAGTTCGTGGCGGAAGAATGACTCAACTCGCTGGCAAAAGTGAACTGCTTTTTCACCCTCATTGACCTCGAAAATTTGTCCCGGCGTGAAGACGTATTGGAAGGGCGTGGCGTAGCGGCGAAGGAGGCCGCCACCCTTGGCAAGCAGACCGCACGAATTGCGGATGACAATGGTGCGAACCCGGACGTCGGCCCGGCGGGCGACGAGGGCAAAGCCTGCTTTGAACTCGTTCAGTGGCGGGATTTCCGTGCGCGTGCCTTCCGGGAACACCAGGATCGTCTTGCCGAGGGCCAAGGCATTGCTCATGGCGTGAAGGAGGTCCAGCCCCTCGTCATTGGCGATAAAATCGTTCTCGCGAATCACGCCGCAAAAGAATGGGCTGCGTCGCAGGCTGGATTTAAAGATGCACACGACATCCGGCAGTTCGGTTAGGAGAAAGAGTGCATCGAGCAGCCCGGTATGATTGGCCACGATGATCGACGGGCCCTTGGGGATGGCCTCGCGGACGCCTTGAAAACGGACGCGACCAACGCCGCCTGCTTCGATCGCGGCGATGAACGTCTTGAGTAGCCAGACCATGATTCGCCGCGAGAATTGCTGGCGTCGTTCGCTGGCGGGCAGCCATTGGGTGAGCAGGCAGAGGGCGTTGTAGGCCAGTGCTCCGCTGCCAAAGAAGAGCACCAGGCCCAGATAAATAATGTAGCGCCCGAGGGGAGCCTCTGTCCGGTTAGCGGCCATCAGGAGAAGGATCTTGGGCCTGGGCCGGGTTTAACGGAAGAAAATTAAACCACTGATAGGGATGCGCCTTGAGCAGGGATTCCAGCCAATTCAGGACACCCTGAAAATGCTCATGCGCGGCGGTCTGGGCTGCTTGGCGATTTCCGCTCGGGCGAAACGCTTCGCTGGCGTAAACATCGAAGCGATCCCGGGAATCACCGTGGGGCAGGGCGATGCAAAATTGCACCGGCCGCTGGTAAATCGCTGCGAGCCGATAAATGGTTACCGGAAAAAGCCGTGGCTTGCCGAGGAATTGAAACGCCTCCAGCTTGGAGGCGTGCTCGACCCGGTCGCACTGCATGGCGATGGATTTACCCGCACCGAGGGCGTCCTTGAGCGCAAAGACAATCTCCGACTCGTCGTTGACCCAGATGATCTCGATCATTTCGCCAGCCTGAGCGAGAAGGCGCTCGATGTCTTCAGAGTTTTCGACGCGTTGGCGAATCATGGTGACGCGTCGCCCGGTCTGCTTGATGTGAAAGCCCATCAGGTCCGACGCACCCACGTGAAAGGTGCCCAGCATGATTGGCTCATCGGCATACAGCAGATGCCCGCGCTCGCGATTGGCGTCATCACGCCAGTCGATTTTAATCGTGCCCGGTTGGTTGGCGCGGAGCTTGGCCAACAGGCTATGGGTAAACTCCGCAAAGTGGCGCATGCCTTCGCGCTTCGTTGCGGGGCGTTGCCGGAGGGCGGTTAAATACTCGTGAGAGGCCGCGCGCTGCCCAGGCATCGAGCTGTAGGCAACCGCTCCGCCGATGCTGACGACGGCATCCCGCAGTGGTCCGGGCAGATGCTTGTCCCACCAGTGGATGGCCCGATAGCCCCAGCTGGGGCCGGGGTTTCTGGGCGGAGCTACAGCCATGTTAACCGGATGACGCCGCGTTCGGGCAAGTGTGCGCAAAGGTCTTGTCGCTGGGCCAGACGTTTCGCTGCATCCTGGTGTGTGTGGCTGGCCGCCTGGCTATCGCCGGGCTGCAGGGATACTTCGCCGAGTGCATTCACGGGGTCGCGACTGAGGCGCAGGTAAAAGCCAAAGGTGGCCCCGGAGCCCAAGCCGTGCTGAGCTGCCCACTGAGTGTATTCTTCGCCTGCCGCCAAGTGGACCACCTCGGCGCGAGAGATGAGGGCCGCCAGCAAGGACTCAGCCAGTAAATTTTCAGCACCAATGATCGGGGTTAACTGAGCCGCAGATTGCCCGCGCACGACGTTGATCAGGTCCAAGGGGCCAGGCTGGATTGAGTTTTGGAAATGCAGCGGACTGGGCGTGGGAAAGCTCTCCAGATACTTTTCCAAGCTGATGGAGCCGCCATACTCCGAAGCGAAAATCCACTCATCGTTGGGCTGTGGGGCAGCATTCTTGGTCAGCTCGCCGAGGATCAGGGGCAGAGCAGTAAGCCGCCGTGCCGCCAGTGGTTTAAAATTTTTGCGCAGGTCTTTGCGCACCTCATCGGACAGTTCCTGAACGGGCGCAAAGGCAGATACTTGCTGAATGTAGCGCTTATTCATGGGTGATGAGGTGGCCGGCATGCGCGCCGCCAAATGCACTGCTGAGCAGAACCGCGGCTTGGTAGTTTTTCGTCGAAAAGGCTTCTGCCTGAACGTTAGCCGAGCAATAGGGGGCCGACGAACCGACGTTGCCCGGGGCCCGGCCTTGGCGCATGGATTCCAGGGCAATGGCGAGCTCCACCAGGCCACATGAGCCAAGGGTGTGGCCGAGCGATCCCTTCCAGGAGACCAAGGGGGCCTTGGGAAATGCTTTGGCGGTTGCTGCGGCTTCGAGTCGCGCGGCCTCAAGGGTTCCGGTTCCGTGCCCCTTGACCCAAGCGGGTGCGCCATCCAGAACGGCGGCCAGCGGAGCGACTACGGCGTTGAACCCGGAGCCGCTTGGGTCATTGCCCGTCATGTGGTGAAACTCGGAATACGATGATGACGCGGCAATACGAAATGGCGACGGCTGGCGACTGAGTAAGGCGAAACCCGTCCCGTCACCAAGGCCAATTGAACCGGTTTCACGCGCGGCGTAGGGTTGCGGGAAGTCGTTGTTAAGAATCTTCAGCGAGTGGAATCCGCCCACTACGAAATGGCTGAGGTAATCGAACGAAAACACCAGTGCTTCGTCAGCCAGGTCGTTTTCCAAGAGGCGTTGCGCGTGGATCAGCCCAAGTTGAGCCGAGACACAAGCATTGGAAATGATGGTCCGGTTACCGCCCCAGTTCAGGCGAGTGGCAAATGCCTGCACCGCGCTGACTGCGGTGGCTTGCTCCCGGTAGTGCGCATGGCCCTGCTGATGGAATGCGAGCATCTGATCGATGCCGAAATTACTGCTGGTGATAACGATCGGATGGCGCGCGTCGCCCCATGCTCTTTGCGGGACGCTGGCAAGCAGCTCGAGGCATGGCTCCAGCCAGCGGGGCGGATCGCAGTCGGCGAGATTTCCAGTCAGCGCCAGCGGCACCGCGTCATCGGAACCGGGCAGGGGAGGCATCGCGCGCAGGGCAATTTTCCCATCGACCAAGCCTTGCCAGGACTCATGGGCGTTACCCAGCGCCGTGCGGCAATCGCACGCATGTAGGTAAACGTCGGTCTGTGGGGTCATAGAAATCGTTAGCGATCAGCTTTGGCGGGACTGAATGAACGCAGCCAAACTGTTGATACTGGCAAGCGCTTCGCGGGCTTCCTCACTGTTTTTAATTTTGATGCCGAATTCCTTCTCCACGCGGACAACGAGCTCCAGCGCATCGATGGAGTCCAGCCCAAGGCCGTTGTCCATCAGGGGCTCGTCGTTGTCGAGTTCTTGGGGTTCGACGTCATCCAGTTGCAGGGCGTCGACAATCAGGGTTTTTAATCGGTCAGTCAGGTCGCTCATTCGTTCTGCGGTCAAGTTGTTGAGGCTTCGGATTGAGTCAAGTCCGCATGCCGCCGTTTAAAGGTCACGCGAATGCCGAGCATCGTCACCAGCACGACAAATCCACCCCAAAGTGCGAGCTGTCCATCCTGCGTAATGGCACCATTGGCGGTCAGCGCGACGCCCAGCAAAAAGCAACCCTGTATGGTCCAGGACAAGGCCAGGTAAGCGGCAAACGGCACGGCGAGCACGCCAAGGATATAATTTTGCATCCAGAAGGGGATGCCGGGGATTGCGCGCACGAGGATGGTCAGGCGCAGTGCGTTGCCCTCGTTGAGGGAAAAAACCTGCGGCCAGCGTCGGGAAATCTTTTCCCGCAAAGGCTCGCGCCAGCAGTAGCGGGCCAGGAGATAGCTGGCGGACATGTTAATCGCCAGGCAAACCAGGCCTACTGGAATGCTCTGCCATGGTGAAAACGCGACTCCTGCGCAGACGTAAAACACCGAAATCGGAAAGCCGACCATCGGCAGGAAAATCATCAGCAGGGCAAAGATGGCCAGGGCCCAAGGCGAACCATTGTCCAACAAGGTCCGCCATCCGCCATTGAGCATAATCAGTGACCAGGCGAGGATTGCCATGGTGGCCCAGCCAATCGTCAGCGGTATCCAGCGCCGACTGCGGTTAGTTGATGGCGCGCTTTTGCTCAATGAGATTTGCCAAGTCGTTCAGGTTCTCCAGCTCCACGAGGTCCTGATTATTCATCGTCACGTCGAACAACTCCTCCACGGCAAAAGCGACTTCGGCCAGCATCATGGAATCCGAGCCGAGATCGGTCCGCAGATTCAGCGTTTCTGCGTGTGCGGCCAACCACTCCTTGGAGAGGTCTTCCACGTGATGTTCCAAAAGTCCGAGCGCCAAGGTGCTCAGGCAACTACGGTCACCTGTCGACATGAAGCGCACAAACGCGTTCTGAAAATCCGGAGAATAATGACGCGCGCGATACCGCCATACCGCTTCCTGGTCGGTAGCGGTATCGGTTGGGGCTGGGTTATTCATCGTGTTGGTAGTATTCACGTGCAACGACCATTAAATGCCATTCTGGTGCATATTCGCAAGAGGAATAGTTTTTCAGACTCTATCCAGTGGCAAATCACGCTCGCCGTTGACTTTTTTTTAGCGGCGGCGACTGTCATCTCCAATGGCTTACAAGCACGTGATTTGGGACTGGAACGGCACACTGATGGACGACGGCTGGCTATGCGTGGACATCATGAACCGCTTTTTGGCGCGGCGCGATAAACCGACGATCGATAACGAATTCTACCGCCAGCATTTTCAATTTCCCGTGCAGCGCTATTATGACGCGCTGAATTTTGACGAGACGGTGGACCCGTTTAAGCAAATCAGCCACGAGTTTATTGCCGCCTACGAGGCCCAGAAACGCGAATGCGTGCTCTACCCCGATGCTGAGTCCGTGCTGGCTCGGTGGCATGCTGCGGGCGTTGAACAGGTGGTTCTCTCGGCTTACCGTCAACCGCTGCTGGTGGAGATCATCGATTTCTACGGCCTCAATGACTACTTCGACCGTCTGATCGGCCTGGACAATATCTACGCGGAGGGGAAGACCGGCAACGCGCTGCAACACGTGGCGTCGATCCCGCATGAGCCGCATGAGTTGCTACTGATCGGCGATACCGTGCATGATTACGAGGTCGCCAATGCCGTCGGTGCAGACTGTGTGCTCGTTTCGCACGGGCATAATTCGCGGGAGCGTCTGGAGGCGACGGGCGCTGTCGTAGTCGATTCGCTAAAGGAGGTTGCGGCGCGAATCCCGGTGGCACCCCACGAATAACTAAACGGCCGCGCCTAGCTCTTGCCGCCGCGAATCAGGCGGGCGACAGCCTTGGAGCCGGTTTCCTTGCGGGCCTGCTCCAGCGCCTTGCGCAGGTGAGTGGGCGTGCGTTTTTCGGCTGGGCCGATGTCGTCGAGACTGGTGGGCAAATTGGCCTCTTCCTCGTCGAGGTCGCTATCGGCCAAGGGTGCCTTGCTAATGCGAAAAGGTGGCTTGGATTTAGGCTTGGCCGGTGGCTCTGGCTCTGATTCCTCAATCTGTTCGGGCGCTACGGTTTCGGGCTCCGACTGGTGTTTTTTGCCAACGAGGTCTGCGCCGGTAGGGCCGAACTTTAGCTGGGTCGCCGCGGGCTTGGACTCGGGTTCCTCGGGTTTTTGCTGTTTGACGACTTCACCGATGCCGAGGTCTTCATCGTCCGAATAGCGGTTAAAACGGCTCTGGGCCAAGCGTGCAGACTCCGGTGCCCCACCACTATTCAGCTCTATTTCGGCCAGGCGAAACTCCAGCTTCATCACATGGTTGCGCACTTCTGCCCAGTCGCCGCCGCCATGTTTGGCGGTCACGTAGTATTCCACGATGTAGGGCGCGCAGGCCAATACGGCACCGCTGACGATAGAAATGACCACCCAGGCCATCGCAAGCGGGGGCAGGGGCGCTCCCTGAGAGAAGGCCAGGCCGATGCCGGTGGCCACTAGCAATGCATCGCCAACGAAAAACGGCCACTTGGCAATGTGTCGCTTAGGTGTCGGCATGAAGGAATCACTGGGCATGCAAGTTGAAGTAACGGCTCGGTGCCGCCGCTGGCAATGATAATTCCCGCCCATTCGCGGGCGGTTTAAAGTGAAACTGTTTTAGATCCCCGGTATGGTCGGCTCGACGTGTGGCTTGTTGACGTAATGGGTCGTTAGTTCCTCAATAATCCAGTCCCGCGCCTCGTCGATATCGTCCATGATGCGGAACAAATTGAGGTCCTCATCGCTGATCATACCCCAGTCTCGAAAGGCTTCGAAATTGAGAATATCGTTCCAGAATTCCGAACCAAGCAGCACGATCGGCATGCGCTTTTGGATCTTGTGGGTTTGAATGAGCGTCATGATCTCGAAAAGCTCGTCCATCGTGCCAAAGCCGCCGGGGGTGGCGACCATCGCCTTGGCCATGTAGGCGAACCAGTATTTGCGGATCATGAAGTAGTGAAATTCAAACTGCAGATCGTGCGGAATGTAGGGATTGAGCTCCTGCTCGAAGGGCAGGCTGATGCCGAGGCCCACAGACGGCTGATCGGCGAGGTAGGCACCGTGATTGGCTGCGCGCATCATGCCGTCGCCACCGCCGGTGCAGATAAAAAAGCGCTTCTTGGGATCGGTGATAGTCTTGGACCATTCGGCGAGCTGGCGGGCCAGTTCCATCGCCATATCGTGATACTTGGAGGCACGCATGTGGCGCTTGGCGACGCGAAGTCGCTGGGCCAGGGCTTCGTCGTCGGGTTTGCCTTCAGCGGCTTCTTTTTCGGCGACGGTCAGGTGTTCGCGGGCGGTATTGCTATCGGGGATGCGGGCCGAGCCAAAAAACGCGATGGTGTTATACACGCCCATGCGTTTCAGGCGCTTTTTGGGCTCTGCCAATTCGCAAAGGATACGCACGTGACGTGCCTGGGAGCTATTGAGGAATTCTAGATTTTTGTAGGCCTTTGGTGGCCACTCATTTGTGTAATTTGTGTCTTTCATGATGTTATCAATCGACACTACTCCCAAATGCTAAACTTTCCCAGCCAAGATCGTGCTTTATTTCGCCTTTTTCTTGACGGTTTTCTTCACCTTATCGCCCGGTGTCAGGTAGGTTTTTTGGTTGAGCATATCCGTGTAAAGATTGAGCAAGCGGATGCCTTCGCGGGGCTTCACGACGTCGTTGCGGGTGGCGACGTCGATCTGCTTTTTCATGGCTCGGGTTAGGTCCGCGCCTTTGTATTGGATAAAGTCGAGCACCTCGTCCGTGGAGAAGCCGCGGATGGTTTCCTCAATGTAGAAGCCGTCCTCTTCGTCGTCTTCAAGGAATACGTGCACTTCGTTGACGCGGCCAAAGAGGTTGTGCAGGTCGCCCATGATGTCCTGATACGCGCCGACCAGGAAAATGCCCAGGTAGTATGGTTTTTTGCCCAGCGGATGCAGGCGCAGACTGTGGCGAACGTCTTCCAGGTCGACAAAGTCCGTGACCTTGCCATCGCTGTCACAGGTAATGTCCACCAGCGTCGCTTCGATGGTCGGCTCTTCGTCGAGGCGCTGTAGCGGTGCAATGGGGAAGAGCTGGTCCAGCGCCCAGTGGTCGAGCAGGCTTTGGAAGACGGAGAAATTGCAAACGTATTGCTCTGCCAGCAGGGCACCGAGGTTTTCAAGATCCTCGGGGACGTAGCCGTCCTTCTTGAGGCCGGTGTGGATGTCGGCGCAAATTTGCCAGTAAAGGGTGTCCGCCTGGGCGCGGGTAGGGAGGTCCAGGTAGCCGAGGGAGAACAGATTTGCAGCCTCGTCTTTCTTTTGTTGGGCATCGTGAAAACGCTCCTGCGGGCCGTGTGCATCCTTGTTGGTCAGGATGTATTGCAGGTCGGCCAGTATTTGGTGCTTCTTGATCTTAGGCGTCTTCCCTTCCTCGGTTTCCGGAATTTTGACAATGCGATCCACGGCTTCAATCACGAGGATCGAGTGGGGGGCCACCAGCGCGCGCCCGCTTTCAGAAATGATGTCTGGCACGGGATGGCCAGCCTGCTCGCAAACGCTCTTGATGTTAAAGACGACATCGCGCGCATACTCGCCCATTGAGTAGTTCATTGAGCTCTCGTAGTTGGTCCGGCTGCCATCGTAGTCGATGCCCAGACCGCCGCCCACGTCGAGATATTTGATGTCGAAGCCCATTTGGCGAATCTCGCAATAGAAGCGTGCAGCCTCGCGGACGGCCTTCTTGATCGTCAAAATATTCGGCACCTGCGAGCCGATGTGGAAGTGCACGAGGCGCAGGCAATGGCCGAGCTTGGCGCGCTTCAGCTTTTTACCGGCGGCGACGATTTCCGCGGCGGTCAGGCCGAACTTTGCATTGTCGCCGGTGGACGTCGCCCATTTGCCTTCGCCGGCGATGGACAGCTTGACGCGGAAGCCGATATGGGGCTGCACGTTCATTTCGCGGGCCACCTTGATGATCGCGTCCACTTCGGAAAATTGCTCGATGACGAGGATGACTTCGCGGCCCAGGCGCACGCCGAGCAAGGCCGCGCGAATATAGTCCATGTCCTTGTAGCCATTGCAGACGAGCAGGTCGTTCTTGCGATCAAGCTGGGAGAGGGCAATGAGCAGCTCGGGCTTGCTGCCGGCTTCGAGGCCAAAGTCATAGGAGCGGCCAGCGTCGAGAATTTCTTCCACTACCTCGCGCAGTTGGTTGACCTTGATCGGGAACACGCCCCGGTAATGCCCCGCATAGCCTTCCTCTTCGATGGCGCGGTGGAAGGCTTCGTTGAGCATTTCCACGCGGCGGCGGAGCAAGTCCTGCACGCGAATGGTCAGCGGCGGGCGTAGGCCGTGCTCGGCTTCGGCTTCGGCCAGGACATCCGCCAGGCTGATGCTGGGACCGTCTTCGCCTAGTGGCTGGACACACAGATTACCTTTTGCATCCGCGCTAAAGTGGCCTTGGCCCCAGCGGGGCAGGCCGTAGTATTCTGCGGATTTTTCGGGGGACCAGTTGGACTTGTCTGAAGCAGGCATTCTGGCGCGAAATTGTGGATAAATCGGGCGTTCGTCAAAGGCGAAAGCAAATGGATCGAGTCACCGGCTTAATGATTACACTGGCTATCGCCGAAATCTTCGGGCCCAAGAATGCCCGGATAGTGCTCCTGGCCGCATTCTGGGCAAAGGCTGTGGCTGAACTCTGCAGTGGAATGCGCGCGAATGTAGCTCTCCACTTCGTGCCAGTAGCCTTTATCGTCGCGCACTTTTTTACAATAGGAGCAGATCGGTAGCAGGCCGCGCAGTGTTTCAATACGATCCATGGCCATCTGCAATTTTACGCGAGCCTGGTGCTCGCTTTGCCATTGTTGGAACTCGGCGATACGCGTTTGGTGGAAACGCCAGTTAACATACAGCCCGCAGATGACCGTAATGGGGAAAATCATCGTAGCTTCCCACCACATCTCCGTGAAACCACCATGGGCATGCAGCATCCAAATATGCGCCGTGGCAAAAAAGGTGCCGGAGATCAGCTGATACGACAGCCGGTTGGGCATGAAAATGAAAATCGAGATCAGATAGGCGAGATCCGCCATGGAGTTCTGATAGGCATTAACGGGCAGTAGGTGGTCAGTCCAGACGAACAAGGTGCTGCAGATAAGTTGCCACGCCAGCACCAGTTTCTGCAGCATGGTTGTGGACCGAATAAACGGGATCCAACTGGCGAAAGCGAGGGAAAGCGCCAGCAGCAGCGCACGCATCTGCACAACACGGCCGCTGTCCAGGGAACCACTCGGCAGCGAAAATTCTTCAACGATGAAGGCAAAGTTCACCAGCCCAATCAAAATGACGGCAGTGACCGTTAACCGGCGGTCGGCCTTCGCGTAGCGGCAATGAATGACACTGCTTAAAACCCTGCCTTTAAGTTCGGAGGGTTCCGGTTGGTCAGCGTTAGGTTGGCTATCGTCGGAATCGGCGATGGTCATTCGGCTTGGTGTAGAAAGGGCTTAGGTGAGAGGCCTTTATCCTTTACACTGCCGGGGGCACCTTAAAGAAAAAAATCTTAATCTTTCAAATTATCTGACGGTGTATCGGCCTCGGGTCGTCGGCCTTCCGTCGCTCGGGGCAGGCCATAGCTAAACCAATAAGCCGGCACGGTGATCGGAGCGAAAATAACCCCGAGCACCGTCCACCAAATCTTTTCGTCCTGCGTTTTCCGTGACTGCCATAGATCTATCGCGATCCAGATTAATCCCGCCAATGCGACGATACGCGGGATGTCGCCCAGCTTAAGCACCAGGCTCTCGATGGCAGAGATACCCAGCCAGGGACCGAGCAATTGAACGGGCAGCCAGACGGCCGTAAATGTGCAGAGGGCGATTTTGATTTGTTTCATTACAGTAGCTGAAATCCGGTGCTCACGCTGGCCATAGCGATGGAGATCACGCTCATCAGCTTGATGAGGATGGTCAAGCTCGGACCGCTAGTGTCATAAGGGGATTACCGACGGTGTCGCCGAATACCGTGGCCTTGTATTGCTGTTTTAAGTAGGTGCGCGTCGTCACTGACGTAGCTGACGATCTCGACCGTGCGGTCGTTACCGGCGGGTTGTTGGATCATACCAACTTAGCATGTTCACGCTAAAAACAACGCCACGAGGGCGGAGGTGGTGGCAAACCAGAAGAGGGGGGTAGTTCTGGGTTTTACGGGGTTCTCTTTGACTGTTAGCGGTCTATTCAGGGACTGTCCTTGGATGGTTGGATTTTTCCTGACAAGCTGTCCATCAGCGGCTTGCGTTATGCCAAATACACACACTATTTCCAACTACGGCAATTGTGTTTAAATTGGGGACGTCAAATCATGGCTGGACGCGAATTAGTTTGCTCCGGTGATTTAAATCCGGTGAACTATTGGTATGCTGATTAAGCACTTTGCGTTATCTCTTTCCTTGGCGTTGTTTGTTTTAACCGGTTGCGAAAGCACGGACCCGGGCTCCGGTTCCAGTTCCAGCGAGCCTATGGGAAATAACTTCTCGGGCCACGTGGCGGTGCTGCCGTCTGAGGTGCTCAGTTACCTGCCGCAAAATTACGCGTATATCTGCCCGATGGTCAATGAGGCCACGGCAGATGAGCTCATCCAGGAAGGCTATCTCGTGGCTCCGGAAGACCTGGTAGCCAACGCCCTGGCTGCCAACGGGGAATCGCTGCGCCGTCAAATTCAGTCCAGCGACCCCAAAGTGATGGCCAAGGGCGTCAGTGATCTGATCTGGAAGCTCAACGACGAGACCAAGGTGGAAATGCTGATTGTCCCGCAGATCTTGGAGCAATCCGTCACGCTTAAGTCGCCGTATAACGGCCACAGCTGGGGCGGCGTATCGCGGGAGTTCCACGTCAACGGCGATCGTGGCGGCGAACAGATCCTGCAGGTCGACACTGCCTCCGTCATCATGGGGGCGTACAATAAGTTCGGGCAGGCGGTTTACTTTGGGCAGGGGGGCATGGACTTCCTCGAAAATGCCACACGTGCCGGCGATCACCTCTATCTTTCACCCAAACTTTCCGGGCAGATCCCCACCGTGTATGTGCAGGATGCCGTGGCTAAGGCCTTGGCCCGCTGGCAGATGGAAGCCCCCGTTTCGATGAGCGGTCGGGATTACCAGCGTTAGAAGGAGTAAGCCACTCACTATTTAATGCCCACGGGTGCGGGTGAATCACCCTGATTTGTGGCTGATTCACGCTTGCTTTCCGTGGGTGCATCCGTTTGTCTGCCCGATTTCCCGAATTTAAACATGCTCGAAACACCCAACATTGCATCTTTTTTCACTATTTTAGCCCAAGCGGAAGGCGGCGATCAAAGCCCGATGAGCTTTTTCCTGATGATCGGTCTCTTTATGGCCGGTTTCTGGTTCCTCATCGTTGCCCCGCAGCGCAAAATGCAGAAGGAGCACGACGCACTGGTCAAAGGCCTGAAAAAGGGCGATAAAATCATGACCAAGGGCGGCGTGTTCGGCACGATTGTTAACGTCAAGAGCGACCGCGTCTCGGTGAAGGTCGCCAACAACACCAACATCGAAATCTCCAAGCCCTTCATCCAAACCGTTCTGAATAAGAAGGACGACGCCAAGGGTGATGAAGCGGCGGAAGACACCACCGACGAGCCGGAAAAAACTGAGGCTAAGTAAGTTTTCCACGAACATAATCCCCGCATCAAGGACCAAGGAAACTTTGGTCAACTGCCAAACCCATGAAAAATTCCATTATTTGGAAACTGATCTTCACCGCCGTCATCATGGCCTGGGCGGTGCTCTCGCTGTTCCCGATTAAAGACACGGATTTCCGCGACTACGTGCTCGCCGAGCCGGTGGACAACGCCGCCGAGTTCAATGAGCTGGTCGAGGAAGCTGATAGTCGGGTCACCGAGAACTACCCGTTCGTCGCCGCCTTGCGCGATACGGCCAATGAAAAGAAGGTCAACCTGCACGATCAATACTTCCCGCACATTAAGATGGTGCGTGAGCCGAATCTGCAACGTGCCAACAAGATCATCACCGATTATCTTTACCAGCAATCACGCGGTAAACTGCACCTCGGTCTGGATCTCGATGGCGGCGTCTCGCTGGTGCTGAGCATCGATGCGGAGCAGGACCCCAATGCGCAAAACGTCCGCTTGGAGAAGGCGGTCGAAATTATTTCCGGCCGTATCAACGCGCTTGGCGTTGCCGAGCCGCTGATCCGCCCGATCCCGCCGAACCGCATCGAAGTGCAGCTGCCAGGCGTCGACCTTCAGCAAAATCCGGAGCTGATCGTAAACCTCGT